>NZ_DAFZ01000075.1:0-23487 GCF_002498065.1 Methanoculleus sp. UBA208 | reverse complement strand
GCACCTGCGGTGCTCAAACTCCGGTCCCGAAAACGCTTCGCATTTTCTCAAGCTCCGGTCCTTCGGACCATCGCACCCTCCGACCCGTCGCATTTTTGCCCGGTTCCTTCCCCGTCATGAGGCCGGAGGCTGGAGGTCGGGCACAGCGACCTCCACAGCCCGGCCGGCGAGAGCAGCCGTGCGCGACCGGATCTTCTCGGTTTCGGCAGCATACGAGGTCTGCAGCGTCTCCCGCTGGCTCTCCGCCCGGGCCTTCGCGGCAGCCTTCGCCTCGGACTCCCGGCGCAGCCCCGGGAGCGCGGTCGCAAGACGCTGCTCCTCGACCACCACCGGGAGCGCGGCCAGGGCCTCCTGCTCTGCCGCCCGCTTCACCCGGACGTCCCGCTGCTTCTCCAGCGCCCGCTTCATCGCGGCAGGCAGGGTTTCGGCGTCGGAGAAGAGGCGGACCTCGTCCTGGTTCTTGAGGGGGAGATCCTCCCGCCGAATCATGGCGAGAACGACCGGCATAGCCGCTTCGGTCGGGCCGACCGGGTCATCCCCGTCATCCGTATACGCGTCGAGCGCACGGTCGATTGACGCGGCAGCCGCGCTGTCCCCTGCCTTCTCGGCCACCTTCCCTGCCTTGCGGAAGACGTGGGCGGCGGTGGTCCAGAGAGTCGCCATCTCCCGTCCGGCCTCCTCGTCCACGGCATCGAGTGCCCGGATCTTCTCCTCGATCTCCTGCTTGCGGGCGTAGTCCGGGCGCTGTTTGAGGGCAGCGAGATCCTCTTCCGTCTTGTGGATCTCACTCTCCGCCACCGCGAGCGCCGCCCCGTATTCCCGGACCTGCCCGTCGGCGGCGGCATACTCCTCGCGGATCCGGGCGAGGGACGCATGCGACTCCCGCACGTCTCCCACCTGCCGGCGGCCGTCACGCGCCCGGGCGAGGGGCTCGTTCATCGTGTTCACCTCCCGGCCCAGATCTTTGACGGCTGCGCGCACCTCCTTCATCTCGTCCGGGTAGACGGAGGAGAGGTACTTCCCCTGCCCCTTCAGCGCCTTGAGCGAGCCCTTCAGCATCTCGGCGGCGGTCGCGTAGAACGCCTCGGGGTCACCAGTTGGCTCGCGGGAGAGGATCTGCGCCATAGACTTCGTGAACCCCGGAAGCGCCTTTCTGGATATGTCGCGGAGCCGGGGGTGAACCTCGCCGTCGCCTTCGGCCGTCTCCATCCGACCGACCGCCTCCCTGAGGCGCTCGAGGGTGCCGCGGATCGCCTCGCGCGGCGGAGCCGTCGCACCGGAAAGTTCGCGCCCGAGCTCCTCTTCGCGGGCATCGAGCCACGCGGGAAGGCCGTCGAACGAGAGTTTCAGGCTCTCTTCCTCCGGTTCGGTTCGCCGGAAAAGGTCTCGCAGTTGCTTGAACATGATTCATCCGATTAGGACGGGCATACCCATCAGGGTTCCGCCCGTCAGTCGCTCCCCGCGATCCGCTGCAGCCGTTCCACGCCGTGGATCTCCCGGATGACGTCCACCACGGCGGGGGGAACCAGGTACTCCCACGGCTCGCCGTCGAGCATCCGCTGTCTGATGGCGGTGCCGGAGTGCGTCAATCGTTCGTACATATCCGGGGACTGAACCTCCATCCCCGCCTCGGCGAAGAGCTGCATGACGAGGGGGTTCGATGAGTAGACCGTATCGAACGGCGGTGTCATCGACCGGACATGGGCGACCCAGAGGGCGTTGCGCTGGATATCCTCGATGGGGATGACGTAGAACGGGCATTCGAGGTTCTCGAGCGACCGGGTGAGCATCAGCACCCGTTCCCCCGCCGTGAAGGGGTTCTCCACGGTATGGGAGAGCTGGGCGCTCCCCACCCCGATGACGATCTCGTCCGCGGAACGGGCTATCCGCTCCAGCACCGACTGGTGCCCGTTATGGTAGGGCTGGAACCGCCCGATGTAGAACCCGCGGCTCATTCCCGGCTACCTCCGTGCGCGATCTGCGCGGCAAAAGCGCCCGCCGTGAACCCGGCGTCGATGTTCACCACCGCGAGCACCGAACACGCCTGGAGCATGCTCGCAAGCGCCGCCTCGCCGCCGCCCATGTAGCCGTAGCCGGTGCTCACGGGAACGCCGATCACCGGGCGGTCGACCAGTCCTGCGACGATCGCCGGGAGCGTCCCCTCCCGACCAGCGGCCACGATGAAGACGTCGGCCGGTATCAGGTCCTTGAGCGCCGAGAAGAGGCGGTGGATCCCGGCAACCCCGACGTCGTAGGCTGTCCTGACCTCGCATCCCATCTCTTCGGCGATCAGCCTCGCCTCTTCGGCGACGGGGATGTCGGACGTCCCCGCCGTGAGGATGGCGACGGTTCCCCGCCGGGGCGCGGGCTCGTTATCCGTCGAGAGGATGACCCCCCGTGCCGCCTCCCGATGCTCCATCCGGACGTCCGGCGGCAGCCGGGCCCGCAAAGAATCGAGATGCTCCGGCGAGAGCCTTGTTCCGACGCACCTTCCGGCAGCCTTCACCTGCGCGAGCATGATCTCGGTAAAAGCCCCCGGCTCCTTTCCCTCGGCGAGCACCACCTCGGGCATCCCGCAGCGCACGCTCCGCCCGGCATCGATCCGGGCCATGCCGTCGAGAAACTCGATGCGGAGCCCTTCGAGAGCACCGGCAGCCTCGTCCTCAGATACCTCGCCGTTACGATACATCCGGAGGATGTCCCTGATGGTGGCATTCGGCAGCATAGTTCGATAACAAAAATAGGGGTGGAAGTATAATATTACTTCATCTCATGTCCTATCTTGCCTACGTCGCAGGCTTCGGCGTTGCCGTCACCGTTTTCCTGTGGCTCCGGGACCTGCGGATCTTTTACCGCACAGGTCTTCCCGGATACCGGAAGGCGGCCTATATGGGAGTTCCCTTCACGGCGCTCGCCCTGCTGGGCTTTTTCGTGACCGCATACGCCGAAGCGTGGGAGTACCTCGGCCTCGGGCTGGTCCTTCTGGCCCTCTACCTCCAGGACAGGGTCGACCGGGAGAACGTCTGGCACGGCGAGAGCACGGCTCAGCGCTTCCTCGGCAGGGCGGAGCGCACAAAAGATAAGGGTTCGCGCAAGAGACTTTAGTTCAGGAGAATACTGAATGCTTCAGAAACCACGGGGAACACGGGACTTTTTACCCGACGAGATGGAACGGCGGCGGCTGATCGAGCGGCGGATGCGGGACGCGGCCCGGCGGTGGGGATACCGGGAGGTCTGCACGCCCGACTTCGAGCACCTCGAACTCTTCACGATGAAGTCCGGCGAAGGGATCATCCAGGAGATGTACGTCTTCGAGGACAAGGGGGGGAGAAAGATGACGCTCCGGCCGGAGGTGACCGCAGCAGTCCTCCGGATGTACGTCAACGAGGGCAAGGTGCTCCCGAAACCCATCCGCTGGTGCTACTTCGCCGACTGTTTCCGCTACGAGCGTCCGCAGAAAGGCCGTTACCGGCAGTTCTGGCAGTTCGGCGTCGAGCTGATCGGTGCGGACACAGCGAGCGCCGATGCAGAGGTGATCATGCTCGCCGACGATACCCTCCGGTCGACCGGGGTCACCTTCGACCTCCACGTCGGCCACCTTGCGCCGATGAAGCATCTCCTCTCCGATCTGGCGCCCGATGACCAGCGGGCGATCATGGCGTACCTCGACAAGCACGACCAGAAAGGACTCGAGGCGGCGCTTGTCGAGAAGAACCTCACCCATCTTGCAGAGCCCCTCGCGGCACTCGGAGAGTGCCGCACCGTCTCCGAGGTCTTTGAGGTCGCCGGCGACGTCCCGGAACGCGCGCGGATCGAGGAGACGTTCGCGCTCCTCGACTCCCTGAACATCGACTACCGGCCGGACTTCGGGATAGCCCGGGGACTCGACTACTACACCGGGATGGTCTTTGAGGGGTTCGCGAAGAACCTCGGCGCGGAGAACCAGATCCTCGGCGGCGGCACCTACCGGCTCGCCCACCTCTTCGGCGGCGACGACGTCGCATCCTGCGGGTTTGCCATCGGGTTCGACCGGGTCATGGTCTCTATCGGGGACTTCGAACTCGCGCACGAGCCCGTCGTCGGCGTCGTCTGCACGCCCGAAGCGCGGACGCGGGCGCTCGAGGTCGCCCGGGCCTTCCGGGAGGCAGGAGTCCGGGCCGAAGCCGACCTGATGCAGCGTGGAATGGGCGCCCAGGTCTCCCACGCCGCAAAGACCGCGGATTTCGCCGCGGTTCTCGGGAAACGCGAGGCCGAATCAGGTACGGTGACCCTCAAGAACCTCCACTCCGGCGAGCAGCAGGAGAGGAGCCTTGAGGAGGCCATCGCCGAGGTGGCACGGCATGGTGCTTGCTGAAGACCTCGCCAAACAGCAGCGGAGCATCAGCGTCGCGGAGTTCTTCGAGAAGAACAAGCACCTGCTCGGTTTCGATTCCCCGACGCGCGGCATCATCACCACCATCAAGGAAGCGGTGGACAACGCGCTCGACGCCTGCGAAGAGGCGGAGGTGCTCCCAGACATCTTCGTCGGCATCAAAAAGGTCGACGCCGAGGTTTACCGGATAACGGTCGAGGACAACGGCCCCGGCATCGTGCCGGAGAACGTCCCCCTGGTCTTCGGGAAACTCCTCTACGGCTCCCGGTTCCACCAGATCCGGCAGAGCCGCGGGCAGCAGGGTATCGGGATATCGGCGGCGGTGCTGTACGCGCAGCTCACCACCGGCATCCCGGCGCGGGTCACCTCCCGGACGGGGGCGAAGGCGAGAGCGCACCGGTTCGAGCTGATGATCAAAACCGAGACCAACGAGCCGGAGATCATCAGCCACGAGGAGATCGACTGGGACCGGACGCACGGGACACGGATCGAGATCCAGTTCAAGAGCACCCTTGCCGCGAAGAAGCGGCTGGTGGACTACCTCCGCCTCACGGCGATCGTCAACCCGCACGCCCGGATAACGGCCGATATCGACGGCGAGGTGACGACGTTCGAGCGGGTATCGGGCGAGGTCCCGCCGTGCCCGAAACCCATCCTTCCCCACCCCCACGGAATCGAGTTCGGGGCCTTAAAAAGGATCGCCGCCGCGAGCACCGGGACCGTCGAGGAGTTCCTCATCGGCAGTTTCTCCAAGGTCGGGAAGAAGACCGCGGACGAGATGATCGCTCTCGCCGGGCTCAAGCCCTCCCGGAAGGTGAACAAACTCGAGTCGGACGAACTCAAACGTCTCCTCGACGCCATGCAGGCCGTGAAGGTCCCGGCCCCGCCGGCGCAGCAGTGCCTCTCCCCCATCGGCGAGAACCTGATCTGCAAGGGGCTCGAGAAGGAGATCCAGCTCGACTTCATCAAGGCCCGCACCCGCCCGAGCACGGTCTACGGCGGGCACTCGTTCATCATCGAGGCGGCGATCGGCTACGGCGGCAAGGTTCCCCCCGAGGGCACCGCCCAGCTCTTCCGGTTCGCAAACCGCGTCCCGCTCCTCTACCAGCAGGGCGCCTGCGCGATCACGAGCTGTGCCTCGCAGGTGAACTGGAAGAGTTACGGGCTCTCGCAGCAGGGCCTCCCCATGGGCCCGGTGCTGATCATGGTTCACGTGGCATCCACGAACGTTCCCTTCACGAGCGAGAGCAAGGACGCGGTCGCGTCCATCCCTGAGATCGAGCGGGAGGTCGTCCTCGTCCTCCAGGAACTCGGCCGGGAGCTCAAGACCTACCTCTACCGGCGGGACAAGAAGAAGCAGCAGGACGACCGTGCCCGGGCAATATGCTCGGTCATCCCCGAGATCGCCGCGAAGGTGAGCGAGATCGTGGAACAACCCCTGGTGGACACCTCGCCGATCGAGGGGAAGATCATGCGCAAGGTCGTCGCGAAGAAGCGGACGGTCGACGGGAAGGTCCGTATCGACGTGAACAACTACACCGCGAAGGAAGTCACCCTCGTCCTCTACAACCTCTCCCGCGATGCGGCGGAGGATGCAAAGCCCCGGCCGGACTTCGTGGACAGTATCGACGGGGAGTACAACAAGGTCTGGCGCCATACGCTCGACGCCGGTGAGGCCTGGCAGATCGTCTACACGGGATCGGGCGACGGTTCGGTCGATCTGCGCGGCGTGGAGGACGGCAGGAAAGTGGTGGTGGATCTCGATGTCTAGGGAAGAGATGGATGCGCTGGCAAAAGAGCGGCTTGTCGGTATCGCCCGCACCTGGTACGACCAGATGCGGGACGGCATCGTGCCGTTCATCCGGCTGCCGACGCGGACGAAGCGGAATATCGAGTACGACGATGCGAGCGAGGTCTGGAAGTACGGCGAGCGGGAGAGCACCCGGGCAGCGACGAACGAGAAAGGCGCGGTCCATCTCCTGAAGATGGCCTACCTCATCGGGTTCTTAAAGCAGCAGCTCGTGGAGAACCGGTCGTCGACCCTGAGAGAGTTGTACTACATCTCGGAAGGCTGGAAGAAGGCGAAGTTCGGTGCCCAGGACGAGAGCAACCATCTCATCGAAGACCTCGAGATCATCACCGAGGTGCAGCGTGAAGCGTTCCACCTCCGGCCGGAGGAGGACGGCGCCTCGGTCTTCGGACCCCTGCGAATCCGGGAGACCACCCGGCGGGGCGTCAAGGAGATGCACTGCCAGGAGGACGTCGGGGAGGCTGGCTACCCCATCCCGAACAACGTCGATAACCTCGAATTCGTCGATCACGACGCGAAGTTCGTCATCGCCATCGAGACCGGCGGTATGTATGCCCGTCTGATGGAGAACGGGTTCGACGAGGAGTACGGGGCCGTCCTGGTCCACCTCAAGGGGCAGCCGGCACGTTCGACGCGGAGAGTCCTGCGCAAGCTCAACGACTCGCTCGGCCTTCCGGTCGTGGTCTTCACCGACGGCGACCCCTGGTCCTACCGGATCTACGCGAGCGTCGCCTATGGCTCGATCAAGAGCGCGCATATGTCGGAACTTCTCGCGACCCCCCAGGCGCAGTTCATCGGCGTGCAGCCCTCCGACATCTCCGACTACAACCTCCCCGCCGACCACCTCACCGAGCAGGATGTCAGTGCCTTGAAAGCGGAACTGACCGATCCGAGGTTTGCGACCGATTACTGGCGGAGCCAGATCAACCTGCAGCTCGAGATGAAGCTGAAGTCGGAACAGCAGGCGTTCGCGAGCCGGGGGCTCGACTTCGTGACGAAGGAGTACCTCCCGACGCGGCTCTCGGAGATGGGGATTATCTGAGGGGGTCCCCGGCAACACCCACACTTTTTTGCCCCGGTTGACTGCGGTCTCACCTGAACTCGGCGAGCGCCACCGCCGGCACGCCTTCCAGGTCATCAAAGACCATCGGGTAGACCCGCAACGTCCAGGGCTCTTCAAGCAGCCTGCCGTATGAGAGGTCCACGTCCTCGAGCAGGAAGATGTGCGGGGATCCACAGAGGAACGCGCGATGCGCCTCCGCACCTTCCTCTGGATCCGCGGGGATGGAGATGGAGATGGTATCGATCCCGAACAGCCTGAGGTCCGGGTTCTCCATGCGGAGGAAGCCCGGAACCTCGTGGTGTACCCAGGGATGCTCCCTCGCGTAGGCATCCGGGTCGCTCTCCCGGAGCCGGCCGCTCCCGGTCCTGATGAAGAGCGCGCGTGACGCCCGGATCGCGTCGAGGTGTTCGAGGAGGTCGTAGATCCGGATCGGTTCCGCCCCGGTCTTCGGGATCGCGATGCACCGCGCGGGCTCGAATACCGCCTCCGGGGCGAGGAGGGCCCTGACCGAACCGCCGTCCGGGCAGAAGTGCCGTGGGAGGTCGATGTGCGTCCCGGCGTGGCTGGAAAAGGTTATCAGGCTCTTCTCCTCCGCATCGCCCTCTTCAAAGGACTTCACGCGGGAGATCGTGAGCGGTTCCGTTCCGGGGTAGAGGGGCGCTGCCCGGTTTAAGGGGTACGAGATCGGGATGAGCATATGTTCCCTCGTAGGTACTCCCGGAGTTCATGAAGGTTCTCCACGATCCCTTCCACCCCCGGCCGGTCGACAAAGCGGTTCGGGTCGCCGGGCGGGATCCTCGCGACGAACCGCACGCCAGTCGCGCGGGCTGCGTCCCAATCGTTCGGGGCGTCGCCGACGAAGAGCGCCTCATCCGGCAGCGCGCCGGTCTCTTCGAGGATCTCCCTGATGCACTCGGCCTTCGTCTTCGGCGAGCCGTAGATCCGGACAAAGAATCCGGTAATGTCCCGGCGGCGGGCGATCTCGTGCATCTCGCCCTCCGGGGTCGCGGAGACGATGTAGAGCGGGAGTCTCTGCGAGCAGTCCCGGAGGAGTTCTTCTGCGCCCTCGACGTACGGGACGGTGAGCATGGCGTCAAAGATCAGCCCGGCGTACTCGCCCGCAAGCCGCTCCTCCTGCTCGGGAGTCAGTTCCTCGTGGAGGATGTTTTCGTAGATATGGCGGAACTTGTCGTACCGGGACATCCCGCCGTTTTCGAGGTGGAAGGCGATGATCTCGTCGAGGTGCCCGGGGGCGAAGGAGAAGATCTTTCTGAACGCCGCAGTCTTTAAGGGGAGGGATTCGACGACGACGCCGTCGAAGTCGAGGATGAGGGTGGCGAGCATGATAGTTATCTCATCGATTGCCGGCTACTAGTACCTGACGGCAGGAACTCGTTGTCTGCCGATCACGTTGGTCTGGCATGCGCGTCATCAAGATTCCGGTACGTCTGCAGGAGGTCTGCCTCCATCGCGGACCAGTTGTACCTCTCAAGAACTGCTTTTCTTCCGTTCGCCCCCATTCTCCGCGCCTCTTCAGGGTGGTCGAAGAGGTAGGAGATTGCATTGACGATATCGCCCACGCTCGCCGGGTCGACGAGAATGCCGCAATCCGCCTTGTCGACGACATTCCGGATCTCCGGGAGGTCGCTTGCGATGACCGGGAGCCCGAGAAGCATGTAGTCGAAGAGCTTGTTCGGCAGACCGATGGAGATATTGTAGTACGTCGGCTGGAAAACAAGAAGACCCGCGACGCCTTCGTTCAGTCTCTCGTACATCTCCCTGTAGGGGAGGAATCCGGTTGTGGTGATGAATGCGTTATGGTCGGACTCGTGAATACATTCGTAAAGGGTCTCCCGAACGTTTCCGACGAGCGTGAGGGATACATCGGGATAACGTTCCCTGATCCGGGACACCGCCTGGATGCATTCGCCGACCCCGTGGAACGACTGCAGGTTTCCTGCCATGAACATGAGTTTCCGGCCGCTCCGGTTGGGGTCATAAGGGATATCGAGGTCGGCGATGGAGTAGTTCGAGATGATTGCTGGGTCGATCCCCTTCTCCCTGAATCGCGCGGCAACGCTCGCGCTTACGGCAAATGTAATCTCCGCCCGGCGCGCCAGCGCAATCTCCACGCTTGAGATGAATGCGGACAGCGCCTTCTGCACCAGCGTACCGTTCCGGATTCCGATATCGTACGGGATCTCGCTCGGCCAGTGCTCGTGGATATCGTAGACGACCCGTTTCCCTTTGAGGAACTTCGTCACGACTCCGATGAGGAGGGCGTCAGGCTCATGGCAGTGGTAGACGTCGGCATCCTGAGCGAGGCATGCCCGGAAGAGCCGAAGAAGCGTGAGGGGATGAAGAGCAATGGAATCCGGCCGCTTTACGGTGACGATATTGATGGCGTCGGCGATGCTGCTGCCGCTCCCGTCCGAAGGGACGATGATCGTAACCTCGTGCTCCTTTGCAAGGCTCTTTGCCTCTTTCTGGAATATCCGGCCGTCGTTTGGTCCGTGAGTGGACGCGAGCATGCAGATTTTCATAGATATATCGACTGGATTAGTGGGATCTTTACCGATATGATGATTTCAGGAGGTTTGATTCGTCCTGTATAACGATCCGATTCCATAGTATATCCCGCTTGTCCTCTACCCGGTATATTTCGAGTAACCACGTCTCAATCTCCCGTACCTCCCCTCAACAGCCCTCCGCCCGTCCTCCTCCGTCCTTCAGGCCTCGTCCAGGTGCTCCGGCAGGCAGCCGACCACCTCCACGATCGCATCCGGAACCGTCGGGTCGATCGGCAACCCTGACCGTTCACTTAAACAAGTAGGATGTGAGTATACCCTACTCGATCCGATGATTTCTCACGGCATCGCCAATGATATTCGATCGCTGATCTACGATGTCGTTACACTTGTTTTTTCAGCCCTATCCCGACTCGTGCCAAAAGACGAGCATAAGATCCTGTTCTTTTCGGTACCCGACTTCTCAGATAATGCGAGGTATGTTTACGAAAGAATGCTCGAATCAGGTCTCGGTGAAACCCACCAGCTGGTCTGGTGCGTCTATTCA
This sequence comes from Methanoculleus sp. UBA208, assembly GCF_002498065.1. Classification (GTDB taxonomy): domain Archaea; phylum Halobacteriota; class Methanomicrobia; order Methanomicrobiales; family Methanoculleaceae; genus Methanoculleus. The sequence goes on along the minus strand of NZ_DAFZ01000075.1, from coordinate 13,167 downwards.
CCCGTTCATGCAAATTATGTCATCCGGCGATCGCGCGAGTATATCTACCACGCGTTGACGGCAAAGTACATCATCAGTACTCACGGCACACCCGCATGGAAGTCCAGAACCCAGGTCAGCATCGAGTTATGGCATGGTCTCCCTCTAAAGACGATCGGGCACTTTGCCGATACCGACCATCCAAACACCCTTGCGCGGCTCTCCGCAGAACACAGGCTGCGGAGGTTTGCGAAATCCGTGGACTATCTCATCACAACCTCGGAATTCGAGCGGGTGATCTTCTCATCCACTTTCCTGATCGATCCCGGGAGAGTCCTGATCCTCGGGCAGCCCCGGTGCGATGCTCTTTACAGGCCCGGAGATACCGGGACAGACGCACTATGCCGCATTCTCGGTAGGGACGATATTGTTGAGAAGAGGATCCTGCTGTACCTCCCCACCTTCCGGGAGTACGATACCGGTGCAAGCCGCAGAATTCTCGAAGAGATCCTCACAAGCGAGAGGTTTCGCCGGTTTGTGGAGAATGAGAACCTGCTGTTCATCTGCAAACTGCACTCTCACGACGAGAGTGCGTTTCAGGCGTACAACGGAGAGCATATCCACATACTCTTAAACGATGACCTGCAGAAATCCGGTAATACCATCTACGACTTCCTGAACGCCGTCGACATCCTGGCTACCGATTACTCATCGGTGTACTTCGACTTCCTTCACCTGAACCGGCCAATCGTCTTCCACGTGCCCGATATTGAGGATTATCGGAAACTGAGGGGATTTATTCTCGAACCGTTTCGCGACTGGGCGCCGGGGGAGATCTCGACCAATGTCGATGAACTGATAGGAGCCCTTACGAGTACCCCCGCCGGCCCGGACAGGTGGGAGCCGGAGAGGATCAGGCTACGACGGTTATTGTTCAGGTACGCCGATGATCTTGCATCTGAAAGAGTCTGCGGACTGATCGAGCAGCGTTAATCCGATCCGGTAAAAGCCGTTCCGAAATCCTCCGGCAGGGAGACACCGCTCACACCCCCGGTGCTCACGCTCACGATGTTCGCGGTCCGACGGCCTCCGGCCCTCTCAAACTCCGGCCCTTTGGCCGTCACTGTTCGAAAATTGCTGCGCAATTTTCTCGAACTCCGCCTGCCCCCCTGGGGCAGGCGTCGTTGCTCGCACGGCCCGGAGGTTATACACCTACTGGACGTATCTCCCCGAATCGGCTGCCGAGTGAAAAATGCTGCCGGGGTAAAAGCCTTACTCATCCCGGACCATGATACAGTCCACACGGCAGAAATCCCGCATATAATCAATCTGCACGAGGTATGCCTGAGCCCTGCAGACTGTTCCGGGATATCCCCGACTGCTCGAGAGGTTGAGACACGCAGCCATCAGCCAAATATTCTTATAACCGGACGGAGTGTAACCCTCGACAAACCGGTTCGGTGTTTCGTTTGAACGGGGTAATCCTGGCAGCAGGTCGCGGGCAAAGACTGGGCAGAGACATCGATCTCGATAAGATCGGCCCGAAATGCCTGCTTCCTATCGACGGTCGGACTCTGCTGGAGCGAATAGTATCGGATCTGGTATCGTTCGGTGTGGATACGATCATCATCGTCGTCGGATACAAAGCGGATATGGTACGGGAAGCGTGCACAACACTGGGAAGGAGGTATGGCGCGCGATTCGATTTGGTCCGTAATGACGCATATCTCTCGACGAATACGGCTTGCTCTCTCCAGATCGGGCTATCCGGCATTCATGATGATGTCGTCATCTTTAACGGCGATGTGCTGTACGATCGCGCAATCCTGGATGATTTACTGAAGATAAACCGGACCGCGATCTCGGTCGACAATACGAAACCGCTCACCGGAGAATCATTCAAAGTGAGGATATTAAACAGCCGGATTGAAGAGATGGGAAAGACCGTCCCGGTGGAGCGAGCGACCGGAGAGTTCATCGGCATCTCGAAGATCGCAAAAAGCGATCTCCGGGAAGCAAAAAGGCTGCTGAATGCCCTGGTTTCGGACGATCCAAGTAATTACTACGATTTCATCTACCAGTCCCTTTCAGAGAGCGGGAACCTGGCATACTCGTTCACGAACGGACTGAAATGGACAGAGATCGACGATATCCGGGACCTCAGGTATGCCGAGAGCATCGCGTGCATAGCTGCCGGCGCACGGAGGCGGTTTTGATGATATCGGCCGTCGGAGTCATCGGCGCCGGAAGCATGGGTACCGCCGTCGCACAGAGTATCTCCAGGAGAGCCGGAGAAATAATCATATTCGGGAGGAGACAGGAGGTTGTCGATTCGATCAACACCGACAATTGTAACAAACGTTATTTCCCGGGCCTGCGCTTGAACCCCAATATCCGTGCGAGACTGATGAACGACAGACTGGATGTCGCGGACTGTGCGGCCGTAATCATCGCCGTGCCCTCAAGCGAGGTTCGGTCTATCGTTAACGCTACCCATGACGAACTTACGGGCAAGATCCTCATCACGGTAGCCAAAGGACTGGAGTACCCGTCCCTTAAAACAATGAGCGAAATTATTCGCGATGAAACGGGCAACCCGAAAATAGCCTGTTTCTCGGGACCGACCTTCGCCGACGAGATTGCCTACGGCCATATCGCCGGTGCTACGATAGGTGCTGCTGACGATCCGTCGCTGAGAGCAACGATGTCGGATCTCTTCGGTGAATTCATCCTGGATTTTTCGGATGATATCAGGGCGGTCGAGTTATGCGGCGTGCTGAAGAACGTATACGCCATTGGAACGGGGATGTGGGATTCGGTTTACGGCAACCACAACGAGCACTACACCTTCCTGAACATGTGCTACAAGGAGATGTGCACGTTTCTAAAGGCTGTCTCTCTTGATGAAGGGATATTCACAAAATTCTGCTGCTTTGGAGACTTTAACCTGACCGCCAACGTGGATAAAAGCCGTAACCGGACACTGGGACTGATGGTCGGAAAGAATATAATAAAAACTCCGTATTCAGAGTCCGGTGTAACATTTGAGGGTTCCAAATCCGTTAAAGGGATAATCGAACTGGCAAATAACCATGGTGTCGATATGCCCATTGCAAAATTTGTTTACGATGTACTGGGCGGAAATAATAACGTACGGAAGTCTGTCGACACCCTCATCAGGAGGACGTCCTGAAACGATCCCGGCAAGCCCTGAGAGCAGAAACCGGAACCTCGTGCAGGCGGGGAACCGATTCCGTTCGTCGTGGGAAACGGTTTCACTGAGCGCCGCAAGGATCCGGATCACACGGGTTTTTCCTCGATAACGCTCCGGATCTTTTGCACCCTCCTCTCAAGGGAGAACTCCTTCTCGACCCTGGCTCTTGCCGCCCTGCCCCCGTCGGACCGTAGCGCCTCCGATATCGCTGTTGCCGTCGCGTCCGCATCCCCGTACGGCACCACGAATCCTGCGTCTCCCACCACCTCCGGGAGGGCACCCCTGTCCGTCACCACGGGGACGCACTCGCATGACATCGCCTCCGCAAGCGCGACACCGAACGACTCCCGGTAGGAGAGCTGGCAGTAGACCTTTGCCCGGCGATACCAGCGGATCAGTTCCTCCTGTTGAACCTGCCCGATAAATTCGACGTTATCGGGGGCATCTCTGTTCAATGTTTCAAGACCGTCGCCAAGGGCCTGACCAAGGAGAACAAAGCGTGTCTCCGGGAGGCGTCGAGCCGCATCCATAAGGGTGTCGAGCCCTTTCACCCTGATATTTGCCGTGCTGATGAAACACACGGTGAGAACAATGTTCTCCTTCTGGCCCCCCGGTGAAAACACCGAGGTATCGACACCGTTGTAGACCGTCTCGATCCTGCGCGGTCGGGCCACCTGCAGGATCTCACTCTTGCTGAATTCCGAGACCGCGAGGATACAGTCCGCGTTCTCTATGATATATTGGATTTTTCCAGCCATTCCCGGAACCAGAAGCGCACCATACTCGATATCCGGTTCTCTTGCCACTTCATATCCGCCTACGACAACCAGAGATCTCTTCCCGAGCAGCCTTGATATAATGACCGCGAGGTACGCGTGATTATGGGCAAACCATGAGAATGTCATATCGGCCCCGAGAACCCCGGAAAGGATTGTGAGCCCCAGAGACAGTCTCCGCGTCAGGCTCTGGATCGGGTTGCCCCCGACGATGACCTCCCTTACCGGATAGCTCTCTCTGAGCATGCGCAGGTCCCCCTCGGCAAAAGAGGAAAGGTTGCTTGTGATAAACAGGATCCGTGGCCCCTTCTTTTGCGGCTGGTGCATATCAAAAACCTTTACTTAGAGAGGATCTTCCCGATCAAAACACTGGCGTTTCCAGTTCCAAATATCTCTTTCTGCCGCGCTCCGGGTGAAAAATGCCGAACAGCATCGACAATCCTCTCCCTCCCCGCCCCCACGAGCACGTTCCACCCCGCCTCGACCGTCTCGACCCATTCGGTGTTCTCCCGGAGGGTTATGCAGGGCACGCCGAGCATGTAGGCCTCCTTCTGGACACCGCCCGAGTCGGTGAGGATCTTTTCCGCATGCCCTATCAGGCGGATCATATCGAGATAGCCGAGCGGCTCGATGAGCCGGACGTTCTCCGACATCTTCGTAAGAAGGCCGTATCCTGCGAGGTACTTCCGTGTCCGGGGATGAACCGGGAAGACGACCGATCTATCGGCCTCCCCGAGCGCGCCGAGGATGGCGGCCATCTTCTCCGGGCTATCGGTGTTCGACGGCCGGTGGACGGTGACGACGAGGTAGTCCCCGGGTTCGACCCCGATGTCCTCGAGGATCCGGGAGCGTTCTTCCGCGATCCCACGGTTGTAGTTCATCGCATCAAGCATTACGTCCCCGACGAGGAAGACGCCCTTCGTGACCCCTTCGGCCGCGAGGTTTGCAACGGCGGTCTCCGTCGGGCAGAAGAGGAGGTCTGATGCGTGATCGGTGAGCACCCTGTTCACCTCCTCGGGCATCCGCCGGTCGAAACTCCGGAGCCCCGCCTCGACATGAGCGACCGGGATATGGAGTTTTGCCGCCGCAAGCGCGCCCGCGAGGGTGGAGTTCGTGTCGCCGTAGACCAGGACGACGTCGGGCATCTCCTTTTCGAGAACGTCCTCGATCGCCCCGAGCATCGCCCCGGTCTGGCGGCCGTGGGTCCCGGAGCCGATGCCGAGGTTGTAGTCGGGCTTCGGGATGCGGAGTTCCTCGAAGAAGACCTCCGACATGCCGTGGTCGTAGTGCTGTCCGGTGTGGACGAGGACCTCCTCGTGCTCTTTCCTGAGTTCCCGGGAGACGGGAGCGCATTTGATGAACTGCGGGCGGGCGCCGACGATCGATGCGATCTTCATGGTTACTCCCGGATTGGATGGCTGTTTCTGTCGCCCCGGCCGATGCCCTTGTAGACGAACCCCGCCCTGATGAACACATCCGGGTCGACGACATTCCTGCCGTCGACGATCACCGGGTGCTCCTTTCCCGAGAGTTCCTTTACCCGCGCCGGATCGAGGGAAGCATAGTGGTGGTGACCGGTGAAGATGGTGACGACGTCCGCACCTTCAAGAGCCGCGTCCAGGTCGTGCGAAACCTCTATCCCCGGGTATTCGTCCACGAACGGGTCGTGGACCCTGACCTCGGCACCCGTCTCCTCCATCGCCGCGAGGTAGGGCTCCGCGGGGGTGTTTCGAGTATCGTCGGAGTTCTGGATGAACGCCCACCCAAGGAGCGCGACCGTCGCGCCCTTCGGGGACTTACCCGTCCGCTCGAGCCCCTCAAGGGTCAGGTGGACCATGTGCCGGGGCATGAACTCGTTGAGCGCCCGTGCGACGCCGAAGATCGACTCCGACCCGTGCGGGTACCAGAGGTCGCCGCCGAGGACCTGTGCGCCCCGCTCGAGGTGCCAGGAGTCCTTTGTGAGGCAGTGGCCGCCGACGCCGGCCCCCGGCCAGAGGATGGCACGGGTGATCCCCTCTCCTTTGAGGGAGTCGATCCCCGCCCGGACGTCGTAGACGTTGACGCCCATCGCCTCGCAGTGCAGCGCCAGCTGGTTTGCGGCGGCGATCTGGAGGTCGCGGAAGGCGTTCTCGGCGGTCTTCGTCACCTCGGCCGCGGTCGCGGTCATCGGAATGATCTTGCCGGTCGTGAGGACGGGGCGGTAGAGTTCGATCGCACGTCTTGTCGAGACATCGTCGATCCCGCCGACGATCCGGTCGTGCTCCCGGATGTTCCTGAGCAGCCGGCCGACCATGACCCGCTCGGGGGCGTGCGCGAGGCAGAACTCTTTGCCGGCGGTGAGCCCCGATTCCTCTTCCAGGATCTCGCGGGCCATCCCCGCGGTCGTGCCGGGGGTGACGGTCGACTCGAGCACCACGAGCGTGCCCTCCAAGAGGTGTCTTCCCACCTGCCGGAGTCCCTCGATCAGGGCCGAGAAGTCGGGGATGAGGTCCCTAGGATCTTTAAACGGGGTCTGGATGGCAAGGGTCACCGCGTCGCACTCCGCGATCTCGGAGAAGTCCGCGGTGCACCGAAACTTCCCCGCGCCGACGACCTTTCCCAGCAACTCTTCCAGCCCCGGCTCCTCGCCCTTGAGCGGCGACTCGCCCCTGTTCAGCATGGCGATCTTGTAGCCGGAGGACGGCGAATCCCGCTGGAATCCGCGGACGAACTCGAACCCGGGTGCGTCCGCAAAGAGCGCCGCGGCGGGAATGCCGACGTAGCCCATGCCGACCACGCCGACCTCCCTGATTGGACCTATGGCGTTGATAATCGATTGTAACCTGCTGCTCATGCCAACACCATCAGAGGTGAGAAACGTCGCGCAACGTCCTCGCAGATCTCCATATTCAGCAGCGCCTGTGCAGGGCTGACCGGAAACTCCCTTCCTTTGGCCGCGCAGTCGAGGAATGTCGAGAGTTCGAGTTTCAGCGGCTCCTGCTTGTTCACGAGCACCTTCTCGATGATGTTCTCCTGCACATAGCGCTCGTTCTCGGCCGAATACTGTCCGGGTTTCCTATGGATATAGATCTCCTGTGCCATGAAGTCACCCTCGACGGTGAACTCCTCCTCCTCGATGTAGATCATGCGGATCTTCTTCGAGGACTTCCTGCTTGCCGAGAGATAGACAGAGGTACCCCTAAAGGAGAATAGGGCACTACAGACGTCCTCGTTCCCGCTGCCGGCGAGTCGGTATGCCCCGTCCGGGAGGAGGACGTTTCGCATGATGTCCACGTCGTGGATCATCAGGTCTTCGACGACCGAGGAGCCGCTCACCCGGGAAGAGGCCGGGTTATGCCGCTTCATCTCGATGTAGAGGGGATGCCGGACGATCTTTTTGATCTCGGGGACGATCGGGTTGAACCGCTCGATGTGCCCGACACCGACGACGAGTCCGTCGGGGATCTTCCTGATGAGCCTTCTCGTCTCTTCCGCCGTCGCGCAGATGGGCTTTTCGATGAGCACCGGCACCCCGGCGTCAAGCACCGTCTCCGCAACCCCGAAGTGATAGGGCGTCGGGACGCAGACGCTTACCGCGTCAACGTTTTCAAGCAGGCTCTCAACGGTCGGGGAGGCCGTTGCTTCGAAGGCTACGGCAAGGCTGTGGGTCGCTTTCTGGTTGAGGTCATATAAATGGAGCGAATCCACCTTTTTTAGTTCCGAGTACACTCGGGCATGGTTTCTACCCATCACCCCGACACCGATTACTCCCACATCCAAGATCTCACCGCCGGTAATAGTATAGGCGACCTCTTGTGAGCGCAGATCATAATATATTTTGGCACCGCCTCACCTGCCGGATCATAGCCGCCTCCCCTACTCTCCGGTTCAAAACCAATAAGGTTTTTCACGGCGAAACCACTGCTTGTGTTCCGCCCCTCCGGGTATCTTGCCCGTGTCATGCGCATCGACCCCGTCCAGCGCCAGAGCGTCATCAGCCTCGCCTCAACGCTGGGCCTCACCGCGGTCGGGTTTCTCTCCACGATGTTCTTCGCCCATACCGTCGGTCCGTCGATACTGGGCGCATACTTCCTCTTCGTGGCCTACTTCAGCGTCTTCAACCTGATCGGGGACGGCGGGTTCGGGGGCGCCGCCGTAAAGCGGATCAGCGAGGGCGAGGACCAGAACGCATTCTTCACCGCGTTCGTCTTTCTCCGGGTGGTGCTGGTGGCCGTTTCGGTGGGCTTCCTCCTCGTCGCGCAGCCGTACCTCACCGACCTCACCTCATCGGGAGTCTTCCCCTGGCTGGTCTTAGCACTGGTCGTCAGCGTCTTCACGACCATCACCTCAAATGCAGTCTATGGCACCGGGAAGGTCGGCGTCAACCAGATCAGTGGCCTGCTCAACAACGTCATCAGGGTTGTCGTCCAGGTCGCCGCGGTCGTCCTCGGCTACAGTGTTGCAGGCCTCGCCGGCGGGTTCGTCGCCGGGCTCCTTGCAGGAGGGCTTTTCGCCTTCCGTTTCCTCGACCTAACGCTTGCGCCTTTTCGCCGCTCCCACATCTCCAGCCTCTTTGCCTTCTCGTTCTGGACGTTCCTCGGCGCAAGCGGCTACCTCGTCTTCTCATATGCCGACACCATCCTGATCGGCCACTTCCTGACCGAGGCCGACGTCGGCATCTACCGCGTGGCGCTCCAGCTCACCTCGATTGCGACGTTCATCACCATAGCGCTCCGTACCACCCTCTACCCGAAGGTCAGTTACTGGGGGAAGCGGGACGACCTCTCTTCGGTGGAGAACGCGCTCGCCCGTGCCTTCACCTATTCGCTCCTGCTCGCGGCCCCCGTCGCTGCTGGTGGCTGGCTCCTCGGTGAACGCCTCCTCTACTTCTTTTACGGGGCGTCGTTCTCCGCCGGGGCAGCGGCTCTCGCAATCCTCCTGCTCGTCCAGGTGGCCCACGTCTTCATGTTCCTCCAGACGATGTGCTTAAACGCCCTCGACCGGCCGAAAGACTCGTTTAAGGTAACAGCTATCGCGGTTGCGGCGAACATCGGCCTGAACGTCCTCCTCATCCCGGCATACGGCATCGTCGGGGCGTCGGCGGCCACGCTCGTCACCATGGTGCTGAACGCGGCCCTCGCCCATCGCGCCCTCTCCCGGAGCATCCGCGTGCGGCTAGAGCCCCGGGCCGTGGGCAACATCGTCCTTGCCGCGCTCGTGATGGGTGCCGTCGTCACGGTCTACTCGTTCGTAATCCCGCTCTCGAACGTTGTTGTCGTTCTCGGGGCGGTCGTGCTCGGCGGGCTGGTCTATCTTCTGGTCCTCCTCAAAATCGACCGGGGCATCCACGACGAACTGAAGGAACTGACCCAAAAACTCGGCATTCCCTGGCCCAGCGTGCTCTGAACCCGACGATATGCACACCCGTTCACCTATCCTCTTACCCCGAACACCGGGTATGCCCTGTCCGTCCGATTGAAATACCAGGTGCTGCAATGTGCGGCTACACTCGAGGAAGACGATGAAGAAAGAAGTCCGCGAACTGGAGCACGAGGAGTTTCCGCTTGCAGAGGAGGTCTGGACGCACTACCGCGGCCAGAAAGCCGACCCGACGCGGGAGAGGATATTCGGCGTCTTTATCGACGGAACCCTTGCGGCGACGGCCCGCTGCACCCTTCACTCGGGCGGTCTCGAGATGGACTGCGTCTTCACCCTGGACGAGTACCGCGGGAGCGGATATGCAAAGGAGGCCGTGCAGATGCTCCTCGACGAATGCGGGTCCGAGACGATCTACATCCACTCGACCCTCCCCCTGATCGGGTTCTACGGGAGACTCGGGTTCGAACCCATCCCGGAGTCGAGGCTGCCGACAAGCATCAGGGAGCGGTTCATCTTCTGCTTCGGGGAGATGGCGGGGTGCAACGTCGCTCCCATGATGCGAAACCCCGTGGATCGGGCACGGTAACAAAAGACAGGTTCAGTGCTCGATCTTCTTGATGTGCTCGATGGCGTTCTCCGCCAGTTTCTCCCGCCCCTGCAGTTCGGCGACGTCCCGTATCGCCTCGAGCATGTGGACGGAGTCTTCGAGAAAACTCAGGATGTCGGCGGGATAGAGATCGATCCCGTATTCATCGAGGAGGTGGGCGCTGATCTGGCGATGATCGAGCCCCATCTCCCGGAATTCGATGATGGTTAAGGTGAACTTCCGCTCAGGGCATCCGCAGAAGGGTGCGTTCTTGCACTTGCAGTCCATGAAGTCCCGGAAAAAGGCCAGAAGCTGCTCGTGCGTCCGGCGATCGAGGTTCTCGAAGTTGATCGCCTTCCCGAGCGACTCCAGAAACGCACCCGAGAAGACGTGGTCGGGGAGCCGGAACCCTGCAGAACGCTCCAGCTTCCTTGCCGCCCGGAACCGGGCCTTATTCGCAATCACGACGACTCGCCGGGCTCCTCGTCGAACTTTGCGAGCGACTTCATGGCGTTGCTCATGGTCTCGACCTCGATGAGCCACTCGTCGAAGAGGCCGGGGTTCTCCGCATCGTCCTTGACGTATTTCGCGCAGCAGGTGGCGCCGTCGACCACGGCGGCCCCGATATTCGCCGCAACCTCGAGCGCCTCCTCAAGGTTCTCCTCGTCGATCCCCCGGCCTTTCTTCACGAGGGTCTTGATGTCCTTGTCGAAGCCGCCCTCAAGGTACTTCCGGCAGGCGGTGAAGAGCACCAGCAGCGAGAGCTGGAGCGACCCGATGATATCCTCGAGTTCTCCCTCGGGGAGCCCGGTCATGACGATAAGCTCCACGTCGTCGAGTTTCTCGATGACCTCCTCCTTCGTGAACCGGCCGTTCTGGTAGAGGCGGATGATCTTTAAGACCGAGAGGGTGATATCTTCGGTGAAACTGAAGAGCATCTGTTCGCCTTCCGAGACCTCTTCGCCTTCGGCGGGCTCGAAACTTGCTTCCTCCAGTGTCTTGATCCAGTTGTCCCAGCGCTCCTGATTGTAAAAAATATAGAAGAGTTTCATGGGTTCTGCCTGCTTGGCACTTTTTTTCTTCGCCATATCAGTACACATTCGGAGTGCCTCTGTTAAAAATCATTTGCTCTTCGTGCAGAAATCAGGAATTGGCGCGATTCGCGAACATTCATCTAGGACGAGCGAGCATATGAAGAGCAGATGATGAGAGCTTGCGGGCTTGATGCACTCCTGAAATCGTACGAACCGATTGCAGTCGCGCTCTCCGGGGGAACGGACAGTTCGGTCCTGCTGGCCCTCGCCCGGCACCACGGGATCCGGGCGATCGGTATCAGCGTCGATACCGGCCTTACACCGCCGGGGGAGCTCGCAGCGGCGCGCAAACTCTCGGAGCGCCTGGACGTTCAACAGATCGTGATACCACTCGATATGCTCGAACTCCCCGCGGTCCGGGAGAACCGGCCGGACCGGTGCTACGCCTGCAAGCGGGCGATGATGGAGGCGGTCGTGGCGGAGGCACGGCGGCGAGGATGCCGGACGGTGGTCGACGGAACCCACGCCGACGACCGGGCGGATACCCGGCCCGGGATGCAGGCGCTCAAGGAGCTCGGAATCAGGAGCCCGTTTGCCGAGTGCGGCATGGGGAAGGTGGATATCGAGGCACTTGCGAGGGAACTCGGGGTGACAATCCGTCCGCCGTCCGCGTGCCTCGCAACCCGCATCCCCACCGGCGAGCCGGTCACCCGGGAGTGCCTCGCGCTCGTCGCGGCGGCGGAAGCCCTCCTCGCGCGGGAGATTCCGGGGACGATACGTGTCCGCTGTATCAGCGGTCGCCGGGCCTCCATCGAGGCCGACCCGGCGCACCGCCGGAGACTCGAGGAACTGCTCGGTGCGGTGAAGGAACTCGGGTTCGAGGACGTGACGATTGTTCCCGGTGGCTACCGGGAAGGAGGTGCGGATTCGTGGAAGCGGTGATGATCAGGTACGGCGAGATCTTCCTCAAGAGCGAGAAGGTAAAACGCCGGTATATATCGACAATGACGGAGAATATCCGGCTCGCGCTGGACGCCGAGGGACTTACCCCCCGTATCGAGACTCACCGGGGACGGATCATGATCTACGGCGACGAGCCCCGGCGAATCGCCGTGGCGGCCGCGAAGATCTTCGGGGTGGTGAGCACCAGCGTCTGCACGGTGACCACGGTAGATATCGAGGGGCTCGCGGCCACGGCTGTCGAGCACGCAGAGAGGCGTCTCCGACCGGGGATGTCGTTTGCGGTCAGGGCGCGCCGGTCGGGCGTCGAGGGGTTCAGCAGCCAGGAACTCGCGGCGGCGGTCGGTGCGGCCGTCCTCGACCGGATACCGGAGGCGAGGGTCGACCTGACGGCGCCCGATTACGAGGTCTTCGTGGAAGCCCGGGAGTTCGGCGGCCTGGTCTACGACGAGAGGATCGCGGGGCCGGGCGGGCTCCCCTATGGGACGCAGGGCGAGGTGATGGCCCTGCTCTCGGAAGGAATAGACTCACCCGTTGCGTCGTGGCTGATGATGCGCCGGGGATGCCTGATGGTGCACGTCAACATGCACGGCGGGCGGTTCGGGGGCGCCGACGCGGAGAAGAACGTCCGCACAAATCATGCCCGGCTCTCTCTCTGGGTTCCGGGGCACGCTCTCGACCTCCTGGTCGTGGAGATGGAGCCGTTCTTTGAGGCGATCACGGCACTGAAAGAGCCGCGCTACCGGTGCGTCCTCTGCAAGCGGTTCATGCTCCGGGTGGCGAGTCTCCTTGCAAAAGAGCGGGGAGCCGCCGCTCTGGTCAGCGGCGACAACCTGGGGCAGGTGGCGTCCCAGACGCTCGCGAACATGGCGGTGATTGCTCCTGCGGCGACCGTTCCGGTGCTCCGGCCGCTGATCGGGTTCGACAAGGAAGAGGTCGTCGACCGCGCACGCGCCATCGAGACGTTTCAGGCGCACCCGGGAGACGTCGGGTGCACGGTCGCCCCCCGCTACCCCTCGACGGCGGCGCCCGCGGAGACGATCCTGAAACTAGAGGAGGAGATCGACGCGGAGGGGCTCGCGGAGCGGGCAGCGGCGACCGTGCGGCGATTCAGGGCGAGGAACGGGGTGGTTGAGGAGGTTGGGTGAAGGGATTCCTCACGTTTCATGACCTTTTTCCCTACCTTCTATTACACACGCCCATACACGGCTTCCTTGGGGATATCGCGTTTGGGGGAGGGGTTGCAGGGGAGGGGGGAGA
>NZ_DAFZ01000066.1 GCF_002498065.1 Methanoculleus sp. UBA208 | reverse complement strand
GACAGGGGAGGGGGAGACCCCCCTCCCCGTCAGCCCCTCCCCGCGTGGCGATGTCCACTGGGAATCCGTACACGGGTTTGTGACGTTTCTAAAAAATCGTGAGCAAGGTGCCCTATGTTTTGACATGTCAGTTCGGCTTCTCCCCAAATCTGCCTAACCGGTCCTCACCACGACCACTTCCGCGATCCCCCACCGACCGGTCCAACACCATACCAAACCCCGCCCCCAACAAGGTTTAAAAACCCCGGACGCTACTGTCCCACCGGTGCATGAAGTCATGGACACCGAAGAATACCGTTCCATCATATCGAATGCCATCGACCGGGAGATCGAGGCATATACCTTCTACCGCACGGTCAGAGAGAAGGTCACGGACGAGAACCTGAAAAACCTCTTCAACGAACTTGCCGGGGAGGAGAGCCAACATCGGAAGACCCTCGAGGGTTTTCTGCTGAAAGAGCCGTCAGCACTCGGCTTTAACACGCAGCGGGACTACAAAGTCGCTCAAACCCTGGAGACCCCGCCGCTCTCGGCCGACCTAAAGCCGCTCGACGGCCTCGTCATCGCGATCAGGAAGGAGCTCGACGCGATGCAGATGTATACCCAGCTCGCGAGCCTGAGTGACGATCCGGGGCAGAAAGAGTTGTTCCAGAGCCTTGCCTCGATGGAGCGGGGCCACAAGGCGCGCCTCGAGGATATCTACACCAACATGGCATTTCCGGAAGCCTGGTGAGGCAGGGGCCGGCAGAACTGCCGGCTCTTTTTCAGGCCGGACCCGGAGGGAAGTAAGAGAGTTTTTGGGCTTTGTTGAAAACCCTGTTCTAATCTTCATCCTTACCCTGCTGAGGCTGGTGCCGGACCCGGCTTGTCCCTGGGACGACCTTTTTTCTCGGGCATGTCCTCATGCAGTGGACCGTGGTGGCCTGCGCAACCCGGTGGAAAGCCGTGCCCCTGATTACCCCTGATTGCGGCCATCTGGAGCAAACAAGTGGGGGTTCAACAAAGCCGTTTTTGGGGAAAAAACTGTAGGGGGGAGCCCTGCATCACTCCGTGGCGCAGTACGCGCCCTTGAAGAACCAGTTCCGGTAGACGATCGGCGTGACGATGGTGGTCAGCAGGCTCATCAAAACGATGGCGACAAAGACTCCCTGGCCGATGAGCCCTGAGTCCAGCCCGATCAGGGCGACGATCATCGCCACCTCGCCCCGCGGCGCCATCCCGAACCCGATGATGAGGGAGTCCTCCCGGCACATCCCCATCGCCCGGGCAGGGAGACCACACCCGATGACCTTGGTGGCGATGGCGACCAGGGTCAGTGCCACGAGAAAGATGATGATGTCGGGAGTGAGCGCCTGGAAGTCGGCGAGGATACCGAGCGATACGAAGAAGATCGAGGCGAAGATGATCTGGAGGTACTCGGCGCCTTCCCTGACGTCCTTGCTGTTCCGGAGCCCGACCCCCTCGAAGGCGACCCCGGCAATGAACGCACCGACGATCCCCGAGAGGCCCATGAGGTCGGCAAGCATCGCGTAGAGGAACGCGATCATCATGGCGAAGATGAAGACGAACTCAGGGTACTTCTGCGCCAGTTTCGATGCATCCATCCGCTCGATGAACCGGCTTACGCCGAAGAGCCCGACGGCGCCGCCGATGACGATGAACCCGATCGCTTTGGCGAGGACCAGGCCGATCGAGACCGCCGAGACACCCCCGGCGACCAGATCGGTCGTGATTGAGAGCGCTACGAGAGAGAGGACGTCGTCGATGACCGCGGTGCCGATGATCGCCTTCGCCGCATCGGTCTGGAGCATGCCGATCTCCTTGAGGACGTTCGCGGTGATGGCGATACTTGTTGCCGTCATCGCCGTGCCGACGAAGACCGCGCTGGCAAAGTCGAACCCGAAGAGGACGGCGGTGGCGTAACCCCCGATCCACGGTATGATGACGCCGAAAACACCAATGACACCGTAACTTCCCTTAAGGATATCTCTGACGTTAAATTCGAAACCTATCACAAAGAGAAGGATGATTGCCCCGAGATGCGCCAGGCTCCGGACGAAGTCCGTGTAGGTGATCAGGCCGAGCATGCTCGGCCCTACGAGGAGCCCCACGAGAATGGCCCCGATCGTCGCCGACTGGTTGATCCGGGATGCCAGGAGGTAGCCGGCGAGCGCGAGGAAGAGGAGGAGGCTCATCTGGAACTCGATAGATAGGGCGGCGCTTTCCATTGTTGCCCATGATCTGGGGAGGGAGGCCTTAAGAAATGTATGCAACATGCGGGAGTTGCAGGGCGACTGCGGGAGAACGTCGCGTCGATGTTCAGGAGCGTCGCTCACCTGAGATTTTCGGTGTTCCTGACCGCGTGAAAGGAGAACTGCTTCTCCAGCCGCGCGCAAATCCGTTTCTCCCGCACCGGGCCCGGCAGCCCTGCTCTTCGAAGGCTTTTTGTACCCTACGTCGTGATCGTCGATAGATGGATCCGATCGTCGCCATCGTCCTGATCCTCGGTCTTGCCAAGGTCTTCGGGGAACTCCTGGAGCGTGGGGGCTATCCTCCCATGATCGGTGAGATCGCCGCCGGAATCCTGGTGGGGCCGGCGGTGCTCGGACTGGTGACGATGAACGAGACACTCGAGCTCTTCTCCACCATCGGCGTGATCGCGCTCCTCTTCGTCTCCGGCGTGGAGATGAACGCCAGGGCTTTTGCCGCAGCCCGGAACGCGGCGGCATTGACTGCGGTGACGGGGATCGTCGTTCCTTTCGTGTTCGGCATCATCGGCGGCGCACTGCTCGGCTTCTCTTTTGTGGAGCAACTCTTCCTTGCCACCGTCATCTCCATCACTTCCATCGGCGTCTCGGTGAGGACCCTGATCGATCTCAAAATGCTCAACTCGATGGTGGGAAACACCATCGTCGGCGCTGCGGTGGTCGACGACATCATCGGGGTCATCCTCCTCGGCGTCCTCTCCTCCATCGCCCTCTCCGGGCGGCTGGAGCTTGCCCCGCTCGCGGCGAAGCTGGTGCTCGCCGTCCTCTTCATCGCCTTCGCCCTCACGGCAGGAAGGCGCCTCTTTCTCTGGGTTTTCCGGGCGTCCCATCGGATGCTCACCCACGAAATGCCGTACGTGACGGCGATCGTCATCGCTTTTGGATCCGCTGCGGTCGCAGATGCGGTGGGACTCCACTACGCCATCGGGGCGTTCGTTGCCGGACTGGTTCTCGGCCCCCAGATCAGAAACGACCGGAGCGTCTTTGACGGCCTCGCCGACTTTGCCTTCGGGTTCTTCGTCACCTTCTTCTTCGCCTCCATCGGGCTCCTCTTCCATCCCGATCCTGCGGTGTTTGCTTCAGTGCTGGTGCCGGCACTTATCCTTCTGGCGATAGCGGGCAAGACCGCCGGTGGCTACATCGGATCGCGTCCCTACATGGGAGACAGACTCCAGGCACTCATGGTCGGATTCGGGCTCTCCCCCCGGGGCGAGATCGCCCTGGTCGTCGCCCAGATCTCGCTTTCCGCCGGGATTGTCACGCAGGGGCTCTACTCGGGCGTGACGGTGATGGTGATAGCGACGATTCTTGTGGCGCCGCTTCTGATGAAGTGGGGGTTTGCCGCCCGGAAGAAGAGAGAAGAAGCGGTTAAAGGTGGCCGCCCTGCCGCAGAGTCGCAATGATATCGGCGAGCTCCACGCACCCGATCGCTTTCCCGGCACCGTCCACCACCACGAGGTAGGGGTGCTGGTCGCGGGCCATGCGGGCGAGCGCATCCCCTACGGTCGCGCCGGGTGAGATGGTTATGTTTGTCCTGGTCACCAGATCGCCGGCTGCCTGCCCGCTCCCCAGGAGCATGCAGAGGATCCCCGACGGCATCCCCGATGTCTTTCTGCCCGGGCGCACGCCCAGATGAGGCATGAGGCAGCCCAGAATATCGGTGAGCATGATCACGCCCATGAATGTCCCGTCCTCTCCAAGCACGATCAGGTCGTGCCGCCCCCGTTCGGAGAACTTCTCCATCACCTCAAGGATGGGTGTTGCCGGGGTCACGTGCTCGTATTCACGGTGCATTATTCTGACTATGGGGATATCGATAGGCTCCATACCGTTCTACGGAGGGGGTGGTCGGGAGGAGCAATAAACATGCGGTCCCGGCTCACCCCCATGGGAGGTCGTCCGGGCAGTTCTCCCGGCACGCCCCCTGCCACCGGCAATAGCGGCAGCAGAGGACGATCCCGGTACGAAGGCTCCCTTTCCCGAAGGCGGCGATCCGCTCGTAGCCGGTCAGTCCTGCTCCGCAGCACGGGCATGCAGCCATCCCGTCACCCCTGCTCAAGATCCGATCGGCGCCATCTTACCGGACGAACCCGCTCCGTCCGGCATACCGGGCCGTATCCCCGGCCGCCTCTTCGATCCTGACGAGCTGGTTGTACTTCTCGACCCGTTCGCCCCGGGCCGGCGCTCCCGTCTTGAGGTGGCCGGTCCGCATGGCGACGGTGAAATCGGCGATGAACGTATCGACCGTCTCGCCGCTCCGGTGGGAGACCATCGCACCCCAGTTCTGTTGTTGCGCGAGATGCACCGCGGCGATCGTCTCGGTCACCGTTCCGATCTGGTTGGGCTTGATCAGGACGGCGTTGGCGGCCCCCTTCCGGATACCCAGCTCGATCCGTTCGACGTTCGTGACGAAGAGGTCGTCGCCGACGAGCTCCACCCGATCGCCGATAGCTCTGGTCAGCATCCGCCAGCCGTCCCAGTCATCCTCCGCAAGGCCGTCCTCGATGACGATGACCGGGTATGCCGCCACAAGGTCGCGGTACCGGTCGACCATCTCGGCAGCGGTCAGGGTCAGCCCTTCGGTCCTGAGGTTATAGACGCCGTCGTTATAGAACGCACTCGATGCCGGATCGAGAGCGATCCCGATCTCCTGGCCGGGCGCATACCCGGCACGCTCGATTGCTTCCACGATCAGGTCGAGCGGCTCGGTGTTCGTGGAGACTGCAGGGGCGAACCCGCCTTCGTCGCCGACACCGGTCGTGTAGCCCCGCGCCTTGAGGATCTCTTTGAGCGCATGGTAGGTCTCGCTCCCCCACCGGACCGCTTCCGCGACGCTCGGAGCGCCGTAGGGGGCGATCATGTACTCCTGGAAATCCGGCCCCTGCCAGTTGGCGTGAACGCCGCCGTTGAGGATATTCATCATGGGGACGGGAAGGAGCGGTTTTAACGGGTCTCCCAGGTACTCCCAGAGCCAGAGGCCCTGCGCGGCGGCGGCAGCCCGGGCGACGGCCATGGAGACTGCAAGCGTGGCGTTGGCGCCCAGGTTCCGCTTGTTCGGCGTTCCGTCGAGATCGATGAGCGCCTCGTCCACCGCCGCCTGCTCGCGGGCGTCCATGCCCTGCAGGGTAACGGCGATCTCGCCGTTGACCCGGGCGACGGGTCTCTGCACCCCTTTGCCGCCGTAACGGTCTTTTACGCCGTCGCGGAGCTCGACGGCTTCGTGTTTACCGGTCGATGCGCCGGATGGGGTCGCGGCACGCCCGGACACCCCGCCGGCGAGCGTGACATCCGCTTCGACGGTCGGGTTCCCCCGCGAGTCCAGTATCTCGCGGGCATGGACTGATCGTATCCTCGTGTCAACCTCGGTCATGCTCGATGGCACCAGGGGGCAGGAGGGTATCGAGCGCAAAAAAGGTATCGACGGCGCCGGATCCGTCCGGGCGGTGGCGGCAGTACGGTCCGATACCGTATTGCCGTTTGCGCTGAACCCGATTTCCCGTTCTCGTTCGTCGCCGGAGGTTATTGAGGCACAGGGCAGGTATGCAAAGTTCTGGTGGGATACAAACGGAGCCGGCAGCGGTGCAGGTGATGCTCCCTCCTCACCACGTCCGACCGCAGTGCAGGCAGCGATCCCTGTGCATGCTGAGGATATGTCCGCATTGCGGGCATGCCCAGCGGACCTTCTCCTGTTCGACGAACTCCGCGACTCCCCGCTCCCGTATCTCGCTCAGGTTGTCGAGCACGCTCGTCCGGTATTTTGTGTAGCGTTTATCCAGGCGTTTCAGCCGCGTGCAGGGATATCCGGCGCATTCGTAGCAGTACTCCCCCGTACGGTCTTCGCACTGCCGGATCCTGCACCGGGCGCAATACGCGTTCAGCCTGGCGGCATCCTCCGTCCGGCAGCCCGGGCACCTGTTCTTCTCCCGCAGGTAGCCGATGCAGAGCCCGCAGTTTATACCGCAGGGGGCGATCAGGATAGGAGAGAGGTGGGTCATTCTCGTATGCTCGCCCTACGCCAAAAAGTCCCTTCCGGTTTCGCCGCCGAACGGGACGAGAGTGGCTGCGAAATACGCACATGCGGTAATGTGAAGGCCGGATGAATACAGTACCCCCGGGCGGATTCGAACCGCCGTCGCCGGATCCAAAGTCCTGCATGATTGACCGCTACACTACGGGGGT
>NZ_DAFZ01000048.1 GCF_002498065.1 Methanoculleus sp. UBA208 | reverse complement strand
GAGAGTATTGGGATGACCTCAAGGCAAGCGGTAGGATCTCGCCACGGATGTGTGTCAGGTTTCGGACATAGTAGCGGTAAAAACCCTCGAGATCGCCGGGCCGGTTTATCGTCCGAACCTCAAATCCGTCGTTCTCAAACGTGCGGATGGCCTGCTTCGTTTTCTTCGAGAGGCCGGCCCATACGGCATCGGGAGGGTTGGATTTCAGGTCCGCCACCATATGACCCGTATCCTCACCGGGAACATGGGCAAACCGGACCCGGTCCAACAGCACAGGGTTATGCGTGTTGAAATGCAGGAACGAGTATTTCTTTGCAAAGAGCGATAGAACCTCGTTGAAGTGGTCGGCACTGACGGCATCGTCCAGCACGATGTTGTTCACTTCGGAGTGGAGGATGCTGACCAGTCCCTGAAAGTTCAGTACCGATCGTTCGACCCAGGGACTTATCCCGACGATCTCCCTGCCGTTGAGAATGAGATAGTATCGCAGTTTCAGGTGAAAGACATCCTCTAAGACACTTTTCCACCGTAAACCGTGAAAGAGACTGCCTTCTGCGGACTGAGTGTTAAATTCCTCCCATTGGTGTGCATTGCTCTCTGATAATGGCTCGATCGAACACGTCATCAGGGGATTACCTGCCTGTACCCGGTATTAACATTTTTCTTATGACCGGGCAGTGCCGGCATACCTCCGGGTTCGCACAATCGGATCTCCACAAAGTGGATGAAACGCCTTCTTCCGGCCATCTTCAGCAGGGCTGAAAGCATTCAGGGGACAGAGCCCCGATGGTAAGCCGTGTTGTCCGACAGGGGTATCCGGTATGCATCACGATGAGAGGGAGAGTATCGGGACAACCTCTGCAGGGTGATGGAAAATGTTAATGCCGGGTACAGGCAGGTAATCCCCTGATGACATATTCGATCGAACCGTTGTCAGAGAGCAATGCCTGTCGATGGGAGGAATTTGTAAACCGATCGCGGGAAGGAACTCCATTTCACGGTGTACGGTGGAAGAATGCCTTAGAGGATGTGCTGAAACTGAAGGTACGCTACTACCTCATCCTCGACGATCGGAAGGTCATCGGCATATGCCCGTTCGTCGAACAATCGATGAAACGGTTCCGGGGCCTGAACGGCATACCCCGCTCCGAATACAACAACATCATACTGGACGAAACCTTTGATGCAGATCATATCAATGATATTTTGTCCCTTTTCTCGAAAAGATACTCGTTTCTTTACTTTAATACATACGACCCGGGCCTGCCCGATAAGATCGGGTACCATACCGTCCCGAACGAGGATGGAAGCAACGTAATACTGGACCTGAACCGAAACCCCCCGGAGACGATATGGAAGGAGATTCTGTCGAAAGACGAACGATATAAAGTCACTAGATTCGAAAAGGGAGGGTTTACGGTTCAAGAGATGGAACAGGGCCACGGCATCGAACAATTTTATCGCTATTACTCGGATAACCTGAACCGTATAAATGGCTATGTTCTACCGTTTACTTTTTTCCAGAGGCTTCTTGACGCTTTTTCACAGAATGAAGTGCGAATCGCACTTCTCACCAGGAACGGCGTCTTCGCCGGGGGAAACCTGGCAATACTGGACCCCGCACGGAAAACCGCCTATTTCCAGTACCTGGCGTTGAACCGGGACCTCCCGAACAAGTACTCGCCCACCTACTATCTTTCGTGGGAGGGCATCAACTGGGCCTGGGAGAACGGTTACGAACGGATATCACTCGGGCGCGAGAGGCCGGATAACCCCCGCGTCCGGAGCAAACGGAAATTCGGGGCTGAGCCCTTGCCGATCCATTCAAGGGTTGTTCTCCTCTCAAAGACGGCCTCCCTGCTCTATCAATTGAAAAAATCCATTTCAGGAAGCGAACAGGCAACAGTTCCCACCGCAGGCCGGGTGTCGTGAATGGTGCGGATAGAGGTGAAAGCATTAGAAGCAGATGAGTTCCCCGTATGGGACGAACTGGTCGCCGGCTCCGATCAGGGGACGATATTCCACACGAGCGACTGGGCGGTCAGGACCGCTTCGTCACTGAACCGGACGCCGGTGGTACTCGGGTGCTACGAAGACGATGCGTTGATCGGGGGCTGCCCCCTCCTCCTGTCAAACCCGTATAAACTGCTCAGAATCGCCTCTTCCGCAGCACTGCTGGCTCCTTACGGCGGGATAGTGATAGCCGGAATAGAGAGTACCAAACAAAGAGAGAGGGAGTTGCATGCCGACAGGGTCATCGCATCCATCTGCAATCATATTGTCCGGCAGAGGTTCGACCATGTGGACCTGGTGAACTCTCCGGGACTGGAGGAGAGGTCATCCCATAACCCTCCAGATCATAATGGCACATGCCAGGTGGATCAATCCGAGGAATGAGTGTTCATAGCGTTCATATCGAGGAACAATCTTCTTGAATGCCTCGATCCAGCTGAAGAACCGTTCAATAGCCCCTCTTTCTTTATACAGTGTCGGATCGAACCAGCGCGGTCTTCCCCGCTTCGGGTGTATCCGGGATCTCGGGTTGGTCGGGATGTTGCTCTTGATCCTTCGTTTCCGGTTGTACTGGCGGATCATCTGGGCATCGTAGGCTGCATCCGCCGAGATGATTGAGGGATGAACCTGCATCTCTGGAATCGTAAACGCTTCAACGGTTGGTTCATAAAGTTGGGAATCATGGATATTTGCCGGGAAGACCGTACAGGCAAGGGGGAGACCGCTCCGATCAACCAGAGCGCTCAGCTTGTTCCCTTTTACTTTCTTATAGCCATCATAACCGGTCGATCCCCCTTTTTAGCCGGGATATCCTTGGTATCGGTGGAACAGTGGGTGAGATCGATTTTCCGGATCTCATAGCCCGATCGAAGAAGATCGAGGAAAATGTCCTGATAGATGCCGTGTTCGGCAAGGTAAAGGTGAAACCGATGTACCGTCGATTTCGTGCCGTATTGCCGAGGGACGTCACTCCAGGTACAACCGGTGGTCAGGACATACAGGATGCCGTTGAACATCGCACGATGGTCGGTTCTGGGTCGCCCGACATGAGGTTTCTGGGGAGGGAGATGCGGCTCAATGATTGCCCAGAGTTCGTCATCGATTTCCCGGAATGCCATACACCCCGGGTTTTATTCAAGGTCTCTTATAATTGTGGGATGACCTCGGATGTTCGAGGGTTCACCAGGAACGGGTGGGATGCAAAGGTCTACTACACTTATATGCTTCCGACCGACAGGGATGTGTCCGAACATATTTCCAAAAACGCACGGCGAAGTATTCGCAAAGCCCAGAAACTGGGCGTTACCGCAACAGAACATTTTGACGCCGAGACATACTGGGAGCTCACGAAGAATACCTTTGCAAAACAGAATTCGCAACCGCCGTTCTCCAAAAAGCACCTCATGAACATGCTGGATGCGATCCGGGAGAAGAACCTGGGCGAGATGTGGGTCGCGAAGACTCCTTCGGGAGAGGTAGCTGCGGCCGAAGTCATCGTTTGCGACTCAAAGACTGCTCATCGGTGGTCTGCAGCCTCTGCGGAAGAGCACCTGAACACGGGGGCGGCTTCGCTTCTTCTCAGCGAGGTTGTCACTCATTTTGCGGAACGGCATTATCCGTCGGTCAATCTGATGGCCGGGAACATGGCCCGCCTGAGTGCGTTCATAGCAACGTTCAACCCGGACCTTGTTCCGTATTACGGCGTCGAGCGGTCCGGGCCAGATACACCTTCATGAGCAGGGTTAACACTCGCGTAAAGGCCATGATATCCCGCGCCGCCTGAAAAACCGGTTCCAGGACCGGGTATGCCGGGATGAATTTCCCGTTTCTCATGGCACCGGTCGCCCTATACGGAATCCCGGATGTCATGATGAAGGGGTTTTACGGGCAAACGGGTTCGGATAACGGAATATAAAAGGTGGAAAGTATTATCAAAGTTGTCCGGCAAGGTGCCCATCATGACTTATTCCATTGAACTGCTATCCGGGGAGAACGCACACCAATGGAAGGAGTTCAACGATCGATCCCGGGAAGGCACGCCGTTCCACAGCCTGCGCTGGAAGAGTATTTTAGAAGACGCATTGAACCTGCGATTGCGGTACTACCTCATCCTCAAAGACCAGCAGGTTGTCGGCATATGCCCGTTTGTCGAACAGTCGGCAGGTTTCTTCCATGGTTTAAACAGTATCCCTCACTCCGAATTCAACAATATGATATTGGACGATTCTTTTGACATCAACCATCTCGATGAGGTTCTATCGCTCTTCGCAGAAGAATGCTCGTTTCTTCACTTCAACACCTACTCTCCTGATACAATGGATGAAACAAAGCACGATAACTTCATCATTGAGCATACGGGCAATATGATACTGAACTTAAAGCAAACGTCTCCGGAAGTAATCTGGAGCACCTTTTCGAGGAACATGCGGTACAACATCCAGATATTTGAAAAAAGAGGTTTTACGATCCGGGAGGCGCATGAACCGTCCGAAATTAAAAGGTTCTATCGATACTACGTAGAAAATTTAACACACATTAATGGGGATATCCTGCCATCCTCTTTTTTCGAGAGACTCCTGGACTTCTTCCCTGACGATGTGAGAATTGCGATCCTGGCAAACGGCGACGTATTTGCAGGCGGATGGCTGACGCTGGCGTCTCCGGATAGAGCAACCGCCTATTACCAGTACCTGGCCTTGAACCGGAACCTCCCGAACCGGTATACCCCCACGTACCCTGTATACTGGGATCTGGTCAACTGGGCGTGGGAGAACGGGTACGAGAAGCTGTCCTTCGGGCGGCAGAGGCTGGAACCGGATAACCCCCGTTTCCAGGGCAAAGCAAAATTCGGGGCCGAATACATACCTATTCATGCACGGCTGGTCCTGCTGTCGAAAACAGCATCCCTGGCTTACCGGATGAAAAAGAGACTCTCCGGGATTCAGGTTGCTCGTGCTTTTACTGCATAATAAGCAGCTGGCAGAGACCGGTTTCCGACGCAACCGATGAACGACAAAGAGATTCGTCTGCCGGCAGGGGAGCAAAGCGCGGCGCTACCCCTTTCGGAGAGAGGATAATTTGGTTTTAGCGGCGTTTTGCGCCGCCCCCTTTCATATTTAAGCAGTATCCTCAAGATCGGGCAACCCCGCATATCATAAACGAACTGAATCGCTCTGCAACCGGCGAAATTTTAATATACTCTTAATGTTCTGACGATGACAGGCTCCATCTCACAGTGACACGAGATAATGCCAGCAAAATTCAGGTGTATACGCATGGAAAGAAGAAATTTCGCCCTGATAACGGTGATGCTCGCGGCTATCGTCATCCTTGCTATCCTCGTCGCATGGATGGCTCTTTACTCCGGCCTCCGGGAGATGCAGCCAGAGGATACGGCGGTTACGATATCCGGCACCCTTGTCTCCGAGGATCGGGATCCCGGCACGACCTACATCCTCGCAACTTACCCGGTCGTTCTCCAGAAGATACGCGAGATGGAGACGGAGGCGCAGCCATACGCATCAGAGCACGTCGTCGCGTATACAACCATCAGCGCCCCGGGCCCCTATCGCGTCAGGGTTCCCGAACCCGGCGAATACTTCCTCTATGCCTGGAAAGACACGAACGGTGACGGAGGAATCGATCATGAAGATTACCTGGAACCCACCGGCTGGTACCGGACCGACGATTACCTGCTGCCGACGAGCGTTAACGTGACCGACGGCAACGACGTTTCCGGGATCGACCTGACACTGATCGCCCCGACTCCTTACCCGGATGAGGAGTTGAGTGTCGATCGGGGGAACGGTGGGGGAACCCTGAAGACGATCAAGGGGTATCCGGTCCTGCAGCTCCGCGGGACCGACGAAGAACGAGCGTATGCCCAGGGATATCTTGTCGGCCCGCAGATCAGGGACTGGGTCGAGTATGTCCTGATCGAGTACTATGCCCGGTCCCCGTCGCTCTACGAAAACGACCTCCTGCCCTTCATCCGGAACAATTTCTCGGCAAATGATCCCTACGTTCCCGTTGCCGACGCGATGATCCAGGGCATGAGGGACTCGGGGACCGGTATGCACATCGACGTCCTCGGGCGGGACGTCATGCGCGACGATGTTCTGGCGATAAATGCTCTTTACTGCATGGTACACCTGAGAGATTCCATACCAAACGAGGAGAACGGTGAACCGGACAGCCTGATGTGCTCGAACGCGGTCGTCTGGGGCAACCTGACCCAAAACCCCGAACTCTCCGGCGGGTTGATCCACGGCAAGAACATGGACGGGGAGAACGACCTGCGGAAGATCACGGTGAACACGCTCCTTATCGTCGCGACCGAACCGGAAGAGGGGAGCGGCGGGATGCGGGTCGTGGGTATCGACTGGCCCGGCTTCTACGGGACGTATAATGCCATGAACGAGGAAGGCCTGACCCTGGCCACGCATTCCGTCGGATACGGTCCGAACTTCAGCGCAACAGACCTGCTCGAATACTCCACGCTCTATATGGAGACCCTGCAGCACTGCCGGACCATCCCCGATGCGGAGAACTACTGGATGTCGCGGGATATGACACGGACGGGTGGCTGGAACACCGCAGTCTCGGTGCCGTACAAAACGGACCCCAACGGGACCCCATCGGTGACATTCGAGTCCGACTCCTATGGGATGGCGGTACGGAGACCCGGTGAGGTTCCGCCGACCGGCATCCCTGCGATCCTGACGACCAACAACTTCTATATCTATAACGCCGGACCGGGCACGGAAGCAGCGGCGGACGGAGAACCGGGATCCATCCTGCCGACCCATCATCGGTACATAGCAATGAACGATACCCTGAACCGATTCATAAGCGAAGGCCGCAGCATCGGTACGCCCGAGATGATAGAGATCCTGCGGGCGGCATCGAACTCCACCAGTTACAGCGGTGCCACCGAGTACAGCTACATCGGGTATCCCGACACCATGTCCTTTGCCGTCGCACGGGAGGATCTGGAACTGAAGATACTCGATGCGTCGTACGCGGACTTCACGACGTTCTCTTTTGAGGAGGTATTCCGGTAACAACTTTCAGGGGATCCATCTTATGCAGGGGAGAGAAGAGAATGCACTGCGGAACATCTCCGGGGCGGAAGGCAGGACCGAATCAGAAGATCCATATACTTCCGGGACCGGCAGCGGGATACCGCACCGGCGTGAAAGGTATATGCCATCCGACTCAGGATTACAGGGCAGGAGGGGGATACCCCGCATGACGGATCTGCTCAGGCAGGACGAAGAGATCTGGGACCTGTTCACCAGAAAGGAGGAGTGCGAGAGGCGCGACCGGGACGGATACGGCCGGTTTCCCTACTACAGGAGCCGGCACCGTGACGTCTGTGTACCCCGGGCATCACAGATCCTCATGGAGAATGGCTTTCAGTGTGAATACCCGGAAGGCCAGCCTTTTGCGATCTGCCTTACGCACGACATCGACACAGTCTACAAGCCTCTCCCCATAAAGGGCTATGAGATCGTCAAGTCGTTAAGAGACGGGGATTTCTCGCGCGCAGGCCACATAATTCCGCAACTGCGCTCAAAAAAGCGTCCCGCATGGAACTTCCAGGAGATCGCCGAACTCGAGGATTCCTATGGAGCATGCTCCAGTTTCTATTTTCTGGCCCTGGAGAAGGATGACCGGGACTACGCATACGCGATCGAGGACCTGGAACAGGAGATCTGCATGCTCCATGACCAGGGGTGGGAGGTCGGCCTGCACGGGGGATGCAGGACTTATTGCGATCCGGAGAGGCTGCTCGCGGAGAAGAGGCACCTTGAGAAGATCCTCAGCAGGAAGGTTGCCGGATTCCGGAACCATTACCTCAGGTTCCGGGTGCCTGATACCTGGGAGCTGCTGGAAGGAGCAGGATTCCTCTACGACACCACGCTCGGATATCCGGACTGCATCGGGTTTCGGAACGGCATGTGCCACCCGTTCCGGCCGTTCAACCTGAATACCGGCCGGGAGATGGAGGTCCTTGAGATCCCGCTCGCTGTCATGGATCGGACGTTGCTCCTGCACATGCGGTTGAATATCGAGCAGGCCTGGGACGAGATGGAACGGGTCCTCAATACCGTCGAACGGCATCACGGTGTGATCACCGTCCTCTGGCATAATGAGTTCATGATCGGCACATCACTTCAGTTCTACAAAAAGATTCTGGAGTACGGACGCGACAGGGGAGCCTGGATGACGGGCGGCAGGGAGATCGCGACATGGTGGGAGAAGAACGGGTTGCGGCCTCCCGGGGACGGCGTGACGGGCGGCCCCTGAGGAGGTGCCGCACGGCTGCTCCACGGAAATCGCCCGACCCGTTAGCGGAGCAGGCCCAGTCGCTCCAGCCAGTGCAGATATTCCGGGGGGACGGAACCCCGGATCATCCCCAGAACTTCTCTGTGGACCAGGGTGTCCGTAAAGAAGATCAGGAGATAGTAGGCAACCGCGGTTACTCCTGCAGCAACCAGCAGGAGTAGAAACGGGACATCCAGGTACCTCCCGATTGCGAGGGGGAGGGCGAGCGCGATGCTGATCAGCAGATGCCTCACCAGGCTGAGGACACTGCTCCGGTACCCGGCCCCGGACTCTCTTATTAGGTAGACGCTCTTCCCCCCCAGAGGAGCACGCCGCCGGCGGAGAAGAACGTGAGTACTGCGACGGGATCGCCCAGGATGCCGCCGACGGAGAACAGGAGTAGCCATGCGCACAGGGTCGTGATCTCGAAGAGGAAGAAAGCCCTCTGCCTGTCGAGGACACCGAAAAGAGATGAGATCGGAGAGACGGCAAACACGGCGAACAGCCACGGGGTAAGGATCATGGCGTAGGTGCCTGCAGTGAGCCAGTCCGCGCCGAAGACGAAGGTAAAGAGGTCCTCGGCGAGGATGGCAAAGATGATGAAGGGGAAGATGCCGACGGAGATGAGCCTTGTGTGGACCTCACGGACCACGTTTTTGACAGCCCCGGTCTGGATTCTCTCCTCGCTTGCTTTCTGGAAGAAGACCTGCGTGACGGATGTTCCCACCACCATCATGGGCAGCCGTACCGCCATTATGGTAAGGGCATAGAACCCGACAATGACCGGGTTGAAGAAGTAAGCGAGCATGAATGCCGGCAGTTCCCAGGACGCACTGTTTGCAAGGCTTCCAAGTGACGCGAAGAACGAGAAACGGCTGTACCGGAAGGCGAGGTCCTTCATCCGTCCGGGTGTAACCGATTTCAGGAGGGGAGCATCCTCTTTCAGTCTCCGCAGCATGGGGAGATTGGCGAGGGCCGCGCCGATCACCGAACCGAGGATGAGGCCGAGCGGGGAGGCATGGATCAATCCGGCTCCGATCTGAAATACACGCGTTGAGACGGAATTCATCACGATACCCCTTGCAATGGCGCCGTACCGCACTTTCCGGGAGAACCACTCGCTCAGGACTATGTAGAGACTGCTGAATGTAACAAAGAACGGCAGCAGTATCAGGTAATCGGCGATCGCCGGCGTATTGAGGATATCCGCGAACCAGTCGCCAAACCAGGCAAAGACGACGCCGGTCAGGACGGCGACCCCCAGTATACAGGCAACACAGAGTGCAAGTACGTTCACGGAGTCGTCGTCTTTCTCCGTCACCATGATTGCGAAGTGATAGGAGAGAGAGGAGACGACCGTGATCACCAGCGCCATCGAGAGAAAGAGCTGGTTAACGCCGAAGAATTCTGGAGAGTAGATGCGTGTAACTACGGGAATGAGGACTATGGCAACTACCTGGGCAATCACGGTGCCCGATGTCAACTTGAGGAGATTGCTGAGGAAACTCGCCATGAGAAGTTCTCACGCCCTACATCAGGGGGTGATGATATATGTTTTGCTGCGACCTCCGGAGGACCAATGAAAGGCATTGCCGATAATATTCCGATCCTTCTCCCCAGGCACCCGACCATTTATGCACCGGCGGGAAGGGGGCGTGGCATACGTTGCCGGTCCCCTTCAGGCGGCGTGTCCCTTAAGAGTATAGTAAATCTCCATGCGGTGTGACCGTGCGCCGTCGTCCTGGGTTACGTGGTCCAGGCTGACCTCGCACTTAAGGCCGTCCGCGATCATGCACGCGATCAGGCTACAGATCGAGCAGGGGCAGAGTGCGCAGAATTCCGGAGACGCCTCGCGAAGCGAAGCACAACTGGGAATGAGCAGATAATTATGCAGGGTAAAGATCACCGTGTCGCCTTCCCGTTTTACATCCACCCGGTCCACAACCGAGAGAAGATCCTCGCACACCTCCCTGATCGCCCCCATCAGCAGGCCGTAATCCGAGGGCAGGACAAAGTCGTTGTCGCGTTTCAGGTCATCGAGAATGGGGCCTGCCAGGGGATGGGTTATGGTCCCGGTACTCCCGTTGTGACAGGCAAATCCACCTCCGTCTCCCAGGAACGGCCTGCAGGCGGGCTGGGTCGGAATGAACTGCATGACCTCCCCGTCTTCGCTCTCCGGCGGAAGAAAGATTGCGGCTCCATACCCGCCCAGGTCGCGGATGGTGCGGCCCAGGGTGGAGATGCCCTGCAGGGAGAGCCGGCTGGCCAGCTGTGCGTCCACAGAGTCGTCGCCGCCGAGCGCGAAGAGAAAAGCACCGCCGATGAAACCGGTCGCACCCAGCAGGAGGAGTTGATTCTGCATATACCCCTGCGGGTCCGAGAGCAGGACTGCAAGGAAGAGCAGGACTGCAAACCCAATAAGGAGGTATGAGGCGATTCTGTAGTGCTTATGCCTGTCCATTACCATGTCTTTCACCCGAACATCCTGCAGGGCACGGAAGAGACGCCCTCATATCCGCCGGTCAGAGGCTCCAGTATTCGTTCAACTCCAGTACCCTCAGGGCGACGAGCAGGCCAAAGAGCGCCGTGCTGGCTATTGTCATGCGACGCATGTTGCGCATATACCCGGGCCTCGAAAAGACCGGGTGGATCGTATAGACGATGATGAAGAAGCCCACCAGCACGATGGCCATGAACAGTTTCAGGTTCGGCGCATGAAGTATATACATGAAACTGCTCACGGCGAGCATCCAGGCTGCCAGGGCGATCGATGCAGCATCGGTTTTACGCATCGCTGAACCTATCGTGAACACATACATATAATACCTGCGGATGTCGGGGGGCACCGGAAACAGGCTGTAACTTCAAGAGTAACCCCGCCGGCGTGCGTGCCGTACACCCTTCGCCTCTGCCAAACCGTTTTTCTTCTTTTTTGCATGAGATTCACGCATCTCTTTTCATGCGGCGCTGCTCCATCGCCGTGAGGAAGTTCAGGATCAACCCGGACTCGATCAGCGAAAGGCCGAGGATCAGTGCGGTGATTCCCAGGGGAAAAAGAACGTAATGGAACTGGTTGGTCCGGTAGAGTTCGGAGAAGGTATAGATCTCAAGACCCAGCCCAAAAAGCACGATAAGACCTCCAGGAATGCCGAAGAAGAGCAGCGGCCGCCGGTTGCCGATGAGTTCCACGATCTTTGCCAGCACCCCGAAGCCGTGGGAGAGCGGGTTCTTCTTGTGCTTGTGGGGGACGTCGTAGGTGACAGAGATCGGGACCTCGGTCATCCTGAGGTTCAGGGGGGCAAAGTGGGCGATCATGTCGGACTCGATGTTGTAACCCTCCGAGGAGAAGGTCAGGTTCTCGAGGGCACGGCGGGAGAGTGCCCGGAACCCTGACTGGGAGTCGGTCGTCGAAAAATTGCCGTCTACCGAGAGGTTCGTAAACCCATTGAGCACCATCTGGCCTGCCCTGCGGTAGGCAGGGATCTCGGCCCGGGTCTCCAGGAACCGCGAGCCGATGACGAGATCGGCGACGCCCGCGAGCACCGGCGCCGCCACGATCGGGATCTCTTCGGGGTCGTGCTGGCCGTCACCGTCGAGCATCACGACAGCCTCGTAGCCAAGTTCACGCGCCCGGGCAAACCCGGCCATCATGGCCTTCGCCTTGCCGCCATTCTCCGGCATCTCGATGACGTCGGCGCCGGCAAGCCGGGCGATCGCAGCGGTTCGGTCCGCCGAGCCGTCGTCGACGACGATCACCCGGTCGGCGTGCTTCTTCGCCAGGAGGACGACGGAGCCGATGACGAGGCCCTCATTATAGGCGGGAGCGGCGACGGCAAACGAACGGGCGCCTGCCCTTGCGGTTGCGGGGTGTACCGTCCCGACGCCCGGCCCTTCCCCGAACGCGGCGGGGGAGGAGCGACCATCTTCCGCGACGCCGGCTCCGTTATCCGGAAAGGTATCCCGGGGTGGACGGGGAGGTTTCTGCAGAGTTCGGCCCCCGGCAACCTCCGGGGAGGTGTTGCCGGAACCAACCTCCCGGGCAACCGTCTTTTCTCTGTCGGCAAGAACCTCGACCGCAGTAGAACGAATAGACCCGTACCGGCTCATGTGAATCACTCCAGCAGAAGACGAAGAGTACGACGCCAAACACCCCACGACCGAATCAATGCGCATGGAGAGCGGATCCGGACGCAGATCACAGGATCTGCTCGTTTCAGTCGCACCGTCCGACACTGCCATACTGTTGCCAGTATATATACATTTCTCCGGATACGGGTTCCTGCAGAAGTCGGCAGCCGGTCCCCGAACACCGATTCGATTGGTACAAGCACCTCAGGACCATCAGAATCATGGTTCCGTATGGAGGAACTGCGACTCGGTGGATATCTTCACGAAAACGGCGATACGGTTGCCCCGGAATGCGATCGTCCCCGCGGAACCGGATCGTCGAGCCCGAAAGAGAGCGGGAACGAAGAGTCTCCGGAAAACAGGTGTCCCCTTTCCATGGGACATGGGTTGCACGGCGGATACACGGCGGCATCAGCCCCCTGCTTCATCACCGGATCAGTGGGGGTAACTCTCATCATCTGCCGCCTGGCAGTCCAGGTACGTATTCACTGTAAAAGCAGTTAATGGTTCGGGGGGGTGCCGATTCCGACGCCATTTCGTGCCCCGCATGGAGCGCCGGGGCCACCGTATGCGCCGGGGTCTGCTTGCCGGGGGCAGAAAGCGGGGCAAAATATATATTGTCACACTGCCTGTCTGGAACTCAACGCTTCGATGGAGGGAGGGCAGTATTCCAGATTACCCGTATATGAAGGTTTTTCTCGCAGACGGCAACAGAACTCCACCACAGGGACTTAAGAAAGTGGGAGCCTGCAGGTCGATGCAGAAGGCCGGCTACAGGCCCGGGACTTCTGTAGCGAGCGAAGAGTCTGCCGGAGGAGAAGCATGACATCGGTGCGGCTGCGGGCCGTCGGGGACGTGCTCCTCTGGATCAGGAACGGCAAAGAACCGTTTGCCCTGATCCAGGATGAACTCCGGCAGAAAGATCTGCTCTTCGGGAACCTGGAGACAGTCCTCTCCAAGAGCGGGACCGAGAGCAGGAAACGCTGGGTCAACACAACTCCTCCGGAAGCGGGTGATTACCTCAAAGACGCCGGGTTCGATATCCTCAGCGTGGCAAACAACCACACGCTCGATATGGGACAGGAAGGATTCGAGAAGACCCTCGAAGGTCTTGAGGCCCGCGGCATCGCCTACATCGGAGGGGCACGGGGTGACGACCCACCGGCAGGGCTGGTCGTCGAGCGCAACGGGATCCGGCTCGGCTTCCTCGCGTATACAAGCGGGAGGTTCCGGTCGCCGCCGGGCGTCACCGTACCCAAACTGAAGAAGAAAGCCATCATCAACGATATCAGAGCACTGAACGACCGGTGCGACCATATCGTCGTCTCCCTGCACTGGGGGGTAGAGAACACCTACTACCCCTCCCCGGACCAGGTCAGGCTCGCCCACAGCCTCATCGATGCGGGGGCAACCCTGGTTCTCGGGCACCACTCGCATACCATCCAGGGGCTGGAGCGGTACAAAGACGGCCTGATCGCCTACTCCCTCGGGAATTTCCAGTTCGATACCGAGATCTTCAAGGAGAAGATCAACAGCACCATGATCCTCTCGGTGGACTTCGACCGGCACGGCATCCGGGACTACACAGTCGTTCCCTGTGTCATCAACAGCGACTTCCAGCCGGAGGTGGCGGAAGGGCGGACCCGCGAGAAGGTGCAGCGCTGGATCACGAGGTGTTCGGACCGGGTCCAGAACGGGGGGGTCAGCCGGCAATGGTGGTTTGAGCAGATCGGCGAGGACTACCTGCTGTACAACCTGGAGAGTTACCGGTACCGGATCCGTCAGCACGGGCTCGCGCCCCTGGTCGAATGCGGGGTCTGGCTGATGACGCCGTTCTGCCTGAACTGCTATGCGGGCGTGATCAGAAAACGGCTGAGACACGGGACATAGGAGGACGTGTATGAAGATATTACAGGTCACCCCGTTCTTCAAACCGCTCTGGGAGTCGGGCGGGGTGGCGCGGGTAGCATATGACATCTCTCATAGCCTTCACGAAAACGGGCACGATGTCACGGTCTATACGACGAACAGGAGCATCTATCCAAACGACCTGCCGACGAACAGCCTGACCTCCGTCGACGGGATGGACGTTTACTACTTTGAGAACTTACGAAAGTACACGCGGGGCGCGATCCTGCCGGTGATGCCCTACCGCATGCCGGCGGTCGCGAGAAGGGATATCGCGCAGTTCGACGTGGTCCACATCCACGACCATCGCACCATGCTCACCGTCATCGCCTCGCACTACGCGAGGAAGTACGGCGTACCCTATGTGCTCCAGGCGCACGGGGCGCTCCCACAGGATACGGGCTCTACGCGGATGAAGCGGCTCTTCGACCGGCTCTGGTCGAAGAAGGTGATCCTCGGCGCCGCAGGGGTGATCGCGCTCAACGAGACGGAGGCCGGGCGCTACCGCGATCTGGGTGTTGCCGATGAGAGGATCGCGATCGTCCCGAACGGCATCGACCTCGCCGAGTACCCCGACCTTCCGGCCCGCGGCAGGTTCCGTACCGCGTGGGGCATCGACGACGCCACGAAGGTCGTGCTCTACCTCGGGAGGCTCGACCCGACGAAGGGGATCGATCTTTTGATCCGCTCGTTTGCCCTGGTCGCACGGGAGTTCGACGACACCGTTCTCATGCTGGTGGGAGGAGACATGGGCCACAACGACGAGTTCAGGCAGCTGGTCCGGTCGCTCGATCTTGAGGACCGGGTGGTCTTCACGGGGTTCGTGAGCAAGGAGGACAAGATGGCTGCGTACACCGACGCAGACGTCTTCGTGACGCCGACGTTCACCGGCTTTCCCGTCACGTTCCTCGAAGCGTGCCTCTGCGGAACACCCATCGTGACGACGGGGAAGGGGGACCTGCTCGGATGGATCGACGACACCGTCGGGTTCAATACCAGGTGCACGCCGGAGGAGCTTGCCGAAACCATAGGGCGTCTGCTTGCCGACGACGCCCTGCGGGCCAGGTTCGGCGAGCAGGCGAAGGAGCTCGTCCGGACCAGGTACAACTGGCAGGCAATCGTCCACGAGATCGAGACGTTTTACGCGAAGGTTGCCGGGAGCACGGAAGGAAGTATACCGATGGGGCTCTCAAAAGGGGCGGCCCCGAAGGCTCCGGATACTTTTTGAATGCACCCGGCCGGAGGGCGGGTGCATGAGCACCGTTAGGAACGACTGCCCGTAGGACAGGAGTTCGAGCACCGAAGGTGC
>NZ_DAFZ01000049.1 GCF_002498065.1 Methanoculleus sp. UBA208 | reverse complement strand
GGCCGGCGGCGAAGGCGTCCGGCTTCGCGGCCACCGACGCACTGAGCGGGGTGCCGTCGACCCGGACCGGGACCGGGTGGCTGAGGGTTCCGTTCTCCCGGAGGTCGAGGGAGAAACGGGGGTAGTAGGTGCCGTCGGGAGCGTCCGCCCGGACGGCGAAGGTGAACGTCCGGTTGAGTCCTGCCCCGAGGTCCCCGACCGAGAGGTAGGGCTCACCCGTCGGGACGACACCGTCCTCGTAGAGGCGGGCCCCGCCGAGCGGGACGGTCGAGGGGCCGGTATTCTGCACGGCAACCGTGATGGTCCCCGCGTCGCCCGGCATCAGGACCGCCGGGTCGATCGCAACGGACGTCACCGTCACGTCTCCCGGGGCTCCCACTGCCGGGGAGATGAGGAGGCATGCCAGGATGAACAGGGCCGGGGCGGGCCAGGGGCGATCGGTTCCCACGCGGAAGAATGGAGAGAGCCTCTACTTCAACGTTACCCCGCACAGCCCGGGGGCCGGCATAAAGCCTTTGACGGCGGAGGGCGATACCTCTGGAGACAACCGTTCCCCCGCCGGGGATCAGAGGAGAGCATGGGACAGAACAAGATCGTTATCATCGGCCACAAACAGCCCGACACCGACAGCATCTGCAGTGTCATCGGCTACGCCGAGCTCCTCAACCGCGCCGAACCGGGGAAGTACATCCCCGCCCGGTGCGGGGAGGTGAGCCCGGAGACGAGGTTTGCACTCGAGACATTCAACGCCGAGGCGCCGGTCCACGTAGCGAGCGTCGAGCCCACCGTATCGGATATACCGCTCGATACCCGGAGCGTCCGGCAGGATCTCCCGACAATCGACGTCGCCGCCCTGATGGACACCTACGACATGCGGAACATGCCGATCACGGACGAGAACGAGACCCTGGTCGGCCTCGTCAGCGAGTACGGCCTCGCCCGGGCCTACGTCCGGAAGAACCCCCGGGAACAACTCTCGCTCATCCCGATGCCGCTCGATACCCTCGCCCGCATCCTCGATGCCCGGGTAGTCGTGCCGGCGTGCGAGACGCTCGGAGATGGCCGGGTCTACACCGTCATCGACGCCCTGCACGTCACCCTCTCCCGGATGACGCCCGACGATATCGCGATCGTCGGGGACAACGAACCCGCCCAGCTCGCCCTGGTATCGGCAGGAGTCGCCGCGCTCATCATCGCCGAAGGTGCGCCGGTGGGCGAGCGCGTGATCGACGCCGCCCGGACGAGAGGGGCCTCGGTGCTCGCGACGACACTCGACGCCTTCAGCGTCGGCAAGATGATCAGTCTCTCCCTCCCCGCGAGCATGATCATGGAGACCGACGTCCCCACGGTCCGGATGGAAGACTCCCTCGAGTACGCGAAAAGCGTCGTCTCGAACTCCAAGTTCAGGACGGCCTGCGTCGTCGGGGAAGGGCGGCATCACATCGGGCTCATATCCCGGACGACGCTGATGCAGGACGTCCAGAAGTCGGTGATTCTCCTCGACCACAACGAGTATTCACAGGCCGTGGACGGAATCGAGCAGGCGGATATCCTCGAGATCATCGACCACCACCGCCTCGGGGCGATCTCCACCTTAAAACCGGTGCGGTTCCTCAACGACCCCGTGGGGTCGACCTCGACGATTGTGGCGAACAAATTCATCGAGGCCTGCGTGGAGCCCACGCCGTCGACCGCCGGGCTCCTCCTTTCGGGGATCCTCTCGGACACGATGGTGATGAAACTCTCGACGACCACGCCTGCGGATATCAGGGCGGCGGACTACCTCGCGGAGATAGCCGGGGTCGACCCGGCCGAGTTCGGGCCGGAACTGATCCAGAAAGGCATGGACCTCGATGCCCTCCCGAAGGAAGAACTCCTCACCCGGGACATGAAGCGCTACAACCTCTTCGGGCGGAGCATCATGGTCTCGCAGGTGATGACGTCGTCGTTCGATTTCGCAGAGACCCACGCCGACGAGATCCGGGCCGAGATTGAGCACCTGCGGGCGACGATGGGGGTCGACTGCTTCTTCGCCCTCTTCACGAACGTCTTTAGTAACGCGAGCGACCTTTTCGCCGCCGGGGACGAGGCCTGCATCACCAAGCTGGACCTGCGGGACCAGCCCGTCCGGCTCGAGGGCGTCATGTCCCGGAAAAAGGATTTCATCCCGAAGTTCGGGCAGATGTTCCGGCAGCTCTAGAGCCGCCGGGACGAATCACTCGTTCTTCTTTTTGAGCATCCCCGCAGCGTAGCGGGCGAGCCCGTAGACGCCGTCGGTCGAAGGGTGGACCTCGACGATGTCGTCGAAGTCGTCGACGGTGACGCCCCGCTTCATCAGGTAGCCGACGTAGGAGAGGAGGGTCGCCGCCCCGGGAACGGCGGCGGCGGCCCCGGTGAGCCGGCCGCTCCCGGGATCGACCCGGACCTGCGCAAGGCCCGCCCAGCCGCCCGCCACGTCCCAGAACGAGCCGGGCCCTGCGGGGGCCGGGGCCGAGAGGGTGACGCCTTCGTCGGCGCCGACCGCGGCGAAAGCGTAGTCGTAACGGAGGCTCATCGCCTGGGGAATGCCCTCATAGTCCATGACGGTCTCGCGGCCGAGGATGTTTTCGGCCGCCACCACGCCTTCCCGGCGGGCCGCGGGAGTGAGGTAGGGTGGGCCGATGACGTCGCCGGCTGCGTAGACGCCCTCAACGCTCGTGCGCATCCGCCGATCGACGGTGACGGCACCGTCCGGGCTCTTCCTGAGCCCCTGGAGCGACTCCGAACGAGGAACGAGCCCGGTGGCAAGCAGGACGGCATCGGCCTCGAGCTCCTCGCCGTTGGCGAGGAGGACCGAGCGGACCCTTCCACTCCCCTCGATACCTGCGACGGCGGTCTCTTCGCGGATGCCGACCCCGGCAAGGTCGCGCAGCGCGGCGGAGCGCATCTTCGGATCGAGGTCCGCGAGCAGCCCGTGCCGTGCGACGATCTCGACTTCGGACCCGAACGCACGGAATATGTGGGCGAACTCCGCCGCCACCACCCCGCCGCCGATGACGGCCATGCGGCGGGGAAGATCGGGCATCGCGGGGAGCGTCTGGTAGGTGTAGACGCCCAGAAGTTCGGTTCCGGGGATGTCGGGGATTGCCGGGCGCGACCCGGTGGCCGCGAGGACTGCGTCGGCCCGGACCTCCTCGTCGCCGATGAAGACCCGGCCCCCCTCCAGCCGGCCAACTGCTCCGTAAATGACCTCGACCCCCGCCTGCCGGGTCTCGGCGTCCAGGACAGAGGAGAGTTTCCCCTGGACCTCGCAGATCCGTCTCCTTATTGCCGGGTAGGAGACGGCCGGGACCGAGTCGAGGATACCGAGGTCCTTCTGGGTCCGGGCGTACTCGATGAGCCGGGCGACGTCGTTTAAGGCGCAGATGGTCATGCACCGCTCGTGGAGGCACTGTCCGCCGATGCTGCGCTGCTCGATGAGCCGGACCTCCTCCCCGGCCTGTGCAAGGTGCATCGCCCCGAGCCTTCCCGCGGGCCCGCCGCCGATGACGACGATCATGATTCTTACCTACAGCAGTTCGACGCCCTCGTCCATCGGCATCGAGAGAACCTCGCCGGTGAACCCGTTGACCTCGACGATCTTGCTCCCGCCCCGCACCTGCCAGACCGGCACGTAGACGGTCTCGAGGTCGACCTTGATGTTGTTCCGGTCGGGTTTGAGGGTCTTTTCCTCATAGAAGATGGCATCGCCCTTCTCGTAGCGGAACCGCACCCGCTGGGTGAGCCGGTCGACGACATCGCGGACTAGCTGCGCCTCCACGTCCTCCCGCACGAGCCGGGCGGGCACGATCTCGGAGCCGAACGGGACCGGTCCCCGCTCGATCTCGTCGGGGTCGATCTCCATCTTCAGGCCGTTGATGGCGTTGATGGCCCCGGCCCCTTCGGCGTCGAAGGAGATCAGCCGATCCTTCACCTCGCGCTCGCCGGCGCTCACGTAGCGGTAGTTCCAGTACGGAATGAACCGGCACTTCGCCGTCCCGTGCAGCCCGGCGATTCCGCAGGCACGCTTCTCGGCGACCTGCACCGGGAGATGGGGCAACTCCGGCCCGTCTTCCGGCTCTTCCTCCACCGTTGCAGGGATGGTCTCCACCGGTTCGCGCCGGATAGCCGGGGCCGGGCGGCCTAAGTCCAGGACCAGGCTCTGCCCAAGCACCTCCGCAAGCGCCGCCCGACCCGCGTACCGGACGAACTCGTCCACGCCCCACAGGATGCAGTCCTCCGTCCGCACCCCCGGATCGAGGGTGAAGAGCAGTTTTCTGCAGACCCAGTCGTCATCGCCGGTGCGCAGGCGGTAGGTCATCGAATCGAATTTTTCAATCGTCTCCAGGTCGTCCGAGCAGAGCACCACCATGGCGTCTTCGCTCCCGATTGCGGAAAGATCCAGCGGGTCGCCGACCTCCTCGACGTCATAGGAGGCCGCGATCAGGATCCGTTTCAGCACGTTCCGGGCTTTTTCCCGAGTCCCACTCTCCATTCATCTTACAATACCACAGGGAGATAGAACAAGTTTTCCCTCCGCAGGTCGGGGGGGCAGGAGGACAGGGGCCGGAAATCCGCCGGGATAAGAACGGCAGTAAGCCGGGCTCGCGACTGCAACGCGGAGGTCCCTCTTCGAAGGCAACACTTTTTCCCCTGCCGTGCAAGAGATCTGATAGTGCACAGCCCCCTGAAGTTCACCAATCACCGTATCGAGGAGTACGCGCTCCGGGTGACCTACCGCCCGGAGGAGGACGCGGGGACGATCATCTACAACCTCTCGCTCATCGAGAGCCATGATCTCGAGTTCGCGCTCTCCATCATAAAAGAGGCCCACAAAGCGGGCATCACCATCAGCGACAGGATCCTGATTGTCGGGCCGGGGGAGCAGGTCGGCGATTACGCCGTGCCGGACGGCAAACATGCCGTCTGCACGATGTGCAGCATCACCCTCGACGCTCTCCTCCTCCGGCGCGGCATCCCGATCAACCCTATCGGCGGGGGGATCGTCGAGGTCGAAGGAAGAGTTCCGCGGCGGTTCACGAGCATGATCCTCTACCGAGACACCACGCTCGACCCCCTTGAGGTCCTGATCTCCCAGGAAACCACATCAATTCTCGACGTCATGCGCCACAGGGACGGCAATATCCTCGCAAACATCCGGGAATGCCACATGGAGGCTGAACCGCTCATGAATACGGTGTTCGACGAACTGACGGCCATGGGTTTCTCCGGCATCCTTGATGTCGGCGTCCCGAACGTCCCCCTGCTCGGGGTTCCGGTAAGCCCGCAATACGTGGGCGTGGCGATGGTCGGGGGCACC
Organism: Methanoculleus sp. UBA208; assembly: GCF_002498065.1. Lineage (GTDB taxonomy): Archaea > Halobacteriota > Methanomicrobia > Methanomicrobiales > Methanoculleaceae > Methanoculleus. Next base: position 976 of record NZ_DAFZ01000049.1, on the reverse strand, counting down.
AATGCGATGGCGGCCGTCAAGGAGACAGGTAGATCGGTGGTGACGAAGGCGCTCAAAGGGCTGATCGATATCCGGGAGATGAGCTACCTGGAGGATTATTGAACCCCGGCCCTTGCCCATTCCGTGACGGTGGTGATATGCCGCCGCACAAACAGGACGAGCCCCGCAGACTCCGAATAGAGGGCCGAGGGCTGCCCGTCGGCCCCCTCCATCCAGAGCAGCGCCCGGGCGTCGTCCACCAGAAAGACACCGGACCTCTCGTACGGCAGCAGTTTATCCGCCGGGAAACGAATCTCCTGCAAAACGGCGAGGGGAAGGACGTGGAGCCGGAACCGGGAAGGCTGCTCGCCCTCCCAGCGCTCGGTGACGATGTCGACCGACACGGAGTCGGGGACGGGATCGAGCAGTTCGAGCATGCTCTCCCGGAGGAGGTCCCATGTCGCCAGCACCTCCACGCTCCGCTCCGCGCTCCGGAACATGCCGGCAAGGCGGGTCCTGATGTTCTCCTCCCCGTAGATGGTCCAGACCAGTTCCTGGTCGCCCCGGCCTCCCGGCCCCTTCTCCCGGTAGAGGGCGTCGAGGGCCGTCCGGGCGCTCTGGGCATCGCTCTCGATCCGGCGCATCAGGTTCTCGACGCCCTGGTCGGGAGGAACCGCGTCAAACCGTTTGGGCGTCGTGTGGGAGACACTGACCAGCTCCTTCTGGACGAGCCGGTCGAGGACCGGGTAGACGGACGCGCGCGGCACGCCGGAGATCTCGTGAACCTCTGTCGCAGTCGCACCCGCCGTCCTGAGGAGCCCGATATACACGAGGGCTTCGTACTTCGTGAGACCCAGTGATTTCAGAGATTCGAGGAGGGCGTTTGGAACATCCCGGGGAGCCTTCATTCCATCATGTATATATACCGGCTGGCAATAAATGTTGTTGCTACAGTAACAACAAGGTGAAGAGATGCGTTGGCAACATGTACCGGTAC
>NZ_DAFZ01000035.1:524-41054 GCF_002498065.1 Methanoculleus sp. UBA208 | reverse complement strand
CTGTCCCCACCCCCCCACGGCGATAGCCACCACGGTCCACTGGATGGGGGCACCCCCGGAAAACTGGGTTTAGATTATCTCCCCTCATCCATGTAGCATGAGATGGCATGAGACAGCACCCCCTCAAGTTTCAGCAGTGAAGCCTGACACACCGTCTCATGAGCATTGTTGTGAAAACACAAGAATACCACGGGCAGATGATGTTTTTAACTATTTGCCGGCTGAAAATCCAGACAACAGGCAACACCGTACGACGCCCGATCCTGCTTCCCGAGAAAAATCCGGAAAATCACGCCCCCATCCGGCAGAGGTCCCGCATCGCCCGCAGAACGTAGAGCCTCTCCCCCTCGAGCGCCTCCTCGTCGACGACGAACGAGATGAACCCCTCGCGGGCGAAGATCTCCCGGACTGCGCCCGGGTCGGTCAGCGACGAGACGAGGAGCAGAACCCGCCCGAAGGGCGAGAGCACCCGGCCGGCGTCGGCGACGAACCGCCCGATCGTTGCCCGCCCCGTCGGGCCGCCGTCGAGGGCGTATTCCAGCCAGTCGTCGATCCGCTCCCCGGGGGCGGTCGGGAGGTAGGGCGGGTTGAAGAGGATGAGGTCGAAGGGGCCGCAGAGCCCCGCGAAGAGGTCCGTCCGGACCGCTTCCACCCCGCGGGCGCGGGCGCACTCCACCGCGTGGGGGTTGATGTCGGTCGCGACCACCGCCGCCGCCCGACCAAGAAGTCCGGCCGCGACGCAGCCGCTCCCGGTCCCGACCTCGAGCACCCGGTCGGCCGGACGGACCTCGCGGAGTGCTGCCCGGAGGAGGAGAAACGAGTCCTCGGCAGGAGAATAGACCTGGTCGGGGAGCATCCTCAGCACCCGCTCATTTTGTTCGCGATCAGCGCGAACTCCTCGAGCGTCAGGTCCTCGGGCCGGCGCTGCAGGAGGTCGTCGGGGAGATCCGCGATCGTCCGCTCGATCGCCTCGGCGGGAAATGTGTCCTTACCGCTCCGCAGGCCCTTCCGGACGGTCTTTCGCCGGTGGGAGAAGAGCACCCGGACGACATCGGCGTAGACCTCCCGGTCCGCGATCGGGTACGGCGGTTCGTGCGGCGTGATCCGGACCACCCAGGAGCGGACCTGAGGTTTCGGGCGGAAGGAGGAAGGCGAGAGATCAAGCAGCGGCTTTACGGAAGCATAGGTCTGCACCATCACCGAGAGCCGCCCGACGTTCGGCGTTCCCGGCGGCGCGATCATCCGCTGGGCAAACTCCTTCTGGTACATCAGGACCGCAACCTCAAACCCGATCGAAAGCAGCCGGAACGTTAACTTCGAAGAGACAGAATAGGGAAGGTTCGCGACGACGATATCGAACGGCGGGATATCCACCCTCTTTGCGTCGCCCCTGATGATCTCGAGACGGCCCTCCTCGATCTCGTCGGCAAAGGCGATCTCGATCTCCTCCACGAGAGCCGGATCGATCTCTACCGCAATTACGTTCGCACCCCTGTCAAGAAGGGCGCGGGTGAGGATCCCTTTGCCGGGCCCGATCTCGAGCACCCTCCTGCCGGAGACATCGACAAAACCAGCAATCTTCTCGACGGCCCTTTTGTCGACGAGAAAGTGCTGATCCTTCGAAGCACTCATCTCGATGTGAAGACGTGATACTTCTCGTCCGGATCCTCGATCTCGTGCAGGATCCGGTTGACGATCATCCTGTCCGGGTGCGGGAGCGACTTGATCCGCCCGGAGATGTCGGCGAAACTCTCGAACGGCTTCTTCCCGCGCTGCTCGATGATCTCCCACAACAGCTTCTTCCCGATGCCGGGGAGCAGGTGCAGCATATGGAACTTCGGCGTGATGGGGACAGACTTATTGAAGAAATCGACGAACCGCGGCTCGTTCTCGCGGACGATCTGCTCGACCACGAACGGCAGTTCGAGCTTCGCCGTGGCCGTCAGGTCTTCGTAGCCGATCCGCCGCTTGACACGCTCGATCTTCTCCCGCTCCGCATCGCCGATATAGACGCGGTCGTAGATCTGGATATCCGCACCCGGTTTCGGGACGAGCTCGAGCAGTTTGAACTGGTCCACCCCGACCGCCTGGACAACTGGTTCGCGCTTGTAGGTAGGACGCTGGTCGCTAGCGTATCCCATAGGGAGGACATCGATAACTACAGCGTTCTCCTCTTTCCTTTCGGTCTTCATCGGCACCACCCCTTCAATCAGAAGTGGGTCATTACCAGGTCGAGTATCGCGTCCAGCTCTTCCGTCGTAAGATTGAACCGTTCTTTGGCGTAGATGGCCCGCAGTTCGTCCCGGGTCCGCGGCATAAGGTTCGCGATGCGATAAGCGATCTCTTCCTTCATCTTCTCGAGTTTCACGAGCTCGTCGACGAGGTCGTGGGCCCTCTCGGAAGATGTCTTTGAAAGATGATTGGCATGCTCGATACTCTTACGAAGCTCGTAGGACATCTCCTCTCCTGACTCGAGCCGGGCTGCCTCCACGGAGAGGAGGGTATCACGCAGCTCGGGAAGCAGCATCCGCTCTTCGCTCACGATTCGTTTTACTTTCATGCCAATCACTACTGCTGAGGGTTATATCTTCTGCGCTTTTAGATGTTGCGGTCTCGCAATCACCTGTTTTACCGTCTCTCCATCCCGGACTTCGAGCACCCATGCGCGTCCGCGCTGCCCGATGACCGTGCCGGTCTTCCCGTGGAATCTCTGGTGGGGCATGCCCTTCTGGACACTCGGCTCGACCACGACGTGTACCCGCTGCCCGATCTCGAAGTTCTGAATCACCGAGGTGACCGGGGGGATACCGCGTTTTCTGAGGTCCTTCTTGAACTTATACCGCGTCTTCTTGCGTGGTCCATTGTGATGTGCCATGATTACTCACCATACTCGTTAGCTGTTTTGACCAGCACCACATCGAGGCTGACAACACTTGCGGTGCGCCCCAGGATCAGGGCAAGGCTGGGCTGGGTTCTGCCGTTGTCACCCGATATCAGTTCTTTGATGTAGAGGCCCGCTTCGCCGACGACTTCGACCCAGTATCTGCCGTCTTCTTCGCCCGTACACCCGATATCGAGGACCTGCCGTTCCCGAACTTTATCTGCCCGTCGGTGTGACACCCGCAGAGGGGTGCGCTGTCGTATCGTTACACCTTTTAACTGATCGAGGGCCGCCCTGAACTCATCTGGCGTTACAGAACCGTCGATCTCGACCAGGATCCTGTATTTTTTATGCGCTTTGTCGGATTTAAGGCTTTGCACCATCTTCCGATCCGCCCGTCCGGCGAGATGAACCTCCACCCGGCCGGCGGCGGTCCGGTTGATCTCCTCCTCGAGTTGAGCAAGGTCCACCGACCGTTTCCGGGGCGCCTCAATCTCCATTACGAAGGGGCGGCCCGACCCGAGCATCCGGGCGTCGATGTCCTCCCGGCCGGCACCGTGCAGGACGGCGTTTGCTGCGTCGAAGGCCTCGATCGCCGGCCGGCCGATCAGTTCCTCGACGGAGTCGGCATACTGCTTGCCGGTGAAGTCGCACTTCTCGCACCCCGCGCCCCGGCACGCCCGGCAGTCCCAGTGGGTCTGGGGGATGCCGCGCTCGTACTTCAGGTACCGGCCGGAGAAGAAGACGGGGTTCACCTGCACCTCGACGGCGCCCTCGGCAAGATCGAGGATCGCCACGACGTCGGGCTTCTTGAGGTCGGCCATCTTCCCGGAGAGAGACGAGACGGCTTTGCCCACTTCCCGGTTCATCTCGGCCTTCAGCGGTTCGGGGTCGCGGAGGGAGAGGTCGCTCCAGACCATCTCCTCGCTCTCCGTGACAAGCGGCGGCACCTTCGTCCCGATAAGGAAGGTCTCGAACTCGATGCCGTCCACTGCTTCGACGACTCTTTCCGCCCAGTCTTCGGTGCGGGAGAGCTCGCCGCCGCATATCCAGCAGGACTCCGGGTCCGGTTCGCGGTGCGGCTCGTTTGCCGCAAGTTCGTGCGCGATCCGGAGCGCCCTGCCCCGCTCCTCGTTCGTCAGCGAAAATGAGCGCTTGCCGAAGAACCGCCCGAGGCAGTGGTTGCAGGTATCGCCGTATCCAAGAATTGCTTCTACCTCTTGTATGATATCCATCAGGATTCCCTCCGGTCCATCTCGTTTAAGAGGACGGTGATCGTGTGATCGGCGTGCAGCGACCGCGGCCCCACCGAGTAGCGGGGGCAGCCCGCCATCAGGTCCTGCTCCTCGGGGGTGAAGTTATGGTGATCCGAGAGGAGGTACGACTCCGGGAGCGTCTGAACGGTCCTGACGTCCTCCCCCTCTTCGTCGAGGACCGCAAACGGGATCTCGGCAAGCAGCCGTGAAAGCCCGCCGCGGCGGACGTAAACGCCCGGCGTCGACTCCCGGAACTCGTCCCCGCAGGGGATCGAGAGCGCCTTCTTGATCAGGGCGGCGCTGCTCCGCTCGTCCGGCGAGAGGTAGCGGACAACGCTACCGCGGAAGAGGACGGTCTTCTCCGGCCCGGGCTCCCCGCAGAGGATGAGGTAACACTCGACGTCGCGCCGCAGATCGTGAGAGAGGAAGAACGAGGAGTTGATGCAGCGGCAGAGGACGTCCATCCTCCCGCCGCTGCCGGGCAGATCGTTGAGGCTGAAGGTGCCGTTCGTTACGGCAAGATGGCCCACGACGGCAAACCGTTTCATCTACTGGGTCCGCCGAACTTCTTCATCATGCGCTGCATGTTGAACTTGCCGCCGCCCATGCCCCGCATGCCCTTCAAGGCACGCTGCATGATCTTGTAGTACTTGATGAGGTCGCGGACGTCGTCGGGCGTCACCCCGGCACCCCGGGCGATGCGCTGGATCCGGGAGCTCCCGATCATCGACGGGTCGTCGAGTTCCGGGGGCGTCATCGAGTCCATGATCACCTTGTAGCGCTGCATCTTGGTGCTGGTGATGTCGTAGGCGTCGTCCGGGATCTGCATGCCGCCAAGGGGGAGCATGCTCATGATCTGCTTCAAGGGCCCCATCTTGTTCAACGCCTCGAGCTGCTTGTACATGTCCCGGAGCGTGAACTTGCCCTTGAGCATGGCGTTGACGTCGAGCTCCTCGCCCGAGACCGCCTCCTCCGCCCGCTCGACGAGGGCTTTCAAGTCGCCCATCCCGAGCAGCCGGGAGATGAACCCGTCCGGGTCGAACCGCTCGAGGTCCTCGATCGTCTCGCCGCTCCCGATGAAGACGATGCCGCTCTGGGTCTCCGAGACCGCCGAGAGAGCGCCCCCGCCTTTCGCCGTGCCGTCCATCTTCGTGACCAGGACGCCGTCGATCCCGATCGCCTCGTGGAACCGGCGGGCCTGCTCGCTCGCCTGCTGGCCGAGTGCCGCGTCGATCACGAGCCACCGGTGGTCGGCGTGCGAGATCTCGTTGATGCTGACGATCTCCTCGATCAGGTTCTCCTCAAGGGCGTGCCGCCCCTGGGTATCGATGATGATGACCTCGTAGAGCTTGCGGTATTTCGGCAGCCCTTCCCGGACGATCTTGAGTGCATCGGGTTCCTTCGGATCCCCGAAACAGGGGACGCTGATCCGGTCGCAGAGGGTCTTCAGTTGATCGTAGGCGCCCGGCCGGAACGTATCGGCGCAGATCACCCCGACCCGCAGCCCTTTGCGCTGGAAGTAGCGGGCGAGTTTTGCCGTCGTCGTGGTCTTCCCGCTCCCCTGCAGCCCCGCCATCAGGATCGTCTGGGGCCCGAGCGCCACATCGCCCGGCGTTCCCATCAGCCGGACGAGTTCCTGGTAGACGATGCGAAGGACGTGCTCCCGCACACCCATCCCTTTCGGGGGCTCCTCATCAAGGGCGCGCTGCTTGATCGCCTGGGAGAGTTGCATCACGAGTTTGACGTTGACGTCGGCGGAGAGGAGCGCCCGCTGCAGGTCGCGCACCAGTTCGTCGACCGCCGCCCGGTCGATCACCGTCTTGCCGGCGAGTTTCTTGACGGCGTCCTTTAAGGACGTGCCGAGGTTATCGAGCATCAGGATTCATCTCCCAGAAGTTCGTCGACCACGGCCCGCGGCGAGAAAGGCACAATGTCGTCGTAGCCCTGGCCGGTCCCGAGGAAGAGGATCGGTTTTCCGACGGTATGCGCAACCGATATCGCCGCACCCCCCTTCGGGTCCATGTCCGCCTTCGTCAGGACGACCGCGTCGGTGCCGACGGCCTTGTTGAACTCGTCGGCCCGGATGACCGCGTCGTTGCCCGCCACCGCCTCATCGACGTAGACGACGAGATCGGGCTTCATGACCCGCCGGATCTTCTCGAGCTGGTTCATGAGGTTCGCCCGGTTGTGGAACCGGCCGGCCGTATCGGCGAGGACGACGTCGATATCGTGCGCCTTCGCGTACTGGACGGCGTCGAAGAGGACCGCAGAGGGGTCGGCGCCCGCCTGGTGCTGGATCGTCTTGATCCCGAGACGGTCGGCGTGGGTCCGGATCTGCTCGATCGCGCCCGCGCGGAAGGTGTCGCCTGCGCCGATCACGACCGAGAACCCGTTCTTCTGGAGGTAGTTGCCGACCTTTGCGACCGTCGTCGTCTTGCCGGTCCCGTTCACGCCCGTAAAGAGGATCTTCACGGGCCGCTCATGTCCCTCGATGAATTCGTCCAGATCGAGACCGTCGCCCAGCACGCCGCAGAGCGCGGATCGCAGGGTCGATACGACCAGATCGTCGACCGAGGAGCCGATCTTCCTCTGCCGGCCCACGAGGTCCTCCCGCATCCGGCCGATGATCTCGTCCGTGACCGGGAGCGCGACGTCGTTTTCGAGGAGCACCATCTCGAGCTCAAAAAGCGGCTCCTCGATATCCTTCTCCCGGAGGAGGACCTCCCGCTCCCGGACGAGGACCTTCACCTTGTTAAGGAGCGTGGGCTTCTCCCGCTCTTTCTCCGGAGCCTCTCCGGGGACCGGGGGTTCGGCCGAGATGCCGGGCTCTGCAGCCTCCGCTCCCTCCGGCAGTTGTGCAACCTGCGGCTCCGGTTCGGCCCCGGCAGCCTCCTCGATATTCGAGGCGAATTTGGTCCTGATATTCTGAAGTTTTTTCTTTAAGGAATCAAACATTATTTACTTCCGCCCTGGCCTGCCTGAGCCTGCCGGGCCCCCCGGTAAGCCGCCTCGAGGCGCCGGGAGATCTCCGTTGCCTGCCCCTGCAACTGCTCGACCGAACCCGCAACCTTCTTAGCCACGGCCTCAAGTTCGGTTATCCGATCCTCTAGATACTCAACCGCATCAGCGCTGGCCCTCTCAACCGAGACGTCCGCCCCGATGTTCACCAGGACATGACCGGCATCGAGCACCTTCACCCGAAGATATGCGCCGCCCCCGATGGGGAGAAGAACGGCGCCGTCCGCGTTCTCCTGGATGGCCCGGAGGGTCTCGATGGCGGCGGTGCCCTCAAGCCGCTGCTGCTCGATCATCGAGAGCTGCTGCGTCAGGAGTTCTATCTGCTGCCCGTACTCATTTAAGTACATCTGGAGGGTCTGTATCTCGCGAGGATCTGCCTGGTTCACGTCATTCACCAGCTACTACGTTAACCGACTCGATGGTGATATAACTTCTCTTCAGGCGGTGTTTGCTTCCGATATCCGCAAACGTCCTCTCTTTTGCCTGGTTCTCATTCGGGGCGCTGATTACCTTACGGTACGGTTTCCACTCGTTGTTGATCCTGCATGCGCCTACAACTTCAAACGTCTGGTTCTCCATGACTGTATCACTCCAAAAACCCAAAGACTTCCTCTATTCGTCCCAGCTCAAACCCGGTCGTAACGGATCCTGCGATGTAGCCCTTGCTGTTTGCAAGGAGCCCGGACCCCACGAGACCGCTTCCCATGTTGACCGACCCGAGGCCGATCGGAAGGTCGACGACCCGCTCGAGGTTCGCGATCTCCGTATCGTTGGCTCTCGGGTGGACGAGAATACCCTTGTTCGTCGCGGACCCGGCCATGCCGACGGTCTTGATACCGCCTAGCGTTAGCCGGACCACCGGCACAGAGAGGAACGACCCGATCTCTTCGGCGACGTCGATCTCCATCTCGGGATGGACGGCAGCAACGTAGTCGTTTGCGAGGATCACGTTGCCCGCCGCGTTCATGGCACCCTCGAGCAGCAGGATGTCGCGGTACTCACTGAGGACCGCCAGTTCCTCGTCGGTGGCAAGGCCGCTGACGACCAGGCCCTGGCTGTTTCCGGAAACGAGCGAGCCGATGATGCTGCTGCCCTGAATATAGGTGCTCACGATCTCGACATCGAGCTCCCGTGCGAGGGTCCCGGTGAACTCTTCGGGCGCTCCGGGGTACACGAGCGCTATATCCTCAAATACGCGGGCGTAAACACCGATGTTCGGATCGCCGGAGAGATCGATCGTCCCTGTCATCTCACTCCTCGGCGAGCTCGGCCTGGACCTGCCCGTCCTCGAACTTCATCGCGCGGACGCGAATCTTTCGCGGGGGCTTCGAACTGCCGTTCTCCCAGACCTTCTCGTTGATGCTCTTATCGAGCTTGACGTCTTCGCTCTTCATATGCCGCACGAGAAACGCCCTGATGTCCTTGATGGCGGTGTTGCCCCGCTTCCACCGGGGTGCACGCTTCACCTCGCGGAGAGGGATGATATAGATATGCTCCTTCAATGCCTCTGCCATAGCCTTACACCTTCAGGGAACTCCGTCTCCAGTTGCGCCGCTTCGGATGCGACGCAACCGCACGGTTGGTCCTGATCATCACCCATGCCGGCACGCGGCGGTTCTGCTCGCATGCCTTTGCCAGCCGGATCTTCCGGCCCTTCATCAATTTGCTCATAATGTTCACTCTCGTAATATTCAGGTCTCTCTTCTCGCGACCACCAGCGACTGCAGGTGATGGGGAGGGAAAAACGGCGCCGGATCGATGTCGCGAGCGCGAAGCGCATCCCGGATCTCCCCTTCGTAATCGCCGTTCCCGATGTTGCCGGTCTCCCCGTATCGCACCACCAGCAGCCGTCCGGCGAGGCGTTCCACCTCGCGTTTCCCGTAGCCGAGAAGCGGCCGGACATAGGAGCAGCCGGAGGTCATCTCCAGGTGCTGGACTTCGGGGCGTTCGAGCCGGGGGACCCGGTCTTCGCGGCGGGTGCCGTCGCCGATCACCGCATACTCGGCCGAAAGGATCTCGATCGCCGTCCGGTGGACCATGGCAATCGCGTCGTTCGGGTATCCGCACGTTAGAAGCAGGTCGACGGCCTCGCGAAGGAGGTCCTTCCCGAGCACCCTCTTCTTGAAGGGAAGGCCCAGGGCGACCGCTGCGGCCCGCACTTCCGGGACCTCGCGGTCGGGATCGAATACACAGGTATTCAGTTCCACGCCGTAATCGCGCGCGAGCATGATTGCCGCGAGCGCGCTGTCTTTCCCTCCCGAGAAGAGCACACCTGCTTCCATTACTTCCGCGTAATCCTGAACTCTTTCTTCGACGGGGTCAGCTGGGCAAGCAGGGCTTTCAACTGCTCGTCGGTGATCCGCTGCCGGACCCTGCCGCTCTGCGCGAGCATCACCAGTTGCTGCTCGACCGCTTTTGCAAACTCCGGCCGGGTCAACTTGATGGTATTGAGCCGCTCCCTCGCTTCAGGTTCGAGGATCTCCATGAGGGCGGCGCGGATCTGCGAGTCGATCTGTTGCTGGCGTGCTGCCTCTTCCTCCATAGCCTGCTGGTCCATCGCCTGCCGCTGCATCTGTTCCATCTTCCGGCGGCGGAGTTCCGCGAGTTCGTCGTCTACCATCAGTCATACCTCCTTTCAATCAGTATTTCGAAAGACCCGGCGAAACCGAGGTAGCCTGGGCCTTCATGCCGTTTGCAACGTTGTCGAGGAAGGACCTGCCGGCTGCAGTGACCGTGCGCCCCTCGCTTCCGTGGGAGACGTATCCGGCCGCTTCGAGCTGCTGGAAGATCTTTCGGACGACGGATCCGCTTCCGCGCCTGAACCGGGAGGGAGACGAGCCCCGGTCACGCTTGCCGCCGTAGGCGGAGCGCATCCTCTGGGTACCGACCGGACCGTCGGTGTAGATACGCCGGAAGACCGCCGCAGCACGCACATACCACCAGTCGTCGTTCTCGGGGGGCATCTCTTTATGTACCCCCGTCTTTGCAAAAGCTGCCCAGTCGGGGGGCTGAATCTGCGGGTTTTTCTTGAGTTCTTCTGCCACCTGCCGGATGAACATATCGGCAGGGATGTCATATACAGTCGTCATAGATGAACCTCACTCTTGCTAACAGTCTTTACATATTCGTCCAGTGATGTTTTATATATTTCGAGGATTGTGCCCGGACGATCGGCTCCGCCGCTCCGTGAGGACAAGCGTCCGCCCCCGGACCTCGACGAGAACCGCACCGGCCGATGCCGCTACCTCCTCGGGATCGACCTCGGTGTTCCGCAGCCATCTCACCTTGACGACCTTCCGGTCCTTGAGCTGCCGCCGGATCTCGTCGATCATGACGTTCGTGATGCCCCGTTTTCCCACCCAGATGGTGGGCTTGAGATCCTGGAACGATTCTCTGCTCATTGCCGCGGCCTCCCAACCGGATACCGTGACCGGTGCCCGCAGGTAAGACAGGTGACGACCACGCGGCCGCGGTGAACCCTGACCCGGGCATTCGACCCCGGGACCAGGTAGGTGTAGCACCGGCGGCAGAAACGGCGTTTCAGCGGCCGCTCAATCCGTATCCGATGTCGCATCCCGATCTTGCGGGCCAGTTCCACGCACCGGTTGCTCCAGTCGGGGTTTTCCGGGTAGAACTCCGCTGCACGCGCAAAGAGGACGGCGATCCTCTCGCGGGCGAGTCTTCGGGAACCTGATTTTCGTGTAGTATCTGCCATGGTGCGATCCGTTCCAATGGTGGGTCTTGAGATTGGAGGCGGGAGGATATATAAGAGTTTGATGCCGGGGTCAGCGGACCCGCACCCGCCGGCCGGCGACCTCCAGGCGGTCCTCGCAGAAGAGTTTCACGGCAAGCGGGAGGGCTTCGTGCTCTTCTGCGAGGATCCGGTCGGCGAGCGCCGTCTCGTCGTCGTCCGGGAGGACCGGCACGCACCGCTGGACGACGATAGGGCCGGTATCCATCCCCTCGTCCACCAGGTGGACGGTGCAGCCCGCAACCTTCACCCCGTACTCGATCGCCTGCCTTTGCGCGTGCAGCCCGGAGAACGCCGGGAGCAGGGCGGGATGGATGTTCATCATCCGGCCCGAGAACTCGCGGACGATCCCGGCCCCGAGGATCCGCATGTAGCCGGCGAGGACGAAGAGGTCCGCCCTGCAGCCCCGCATCGCGGATAAAAGCGCCTCCTCGTACGCGGCCTTCGAGGGGAACCGCGCATAGTCGACGACCGTCACCGGGATACCGGCGCCTTTTGCACGCTCTATCGCGTATGCCCCGGGGTTGTCGGTGATGAGGCCGACGCAGACTGCCGGGATCTCGGCGGCAGCGACGGCGTCGATCACCGCCTGAAAGTTTGATCCTCTCCCCGAGGCGAGGAACGCAATCCGTTTCTTATCAACAGGTGTCTCCGGATCCATACTATCGCTTTCCCGGTCCTTCATCAGGAACCCTCCGGCGCAATCGGAGATGCGGTGATCAATTTCACCTTGACGATTCGCCGCCCCCGCATCTGCATCACCACCAGCGTGATCTTGCTCTCCTCGACCTTGACCACCTCGCCGCGGCGGGGGATGTGCCCCAACCGGTCGATGACGAGCCCGCCGATGCTCTCGTAGGTATCGGTCAGCGGGAGATCCAGGTCCAGATCCTCGTTGAGGTGCTCCACCCACGCCCGCGCATCGACCAGGTAGACGCCTTCCTCGATCTGCTGCACCTCGGGCTCCTCCTCGTCAAACTCGTCCATGATCTCGCCGACCAGTTCCTCGAGCATGTCCTCGACCGTCACGATCCCGGTAAACGAGCCGTACTCGTCGAGGACGACAGCCATATGCTGCTTCTTCACCTGGAGCTCCTTTAAGAGCTCGTCGATCTTCTTGCTCTCGGGAACAAAGTAGGGCTCGTACATCAGGTTCCTGATCGTCGCGCTCGTCTGCTGCCGGAAGACCGCCGAGAAGACGTCCTTGACGTTTAAGAGCCCGACGACGTTGTCGATATGCTCGTGGTAGACCGGAATCCGGGAGAAACCCGTCTCGTTGAAGAGGGAGAGGGCGTTCTCGAGCGTGGATACGTCCTCGAGCATGACGACGTCCACACGGGGCGTCATCACCTCGCGAACCGTCGTGTCTCCAAACCGCAGCACGGAGTAGAGCATATCCCGCTCCTCCTCCTCGATGGTGCCCTCCTCCTCGCCGACGTCGATCCACTCCTTGATCTCCTCCTCGGTGACGACCGGCTCGGTCACGCCGGGCCTGAAGGCGAACTGCCGCTTGATGCGGTCCGCGACCCAGAGCACCGGGTAGAGCACCCTCGAGAGGTAGAGGATCGGCCGGGCGACACCGAGCGCCAGTTTCTCGGTATTCCGGGAGGCGTACATCTTCGGCCCGATCTCGCCGAAGACCAGCATCAGGATGACCGTGACGCCGGTCGCTATCCCGATACCGACGTCGCCGTAGATGGCGATGGCGATCGCGGTCGCGAGCGACGCCGCGGCCACGTTAACGATGTTGTTCCCGATCAGGATGGTGATCAGGAGGCCGTCGGTCGATCGTTTCAACGTATCGAGTGCTTTCGCTCCTTTTCTACCCTGGTTTAAGAGTGCGCGGACTTTAGCCCGGGTTATCGATATGAGGGCGACCTCCGAACTCGAGAAAAAGCCCGAAAGGAGCAGACAAACAATGAATAAAATGATCTCTATGGTCAGAAGGTCTATGACTACCATTTACTCCACGCCGCATCAAGCGGCAGCATCCGGTATTGATTGATTGCCGGGATTTTATGAATTATGTCGCGGGCAGATGTTATAAAACCAGCGCTTCAGGAGAATGCCTCCTGTAATGCCCCCGATTCCCGCATCAGGAGTACAACCTTCTCTTCGGATGAGAGGGGTCCCGGAAAGACCATATCCTCGAGTTCCAGGGTGAGGTATCCGCCGTAGCCCCGGTCGGCGAGCTCCGCAAGCACCCGCTTTGCGGACGGGTCGTTATGGATGGGGTGGTGGGGCCGCCCGTTCCCGCCGAGTGCACTGACATGGACGTTTACCATCCTCTCGATGCAGAGGTCGATGAACCGGATCGTCTCATCGCAGGACGTCATCATGGCGTGCCCCATATCCAGTGTGAACCAGAGCCAGGGTTCACGCTCGAGCACCTCGGCCGCATCCTCCGCCGTGGAGAGCAGGGCGTTGACCCGGGGCTCCAGGTTCTCGATCGCCACCTTCACCCGCGTCTCCTCAGCCGCCTCCCGGAGCCGGGCTATATAACTCTCGAACCGCCGGTAGTCGTAGGCGCTCGGGTGCCGTTTCGCCGTCCTTTTCCCCGGGTGGACGGTGACCACGCCGGCACCCATCCGGTCGGCCATCCGGATCGCTTCGAGGGCGTATTCGACCGATATCTCGGCGACACGCGGGTTGATGGAGCAGGGGTTCAGATCCAGCGACGGGGCGTGGACGGTGATCGGCGAGAGTTCCGGGTGGCCCGCGATGCACCGGCTAAGTTCGTCTTCAGGACGGCCGCGAAGCCAGAAGTGCGGCGTCTCTACCCAGAACTCGAGGGAATCAAGGCCGGACTCGGCGACGTAGTCGAAGATATGGTCGCAGGGGTACTCGTGGAAGAACATGGTCGAGACGGCGAAACGGCCCATAACACTACTTGATATAAACCATCGGTCTAATAGATTGTGATGATGCTCGGCGGTCATTCCACCGGTCCGGAACGGTTCGGCACCCCGATATTCGGAGTTTCGGAGGTCTCGGGGCTCATTTGCGACCTCCTCGACGACGCACGCCTGCACCAGATCTGGGTGCGGGGGGAGGTGACCAACTACAGGGACCACGCCTCCGGCCACCGGTACTTCTCGCTTTCGGAGAGAAACGGGAGGAACTCCGCACTTATCAACTGCGTGATGTGGCGCACCTACACATCGGCGCTCGGGTTCGAGCCGAAAGACGGCATGGACATCCTCGCCTGGGGGTCCGTGGAGGTCTACGAGCCTCACGGCAGATACCAGTTCATCGTCCGGGAGATGCTCCCCGCGGGCCTCGGCGAGCGCCACCTCATGGTCGAGCGCTGGAAACAGGAACTCGACGGCGAGGGGCTCTTTGCCCCCGAACGGAGACGGCCCCTCCCTCCTTTCCCGCAACGGATCGGCGTGGTCACCTCCCCGACCGGCGCGGCGGTGAAGGATATCCTCTCGGTCATCTCCCGGCGGTATCCGGCCGAGGTCGTCCTCTCCCCGACGGCCGTCCAGGGCGATGGGGCGCACATCGAGATCGCGGAGGCGATCCGGCGGATCGACGGGCTCGTGGACGTGATCATCGTCGGGCGCGGCGGGGGGAGTTTCGAGGACCTCTTCCCCTTCAACCACCCGGACGTCGTCAGAGCCGTCGCGGCGTGCAGAACACCCGTGATCAGCGCCGTCGGGCACGAGGTGGACACCGCCCTCTGCGACTTCGCCGCGGACCTCCGGGCGCCGACGCCGTCCGCGGCGGCGGAACGAGCGGTGCCGGAACGCCGGGAGGTTCTCCGGGAACTTGCCGGGTGCGAGGAGAGGATGCGCCTGCTCGTCCATAGCCGCCTCGCCGCCTCACAGAGCGAGGTCGAGGACCTGCGGGGGCGGATGCACCCGCGGCGGCTCGCACGCCGGGTTCACGAGCGGATGCAGCGCCTCGCCGAACACGACGACCTGCTCCGCCGGGCGGCGCTCGCCCGGGTGCAGCGGGAGCGCTCCGCCCTCGCGGAAGTCCGCGCGGGCCTTGCGGGGCAGAACCCGCTCGCCATCCTGGACCGGGGCTACTGTATCGTCGAGTCGGGCGGGAGAATTGCGAGAAGTGTCGGCGACCTCGGACCGGGCGACCGCGTGGTGCTGAAAATGAAGGACGGCCGGTGTGGGGCCGTCGTGGAGGAGACAACGTATGACGGAGACCTTTGAAGAGATGCTGGAAGAACTGCGGGGGATTGTCCGGAGGCTGGAAGACGGCGAGACGAGCCTTGAGGAGAGCATCGCCATCTACGAACGGGGCGCGCTCCTCGTGAAACAGTGCGAAGACCTCCTCGGCACGGCCGAGATGAAACTCACGGAGCTCGGCCGCGACCGCTGATCCGGTAGAATCCCGGCGGGACGCCTATTTCGAACCGCGCACCCTTCCCGGGCTCGCCGGTCTCCCGTATGGAGAGATCGGTGATGGCGAGGATCTCCCGGGCGAGGAAGAGCCCGAACCCGGTCTGCCGCCCGAACCCCCGCTCGAAAAGCCTCCCTTTTTCGGCATGGGGGATGCCGATGCCGTTGTCCTCGTAGACGAGACTGATCCCCCGGTCCGACATTTCAGGATGGATGCGTATCCGGGTAACCCGCTCACCGTGCCGGAATGAGTTGTCGATGAGGTTTGCAAAGACCCGGACGATGAGCGGATCGGCATACACCTCGAGATCGCCTGCCTGCACCTCGATGGCGACCTCGCCCGGGTCGAGCCCCGCCATCGCGTCATGAACGATCCGGGAGAGGGGGTGCCAGGCGGGAGAGGCCATGCCGATGTCCCGGTACTCCGCGGTGAAGGCCATATAGCGCCGGATGTCCCGGATGGCTTCTTCCTCCTTCCGGCAGTACTCCAGCAGTTCCGGATCGTCCGTCCGCTCCCGGAAGAGGTCGAGATAGCCGGAGAGCACGTTGAGCCGGTTCAGGAGATCGTGCCGGGTCACGTCGGAGAGCAGGTTGAGTTTCCGGTTCGCGAGGAGGAGCGCCTCCCCCGCCATCCGCGCATCGGTGATGTCCCGGCCCACCGACTGGTACTCGACAGCGGAGCCTTCGTCATCGAAGGACGCCGTGTTGGTCCACTGCTGCCACCGGACCCTGCCGTCCGGCATGATCACCCGGTGCTCGACCGTCGATACCGGGTGGTCGGGGGTGAGGGAGGCGAGGCTCTGCCGGACCCGGTCCTGGTCGTCGGCCGGGACGGTGGGAGCATACCGCCGCCCGATGAGGTCCTCGCACGGGATGCCGGCGTAGCGGCAGTAGGCGTCGTTCGCGAAGGTGATGGTGCCGTCGGGAAGCCGGCGGCAGATCATCTCGGCCTGACTCTCCACGACCATCCGGCACCGCTCTTCGCTCCGCCGGAGAGCCTCTTCGGCTTCGCGGCGGGCCGATATGTCCTGGAGGTAGACGGAGATGCCCGCACGGGTGGGGACGGCACGCACCTCAAAGATACGGTCCTGTCCGTGGAGGCGGAACCCGCACTCGCTCACGCCGGGCCTGCCGGTCTCCGTGACCTCCCGGAAGAACCCGGCAACCTCCTCGTTTCGGAGTTGCGGGAACAGGTCGTAGATGCTCTTTCCGACGGCCTCCTCCTCCGGGCTGCCCGAGAGACGGGCGGCCGCCCTGTTCCAGGAGACGATACGGCCGTCCCGGTCCATGGCGAGGAAGGCGTCGCTGATGTTCTCGGTCAGTCCCCGGTAGCGCTCTTCACTCTCCCGAAGGGCTTCTTCAACCCTTCTCTGCCCTGATATATCGCAGAACGCCCAGAGGAACTCGGCCGCACCGCTGCCGGGGTCGTATAAGGTCGAGACCGCCACGGCGGCGGGAGTGGCGGTGCCGTCGGCCCGGGCGAGTGAAAACTCCTGCACCGGGACCTCTTCACCCCGGCCGAGCGCCGCAACCGCCGACCGGAACGCCGGGACGCACTCCGGACGCAGGTACGTATCGAGAGAGACACCCTGCATGAGGTCGGGAGCGCGGCCGAACAGGGCGCCTGCCGCCCGGTTCGCCTCCAGGATGACGCCGTCCGCCCCGGTGCAGAGGCACCCCGCCGGGAAACGGGCAAACCGGTCCCGGTATCGCCGGTATGCGGTGTCGATGCTCCGGATGCCGGCGATCAGCGCGTCTACGAGGCCGTAGATCTCGGCCAGGTGCGATTTCTGCAGGAGCAGGTCTTCCGCGGGAACAGCACCAGCACCCGCCCTGCGCGGGCGGAGACGGCGGTCGAGCTCTTCCAGGTCTTCGAGGAGGTCTTCGAGCACCGGGGTGAACGGCTGCATGCCTCACCTGTCTCCCCGCACCGTGAATGCATAAACCTATCCCCGGCGGCATCACGGGGTGCATGCGCGTTCGGGAACCGGTCGTGAACGCGAACTCCTTTCAAAGCGTATATGGCACAGAGCGGCGCACCGTGCATCATGGTAGACGAAAAGACGTGGGCGGTAATGACGATCTTTGCTGTGGGCGTCGTCGCGATCCTGGATCTCCTCGGCGGTCTCCCGACGGGAGTGGTCCTGATCGTCGGGCTCTTCGCGATCGTTCTGCTCCTCGGAATCGGCGTACTGGTACTCGGCGAGATCCGGGACGGGATGCGGGACGCCCGGTGATGGGTCCCGTTCAGAACCCTGGGGGGATCTCCACCTCGAGTTCGACGACCAGTTCTTCCCCCCGCCGGAGCGCCTCGATGAACTCCCGGGGGAGGGTCGCCGCCACCCGGTCGGAGCGGATGCCCACGGTCCGGTCCGAGACGAAGTCGCTCCGCCGCCAGACGAGGTCGGCGGGGTGGTCCAGGGTGAACGCCGCACTGCCCCTTGAGCGGACCTCGACGGTCTCGCCGCCCGCGGTAAGACGGGTCGTGAGCACCGCTCGATCGTCGCGGAGCAGCTCTTTTAAGCCCGGATCGAGGTCGGCGGCGCCCCTGTCGGCGGCGACGCCGATGATGCAGTCGCCGGCAGCGGTCAGCGTCTCGTCTTTCGTCACCTCAAACGTCGTCGGGTGGGTTCCCCGGACCAGCGGGTGCCCCCGTGCCCGCACGATATCTCTCGCCTTCATGCTTATTAGGAGAGGGATTCTATTGCTAATGAATGATCAGCATCGTTTGCCCCGTCTGTAAAGAGGAGTGCGAACACCAGATTCTCCGGGAAGCCGCCGAACTGGTGGTGCAGTGCAGTGAGTGCGGCCAGGTCCACCGAATTCCAAAGCCGCCCGAACCCGAGATCCTCACCGTCAAAGCCATCGTGAGCCATGAAACCGAATCGATGGTCTGCACCGTCGAGATGCTTGAGGACGAGGTCGTCTCCCTCGGAGACCAGATCGCCGCGGAGTGCGGAGACGAGGTCTTCGGGGTCGAGGTCACCGGCATCGAGGTCGGAGCAAAGCGGGTCCGCCGGGCGGCGGCCGGCGAAGTGACGGCCCTCTGGACCCGCGGGATCGAGCAGGTCGTGGTGAAGGCGTCCATCCACACCGGGCGCACGACCCTCCCGCTCTACCAGACCGCCGACGGCGAGGACGAGTTCGTCGTCGGGGAGACCTACACCTTCGCAGGCCGGCGGATCCGGATATCGCACATCAAACTCCGCGACGGCCCGGTCATGCGAAAAGAGGGCTGGAAGACGGTGGCCCGCAGGGTGAAGCGGATCTACGGGTATCTCGAAGGCCGCTACCAGAGGCGGTGACCCCTCACCGGGGCAGGGGTTTCTGCAGGTGGCGCCGGATCGCGGCCTCGAGGTCTTCACGGTGGACGAGCCCTTCCATCCGCTCCCTGACCTCGTCGCCCTCGAGGACGAGGGTTGTCGGTGTCACCCGGAGGTTATACGTTTTGATATACTCCGGGTTCTTCACGGCATCGATCTCCTCTATCTCGATCCCGAGATCCTTCTCCACCTCGCGAAGGATCGGGACCTGCTCCTCGCACCCCATGCACCCTTCCTGGTAGAAACTTATCACTTTTATCGCCATATATGGCAGGAAGCAGGGAGACTATAAAAAACTGTGGGGGTGCCGTCACCCCGTTATGCCGTTGAGCGTGACCCGGGCGCTGCCGTAGCGGTGCATGATGACCAGTGAGTCGTCGGTCTTGTCGACGACCTCCCCGAAGCGCAGTGCCGGGGTCTCGTTGGTCTCGTTGCCGAGAGGGACATCCGGCGACGCCGTCAATCCGAGCGGGACCAGATCGCCCACTTTCGTCTCCGTGAAGTTGAGACCGATACCGTTTGCGTCCTCTTCACTCAGGTTCATCTCGAGGTCGTTTGTCCCGTAGGAGAAACTGATGGTCTTCGTCTCGCCGGCCTGCATCCCGACGAGCCCCACGGAGATAGCGTTGGTCTCGAAGCCCAGCAGCCCGAAGCCCGAGAAGCCGGTGATCTCGGGATATACGACCGGTATGACGGCGATGTTCTCACCCGAGACCTGTCCGCCGACGGGCATCTCCAGGCCGTGGGTCAGGAGGACGACGTTCCCTTTCTCGTACTCGCTTGCGAGGAGGTTCTGGTCGGTCGTGATGAGGGGGCGCCCGTCCTCGTCGAGAATGGTGTAGCCGATCGCCGCCATATTTCCTACCTGGGCGGTCGGCTTCTTCTCGAACATCGGGGCGAGGTACGTCCCCACCATGGCCACCGCCACGAACAGGGCGATTCCCACATACGCCCATTTCATCCATGGCGCAGTGTCGCTCTTCGGTGTCTTCTGCTGTGTCTTTTTCATTACGAGTATAATCGCCGTTTGGTGAAATAAAATGATATTGTTCCGGGGGGAGGGGGAGCACCAGGGAATAAATTTATATCTTGGCAACACTACCTTATGGTTAGCCCGGAGCGACCTGCTCGCCTCGGGACAATTCCAGTAGATAGGAGCGATTACAATGGCAAGAATTGAACGAGGGCCGTATCGCACGATATGGCAGGACTTCGACGACCTAATGGCCGAGATGGAGAGCAGGTTCCAGTCCATGCTCGGAGGAATCGGCGCACGGGGAGAAGAGGTCAGGGGCCGCGTCGTTCCGGCAGTCCGCGACTTCCGTGTGGATGTCCGGGACCACGAGGACGAAGTAATCGTTGTTGCCGACCTCCCCGGCGTCGAGAAAGAGAACGTCGCCGTCCGGCTCATCGATCCCCAGCACCTGGAGATCACCAGCAGGCGGACGGGCGAGACCGAGGAGGAGACCAGGGACTTTTTCATGCGGGAACGTGTCTACGGCCAGATGAGCCGCACGGTGCTGCTTCCGGCCGAAGTGGCCGAGGAGAATTCCGCCGCAACGTTTAAGAACGGTGTTCTCGAGGTCCGGCTGAAGAAAGCGCCGACCGAGACCGGGACCACGATCCCCATCGAATAACCCTATTTTTCATGCCGATACCTATTTCAACCGAATAGTTCATGTCGGGCCAGCGTGACACTATCATGATGGATAAAAAGAAGGTCAAAGATTACATGACCTACGACGTCGTCACCGTCGACGCACACGGAACGGTCCGGGACGTCATCGAAGCAATAAAAAATACGCATCACGACGGCTTCCCGGTCGTGGAGAACTCAAAAGAGGTGGTGGGTTACATATCGGCGCGGGACCTTCTCTTTGCCCATCCGTCGACGCCGATAGAGCAGGTGATGTCCCGCCACCTCATCGTCGCCGACCCCGACATGAGCGTGAACGACGCAGCCCGCGTCATCTTCCGCTCCGGCATCCAGAAACTCCCGGTCGTCAACGAGAAAAACGAACTCATCGGGATCATGTCGAACTCCGACGTCATCAGGTCCCAGATCGAGCACGTCTCGCCGGAGAAGGTCTTCAAGTTCATCGAGACCCTGAAAAAACTCTATGGGGTCGAACCGACCCTGAAACGGGGGTCGGTCCCGATCGACGACCTCCTGCCCACCCAGTCGAAGATCTACGAGGACGAACTTGAAGGAAGGATGTACGAGATCAAGAAGGGGCTCGCCGAACCCCTGATCGTGGTCCGGCGGCCGGGCCGCTGGATCCTGGTCGACGGGCACCACCGGGCGATCGCGGCAAAACGGCTCGGGATTGCGAACCTCGACACCTACATCATCGAGGTCAGGGAGAACATCGAGCTCGGGATGGAGCGGACCGCCCGGACGCTGAACTTAAAGACGCTCGACGACATCAAAGTGCTCGATTACGCCCGCCATCCCCTCGTCGCGCTGACGCACCGGCTCGTGCGGCACGGGTAAGCAAACTCTTTTTCTTACCGGGCTGCTTCGGGTCCCCGCTCCGGTCTCCAGATGGATCGCCGCAGGCTACATTACCACCGGATAAATTTCGGAAAGGTAAAGGCAGCCGTCGATAATATCAGGTCCGGTGCAGTGCCATGGCATTTGATTCTCATACGACCCTGCGGAACCTCAAGCGCCTCCTCCCCGCCTCGCTCATCGCCGGCCTCGCCGGCGGCGGACTGCTGGTGCTCCTGACCTATTCCATACATGGTGCTGGGGTGGTATCGCCTGCTACAACCACGGACTCTTCGACGCCATCGGCACGTTCCAGAACCTGATGCTCGGCATTCTCTCCCTCCTCCTCGCCGGGATGCTCCCGGCCGCCCTCTCGCGGGAGGGCGGGACGAGGAGGGGTTCGGCCGTCCTAGCGGGCGGGATCGCCGGGTTCACGGCATTTCTCGTCCTCGAGATGTATTCAATGGTAACAGCGGCCTTCGGGCACGGATACGCCGCCGGGCTCTCCGACGTCCTCTCTCTGGCCCATGACACCCTCGCGAACCACGCTCTCTCCCTCCTCGCCATGGCCCTCATTATGGCGGCCCTTGCCGCCCTCGGGGCCTTCGTCGTCTCGTTCTTCCGGGAGAGAGCGGCCGGGCCGAAAGACGGTGCCGCGGCATCGCGACTGTTTCTCTGCTCCACGGCCGCCATCATCCTCGTCGTTGCGGTTCTTCCCCCGCTCGCCGCCCACGCGATGCTCGGTGCCGGGATGATCGACATGAACCTGAACCCCGGAACAACGGTGAGCATGATGACCGCCATCTCCGTCGAACGCACCGCACCCGATACACTCGTCCTCACCGTTCGCGAGGTGCCTCCCGCCTCCGTGCTCGACCCCGGTGCGCCGTTCTCGGTCTTCATGAACGGCGTCGACGTCTCCAACGCCTCCGCGTGCACCGCAGGCGGTTTTGCCGCGACGGTCGACCCGCCCGGGGGGCTTTCGGCCGCCAAAGGATCGCAGGCTGCCTGGACGGGGACCGGGGTCTTGAACAACGGCACGCCGGTGGACGTCGCGGTCATGGTCCACGGAGTCGACGGCTCGGATATCATCGTCCTGAGTATCAGGGTCTGAAGCAGGTTGACGCCACGCTCCGCCGGCACGTTACGGAGAAAATGCCCGCGGGAGAATCTTTGCGGGTAAAAAGAGACCGGGGGTGCCGGGATCCTACGACCCCTCGGTCCGGGTATCGAAGTCCTCGTTCAGGACATGCTCTTTGACAATCGTCCCCTCCGGGATGATCACCTCCGGCCAGAGCCGGGTCCCGGAATGGACGACCACGCCGCCTTTCAGCACCGCACGCGGCCCGATGACCGTGTCGTGCTCGATGTTGCACCCGCCACCGATGAGCGTATCGTTGTCGATGATGCTCCCGCTGACGGTGCTCTCCCTGCCGATCACCACCCGGTTGTAGATGGACGAGGAGAAGATCTTCGCGCTGTTCTTGATGATGCACCCCTCCCCGATGCTCGTGTACGGCCCGATGACGACGTTCTCCTCGATGATCGTCCCGGCGCCGATCGAGACCGGCCCGATCACCCGGGAGTTCGCCGCAACCGAGACGCAGCTTCCTATCTGTGCCGGGCCCATGATACGGGCGCCCTTGATGTAAAGGTCGCCGGAAATGTTCGTAAACCCGATATCCTGAAGTTTCCACCGCTCTGCTTCCCGTAGCGACCTCGGGCTCCCCACGTCCGACCAGTTGCCGCGGGCAAGCCAGGCTTTGAGGGGGTAGCCCCCCTCCATCAGTTCGGGGAAGAGGTTTCGGGCGAAGTCGAACTTCTCGCCGGCCGGGATATGGTCGAATACATCGGGGTCGCAGACGTACATCCCGGTGCTCGCCAGATTCGAGAAGATCTCACCCGGGCTCGGTTTCTCCTTGAACCGCTTGATCTGGTAGTTCGCGTCGATCTCGGCGATCCCGTACTCGGTCGGGTCATCGATGCTTATGAGCCCGATGGTTGTGATCGAGTCGTTGGCGAGGTGCTCGCGGTAGAACTCGAGCAGGTTCAGGCTCACCACGTGGTCGCCGCCGACGACGAGGAACGGCTGTTCCTCAAGGTATTTCTGGGCGTTCTTGACGCTGCCCGCCGTCCCGAGTTTCGTCTTTTCGTGGACGTAGGTGACGTTGACCCCGAAGAGCGACCCGTCCCCGAGGGCCTCCTCGATGGCCTCGCTCATGTAGCCGAGCGTGATCACCACGTCGTTGAAACCGAGGTTGGCGAGGTGTGAGACCAGGTGCTGGATCGAGGGTTTGTTGACGATCGGAATACAGGGTTTAGGACGCCCGAATGTGAGGGGGCGGAGCCGTGTGCCCTCCCCTCCGCACATTATACACACCTTCATGCCACTCCATTGTGTGCGTATCGATTTAACCCTTGGGATGAATGCGGGCGGATGTTCCCGAACCTTTATTCATCGTTGCGCGAAGACTCTACAGAGACGATGACGGCGTTCGAATGTACGCTCTGCGGGAAGTGCTGCATGCACGCAGGCGGCGAGCTCATTGAGATCGAAAAAAGGCTCACCAGCCGGGACTACCTCTGTCGGCAGAAGATCGTCGGCGGCACGTTTCGCGCCCGGGTCGAGGAGCGGTTCCTCGATGCCTTCAGGGACACCGCCGAAAACGATGCGCACCCGTCCTGGTGCCCGTTTCTCCGGGCCCTCCCGGGAGAGGAGGGGAAGTACGTCTGCACCGTCCACGACAGCCGCCCGGTAATCTGCCGGTCCTACGTCTGCTGTGCCATGCGGATCTTCGCCCCCGACGGCCGGGAGGCCGGGAAGGTGAAGGGGAGGAGGAGCCTCGCCACCGAAGACGCAGATCTCCGCCGGTGCTGGGAAGAGTCAGTCGTGCCACTTACGACCGACGACGATATCGCCTGGCGGACCGAGGTCGCCGCGGCTCTCGGTCGTGCGGGCTACCGGGTCGAATCTTATGAATGAGGCCCGGCGTCTTGCGGTCGTCCGGGGGCGGGTACAGTGTACGGTAAAAGAGACCGTTCCCGTCGACCGGTGCAGGCTCTGCGTCCACTCCGCTCTTGTCGTGGTCAAAGGAAGAGAACTCCCGTCGCCGGCACGGGCCTACTGCAGCCGGTGCCGCGATGCCCCCAACATCGATATGGCGAAGGTTGAAGCGGTCGTCTGCGACGACCTCTCCGGCGAAGGATTCCGGAGCATCGCGAATATCATCAGTTGACGGATCACTTCCGCCAGAACTCCCAGGGGTGTTTCGTCTGGAACGGAACGCCCTTCGCCTCTTTGTTCCAGTCAGTCTCGATCGTGTGGTGGACCAGCCGGACTTCGTTGCGGAGCTCGGTAAGGACCTCTTTGACGTCCTCAAGTTCTTGCTGGAGCCGGTTCAACTCTTCAAACGAACGCTGCTGCCGGACCGTCGGCGTGCCCCCGTCCTTGCAGGCAAGACCGGCCTCGATCAGCTCGAGAATCGCCTCGTTCCGGTCGAACGCATGCTCCCTGGCGAACTGATCGATCTGCTCCATCAGGTCGGGATCGAGCGCAAACGAACATCTCATTACCATAGGTCGTCCACTCCCAATATTGTACGTGTCTGCTGATTATAGTGTCTGCCGGCCCGGACATGGTGCAACCTCCCCGAGGAGAGGGTTTGCGCTCCCCGTGCAATCGTCTTCGGTAAAAAAAAGTGTCCGGGTCCTCTATAGAGGACAACCCGGTCAACTGATATTTTCCATGTTGTATCCTTTCTGGGCGAGCAGGTCTTTCACCCGCTCGCGATGGTTGCCCTGCAGCTCGATCGAGGAGTCCTTGACCGTGCCGCCACAGGCCAGTTTCGCTTTCAGGAATTTCGAGAGGTCTTCGAGGTCGATGTCGTAGGGGTCGAGGCCCTCGATGACTGTGACTTCCTTTCCATACCGGCGCCTATTGATTTTTACGCTGATTCTCTGCTGTTCTTTGGCAACTTCTTCACAGATACACAGTTCCTTTGGCAGTCCGCAAGTCGGACATATCCCACCGTTCATTGCATGTACCTTTCAGCTCTCGTTATATATTATTTGGTATGCTATCCGTCAATACGGCAGACGTCGCACCCCAGGGAGAGTATCTGGTCCGGCCTGCTCCGGTAGCGGTAGACGGTGGTGCCCTTGCATCCGAGGTCGTGGGCGAGAGAGAAGACACGGGCGATCTCATCGACGGTTGCACTCTCCGGCAGATTCACGGTCTTTGAGACGGCGTTATCCACGTGCTTCTGGAACACGGCCTGCATCCGCACATGGTGGCCCGGTGGGATCTCGATCGCCGTCTTGAAGAGGTCCCGGGTATGGTCATCCAGCGGGAGGCCAACGACCGTCCCGTAGCGGCGGACGTGCTCCGCTACATCCTTCCCGCCGGCGGTCTTCGGCAGGAACTCGGCGACGAGATCGCTCACGATGCTGACCGGCTGCCCGTCGATCGTCCGGTCGTAGGCAAACGAGAAGACCGGCTCGATGCCGCTCGTCGTCCCGGCGATGAGATGGATCGAGCCCGTGGGAGCGATGGTGGTGACGGTGGCGTTGCGCATATCCCCCGAGAAGACCGAGCCCTCAACCGCCGGAAACGCCCCCTTCTGTGCCCCAATCTCCTCCGACCGCTCCCGTGCCGCCGTCTGGATCCCCTCCATCAGGCTCCCGGCAAACCGGAGCGCCTCCTCCGACTCATAGGGTATTCCGAGGCGTATGAGCGCTTCCGCAAACCCCATTACCCCGAGGCCGATCTTCCGGGTAGTCAGGGTTTTTTCCCGGATCTCGGGCAGCGGGAAGCGGTTGACATCGATGACCGCATCGAGGAAGTCGACGCCGCACCGGACCGTTGCTGCGAGCAGGTCTTCGTCGAGGTCGTGCTTTTTGATGCACCGGGCGAGGTTGACGCTTCCGAGGTTGCAGCTCTCGTAGGGGTAGAGCGGCTGCTCGCCGCAGGGGTTGGTCGCCTCGATGGGGCCGAGGTGCGGGGTGGTGTTTCTCCGGTTGATCTCGTCGAGGAAGAGCACGCCCGGTTCGCCGGAGATACGGGCGGATGCGGCGAGGAGACGCCAGAGCGATCCGGCGTCGATGCTCCGCCAGACCGTACCGTCGCGGGGGTTGACGAGGTCGTAATCCTCCCCCCTCTCAAGGCACCGGAAGAACCGGGCATCGATGCCGACGGAGATGTTGAAGTTCGGAAAACCTCCTGCCCGCTTGCAGGTGACGAACTCCTCAATGTCGGGGTGAGAGGCCGCGAGCACCCCCATGTTCGCTCCCCTCCGGCGGCCGCCCTGCCTGACCGCCCCGGTCGCCGCGTCGAAGACCCGCATGAACGAGACCGGCCCGGTTGCGGCGCCCGTGACCCCGTTGACGGCATCGCCGCGGGGCCGCAGACGGGAAAACGAGAACCCTGTCCCTCCCCCGGACTGGTGGATGAGCGCCATGTGGCCGAGGCTTCGAAAGATCCCCTCGAGGGTATCCTCGACGGGCAGGACGAAGCAGGCCGAGAGCTGCCCGGCGGGGGTGCCCGCGTTCATCAGGGTCGGGGAGTTCGGGAGGAAGAGGAGGTCCGAGAGGAGCGAGAAGAACTCGCGGGACCGTGCCGTCCCGCCCACGGCGCCGGCGACCCGGGAGAAGAGGCCGTGCGGCGCTTCGCCCGGGAGGAGGTACCGGCGTTCCAGGAGGAGGCGGGCTTGCGGGAAGAACTCCATACAACACCATGAAACCCCGCCCTTAATAATCCGTCGTGCCCAACTCTCCTGCCAGCAATGTCTCTCATCGTGCTCGGAACTGCATCCCACGTGGGCAAGAGCGTGACCGTGGCGGCGCTCTGCCGTGCGCTTTACCGGCGCGGAATCCCGGTTGCGCCGTTCAAATCCCAGAACATGAGCCTCAACTCCTATGTCACGGGCGACGGGAGCGAGATCGGGATTGCCCAGGCGGTCCAGGCCTTTGCGGCCGGCGTGGAACCGGAGGCCGATATGAACCCTGTCCTCCTCAAACCAAAGGGCGACGCGGTCTCGCAGGTGGTGCTGCTCGGGCGTCCATATAAGGATGTGCAGATCCGGGACTACTACAGGGAGACCGATGCGCTTCTTGCAGAGGCCGTCGCTGCCTTCGAACGGCTGCAAAGACGCTTCGGGAACGTGGTGGTGGAAGGTGCCGGGGGAGCGGCGGAGGTGAACCTCTACGACCGCGACATCGCGAACATCCGGCTCGCCCGCTCGCTCCGCCTCCCCATCGTTCTGGTCGCCGATATCGAGCGGGGCGGGGTCTTCGCCCAGGTCTACGGGACGCTCGCCCTCCTGCCGGAGGACATCAGGCCACTCGTCGCCGGCGTCATCGTCAACAAGTTCCGGGGAGATCCGGAACTCTTCACCTCAGGCGTCGAAAAACTCGAGGAACTCACGGGCGTCCCGGTGCTCGGGGTGGTCCCGTATGCGGAGATCCCCCTCCCGAGCGAGGACTCACTCTCGATCGCCGATAAACGACAGCGACCGGCCAGCCAGCCGGTCAGGATCGCCGTTCTCCGCCTCCCCCGGATATCGAACTTCACCGATTTCGAACTCCTCGAGCAGCACGCCACGGTGGACTACGTCCTGCCCGGCGCATCGCTCGCGGACTACGACTGCATCATCCTTCCGGGGACGAAGAACACCGTGGAGGACCTCGCCGTGCTGAACCGCCACGGTGTGGGCGACGAACTCCGGCTCGCCCGGGAACGGGGGGTTCCCATCATCGGGATCTGCGGCGGCTTCCAGATGCTCGGGAGCCGCATCGCTGACGCCGGCATCGAGTCGGGGACCCCTGCTGAGCACCAGGGATTCGGGCTCCTCGACGTCGTCACGGCTTTTACCGGCTACCGCAAGACGACGGTGCAGGTACGGCGGCGGGCGACCGGGCCCGGCCCCATCCTCCCCGCGATGGGGGAGGTGGACGGCTACGAGATCCACATGGGCGAGACGGAGCGGGGAGGGCTGTCCGAGGCGTTCGACGGGGAGGGGGCCGCGACCCCCGACGGCCTGGTCTTCGGGACCTACATGCACGGCCTCTTCCAGAACCCCGGTGCGGCAAACGCCCTCCTCGCCTACCTCTCGGAGCGGTGTGGCGTGCCGTTCGAGCCGGTGACGGCGGAGAGCTCCGCTCTCGGGGCCGCGGCATCCTACGACGACCTGGCCCGGCACTTCGAGGAGCACGTGGATATGGATGCGATTCTAGCATATTTCACGGACGGAACGTCCGGAGCTTGAGAAAACGCGAAGCGTTTTCGAGTTGCGACGGGCCGAAGGGTGCGACGTTCCAATGAACGACTGTCCGTAGGACAGGAGTTCGAGAAGACCGAAGGTCTTCGAGGAACGGAGCAGGAGCACCGTTAGGTGCGGGGCCGGAGCACGAGATACCCGAAGGGTTTCGAATGGCGCACCGGACAGGTGAAGAACGGGCGAGATGAGGAGAACAGGGGGCGTCGGAGAGGATGGCGGGGTAAACCACCTTCGCAAGGGTGAGGGGTAGAACCAAGGAAGTCCTGTACAGTGGACCGTGGGGACTGCGCACCTGCCGGTGCTCGAACTCCGCCTGCCCTTCGGGCACGCGTCGTTCCCCCAATCGCGATAAGCGACGTTTCTGTGAAACGGAGCTGGAGCACCGGAGGTGTGACTTCCCATGGAAATCCGTGCCCGGCAATTTCGATGAGCAAGGCTGGAGGCATGTGAGAAGATTTTCAGCCGCTCGTTGCTTAATTTTGTAAAAAGAGAAATTCCGCCCCGGCCCTTCAGATAAAGAACCGGAACGCGAACCAGGCAATCAGCACCATGATCGCGGAATACTTCAGCCCCGCGAGCGCCCGGCCTTCGCCCATGACGCCTGCCGCAAGCCCCGAGAAGAATCCCTGGATCAGTGCGGCGTGGCAGAAGAGCCGGTTGTAGAGGAAGAGGTCCACGGTGCCTATGAACGCCTGGCTCGAACCCGACGCCGCGACCGCCTCGCCCGCCTCCGCCATGGTGGTCAGGAAGGTGCTCGAGAGCACCCCGATGACGAAGAGGAAGACGAAGAACGACATAACGACGATGATCATATAGATCATCATCCCGTTTTTGCGCTCCGACTTCAGGTTGAAGAACTCGTAGGCGTCGTGCGCCGCCGCCCGCAGCACCTCGCTCACGTCGCCGCCGGCGGAACTCGCGTGGGCGATGAGATCGACGCTCCGTTCCGCGAGCGGTGTATTCACCGCCTTCCCGAACCGGCGGATGGCCTCCACGAACGGGACGCCCCAGGACATCTCGGTATCGAGTTTGCGGATATGCGGCGTGAGCGACCCGTACTCGCCCTCCGAGACCATGTGGATGGCGTGCGGGAGGGTCATGCCGGAATCATTCATCCCCGCCACGTCGCGGAAGAAGTTCGGGAGGGACGCCTCGATGCTCGATACACGCAGCGACTCTTTGAGGTCGAGGATTGCGAGCGGCACGATGGCGATGAGGAGCGCAAACACAAAGACGTCGTCGATCATCGTCGTCGTGAAGAGGACACTGACGCCGTAGGAGAGCACCATGCTCGCGAGCCCGCCGATAAAGAGAAGGAGCGCCACCGGGACGGAGATGAAGAGAACGGTGGCGGGCTCCGCCATTATCACCTGGAGCGGGTGTTTGAGGAACCGGTAGAACCCGTCCTGATACTTCCGCCAGTTCTCGATCCTGCCGAAGATCTCCTGCTCCTGCTCCTCAAACGGATCGGGCGCCGGCACGTCCTCCGGCGCAGCGCCGTCCCGGGTGCGGTTTCTGTTTAAAAAGTCATCGAAAATGTCTTTGAATCCCATATCACACCTCCGGGGTCATGGAACTGATCAGGATGACGAACATCGTGCTCCCGAACGGAACGAGCAGGTAGATGATGATGTAGAGGAAGAACAGGTTCGAGTCGCCTGAGATGAGCGTCATGATCGACTGCAGGATGATCAGAAAGAGCATGCCGGCGACCATCGCGGTAACGTAGGACTCCGCGATCAGCCCGAGCGTCTCTAAAAACGACTTCTGCTGCTGGTTATTCTCGAGCGTATACTGGTGGGCCTTGGTGCGGAAATACTCCGTGAGGTTGCTACCACTGGAGATGCTCGCAACGGCCCCCTGCAGGAACTCCCGCATCCGTTCGCTCGGCGTCGCCTGCGAGACCGTCCGCAGGGCTTCGAGAAGGTCCTTCCCGAAGAAGTCGGTCTCACGAGCGACGTAACGTGCCTCGACGGCGCTCTCGCCGTAGATTTTGCTCTGGCCAAGCAGCCGGAAGACTTCGTCGGGGGTGATCCCGGCTGAAGACATGGCGGTGACGTAGTTGATGGCGTACGGGAGCGTGGCGTCGATGTTCCTGCGGCGCTCCCCGGCCTGTATGCCGGGATACAGGAGGAAGATCAGGTAGGTTATCCCCCCGAATATCAGGAGAGAGATGACCGTGATGGCGATGGTGCCGAGCAGCATCTTGTAGTCGTTCAACGCGTAGAAGACCTCAGGGACCGCTCCACGATAGACGATCATGTCGGGAATCCGCAGGAGGTAGGCCAGAAGCCCGATGAGCACGGCGGCGACCAGCCCCGCGCCGACCGAGGATACGTACGCGGTCGCAAGGTAGGCCTCAAACGGCGTATTCATCCGGGCACCCATCAGGTCGTTTCGAAGGCTGACGTAGTTCCCCCGCTTCTCCTTCAGGCCGTGACCGATCAGGTTGAAGCAGAACCGCTCATAGCTGTTCATGCGGAACCACCCTCCCCGTAGAGGTCGGCCCGCACCCGCTGGATGACCGTCTCCGGATCCCGGAAGTAGGATACCAGGATTTTACTCACGTCCTGGAAGTGGCAGATCTTCTTGATGCGCATCCATTCGAGCACTTCCTGCCGCCGTTTCAGCTCTTCACGCATCCGCTCCTCGCTCCAGCCCCGGTCTTCCATGATCTGTTCGAGGATGTAAGATTTGCCGGAATACCGGATCTCGTCGGTCGCCGGATGCCACCGGAAGACCTCGTTCGTGATCAGTTCGTTCGTCCGGGGATCGATGTCCAGGATCTCGATGAGCTGCTTGTTCCGCCGGATCCTCTGGCCGCCCACCCGGGCCTGCACCTGAATGGACATCAGGGAGAGAGCAGAGAGCATGTTCCTCGGCACGTCGATCGGCGGGTTTTCCAGACGGTGGACGGCGCTCGCCACCGAGTCGGCGTGCATCGTCGCGTAGGTGACGTGGCCGGTGCTCATCGCCTGGAAGAGGGTCAGGGCCTCCTTGCCACGGACCTCGCCGACCAGGATGTACTCCGGGCGCTGCCGGAGGGCGGCACGCAGAAGCTCGTACATATCGATCCCGCCCCGTCCATCCTGCGAGAACGAGTCGCGGGTGATACTCGGGATCCAGTTCGGGTGCGGGAGTTTCAGCTCCCGGGTATCCTCGAGGGTGACGATCTTTGCGAGCGGCGGAATAAACAGCGATAAGGCGTTCAGCGTCGTGGTCTTCCCGGACGCCGTCCCTCCGGCAAATATGCAGGACTTGGCGTTCTCGACCGCAAGCCAGATGAAGGCGATGCCGAGCGGCGAGAAGGTATGCCACTCAATCAGGTCCGTCGGCGTGATCGGCTCCTCCCGGAACTTACGGATGGTGAACGTCGAGCCGTGAGCGGTCACCTCCGCCCCGAGCGTCATCTGGATACGCGACCCGTCGCTCATCGTGGCGTCCAGCATAGGCTCGGCGATCGAGATGTACTTCCCGGCCCGCTGCGCAAGTTTCGTGACGAACGAATCGAGCTCCACAGCGTCGCGGTAGACCAGACTCGTCTTCATCGACTCGTACGTCGTATGATAGACGAATATGTAACTGTTCACGCCGTCGCAGGAGATATCCTCGATGTACTTATCGTGCATCACCGGGTCGATCAGGCCGTCGCCGAGGAACTCCTTCTCCACATGGTAGAGAATCTTCTCCCGCCCGAGGGGCGGAAGGTGGATCCCGTAATCGGCAATGACCGTGTTCGCCGAATCGCGAAGCGCCTTCCGCGCTTCATCACGGGTGAGGTCACGGGTGGTGATGTCGAGCGTCTCAAAGAGGCGCTCCTTGATCTCACTGAAGAGTTCCTGCTCCGCGGGCGTGAGCACGGGCTCGAGGACGTTATAGGTATACTCGTGCGTCGTGCTGTCGTAGGTCACCCGGACGTAGGCATACGGCTCGTTCACCGGGTAGAGTTCGATCTCTTCCAGTCCCGGCGACGGCCGCATCGTGAGGTCGACGAGCGGTCCATGGAGCGAGGGGTTGTACTCCTCGACCACCGTCCCGACTTTCGGGATCTGGAACTTCTTCAAGAACCCGAACCGCGGCTGCACAACCTCTTCGGCAGGGACCGCCACTTCTGCAGCAGCCGCGGCAATCGAGGTCGAGGAGAAGGCCTGGGAGAAAAGGTCATCGAACTCCGATACGACCCGGGCGTTATCGACGAAATTAAAACTGTGCTCGCTGCGGTTGATGCTCAGTTCATCGACCGTGAATGTCGCACTCTTCGGGAGGATCAGGTCCGCCAGGTTCCCGAGCTCCTCGACCGATACCACGCCGTCATCCAGGTCTCCGTCAGGCCCGGGCTCATCGGCCTCTTTCGCACCGGAGCCCTTCGGGCCGGAGGTGCCGGGTTCATCGGCCTCCCGCCACTCTTTCATCCGGTCGAAGATACCGGCAGGAGCACTGTGCCCGGAGAGAGAAGCCGGCGTCTCCGGCTCTGTCTCGACATCTCCTGCCGCAGACTGCGGAGGGGCGGCCTTCCCGCCGGCACCCCTCTCGTGCTGCCCGATCCGGCTGAGGAGTGCCCGGACCGGATTCTCGGCGCCTGCTGCACGCTGATCGGTGATTTTTTCCGATTCCGACACCACATCGATGTCCGAACTGGCTCCCTCGTCCTCCTGCGTCTCCATCGGAGGTTGTTCCGGTTGCTCGTCGTCCTCATCGGAAGCGGGCACGGTGGCTTCCAGGTCCGCCTCTTCCCGCACCTCCTCTTCAATGTCTTCCTGCACCTCCCCTTCAACGGATTGGAACGGCGAAGCGGGTTCGTCACTCTCCACCGTGGTTTCCCCATTGCCAGTCTCCAGTTTCCCGGGTTGTGTGAGAAGATTCCTGACCGCTGCTATCAATTCACGTTCTTCATCTTCACCTGCTCTCATCCTCTGTGCTCCCAATATCAATGCATGCTTCTACCTGAGGTTCATGGAACTCGATGATGCTGCGCGTCCGCTCTCCGAGCCGATCCGAGACCACGCACATGTAGCGCCCGTTTAACAGCCGGAAACAGACTCTTCCTTCGGAATCCGTCACATCGCTCGTCATGACGACCTTTCCCTTTCGGATCGCAACGTGGGCTCCGGCGAGGGGCGCCCGGCCTTCGCGCACGGTCAGGCAGAGCACCCCTATACGCTGCCGGGTAGGAGTGCCGACGGTAGGGATATCGAGGCGGCCGTTCTTCTTCAGGTGGCTTTTGTCGAAGACCCTGCACCGTGACACCAGTGCGTCGGCAATCGGCGGCGTCACCGGGAAGAGCTCGAATTCTTCCTTTCCGGTCAGGTGCAGGATGGCCGAGTCCCCGAAGAGTGTCCCCTTCTCGTCGACGAACATGGCGCCATTCGGCTCGCCCCCGGAGAGAACCAGGAAAAACGTATGCTTCTTCCCTTTGAAGGCCCCAATCCCGGTCGGAGAATGAGTGGTGCCGTAGTGCAGCAACTCTTCAAGAGTGAAGCGCCCCTCGCACGCCGACTGTCGTAGGATCTCGCCCATAAGGTCGTTTATGTCCATGCACATCTCAGGTATGGTATTCGGTAGTTTTTGTATGCCGGAAAGGGGATTTTGCCCCTATCACAATATATCACATCAGTATGCTATTATTAATACCTTGTGATAATCCGATCTCAATTCTGGCAATTATTCTCGTGAAAGCGGCGTATCTGAAAGGCGAGAGGAGACCGTTTGCAGACGGCAATTCCCGGAGGCATTCCGGCTGCAGCGAGAGATGCGGCCAGAGAATCCTGGAGCCTGAAACCGTTTTAACGGGAGAAGGGATCTTATTATGCCTTATCCATCCGGAAAACAGATCGAAACGGCAGGATCCCCTGCAAAGAGCGATCGCCAGAGATAAGAGATAAAAGGTGGATAAAGTACCTGCCCATGATTCTTCCGCCCGTGGTAGCTGTCCCGCTCATGATTGCAGCGGTTGTGATAGGGGTCACGCTCATATACGCGTCAATCCTGGACGCAAAAGAGCGGCGGGTGCCCCACAAAACCTGGCGTCCTGCACTCGCGATCGCGATTCCGGCGGCCGTCTGGGTATACGGACTGACCATTCTTGCAGGCTGGCAGGCGGCGGCAGGGTACCTCATCCTGGTCGCGGTCTTCTGTGGATTCTTTTACCTCTTCCAGGCTGTCAACCTCTTCGGGGGGGCGGATGCGTATGCTCTCATCATCATCACCGCGTGCACCCCGTTCTTCCCGATCGAGCCTTACTTCGGTACCCCGCCACTCGGGTTCTTCCCGTTCACCGTACTGACCAATGCCGTGCTCATCAATATCGCGGCACCCGTTGCAATACTGGCGAAAAACCTCCTGGAGGGGAACCGGGCTCCGTTACCCTGCCTCTTCCTCGGCTTTCCGGTCGACGGGAAAGCAATCCAGAACGAATTCGGTTTTGTCATGGAAGATATCGATGAAGAGGACGGCCAGCTGGTCCGGCGATTCATCGGATTTACCGAGTCGCTCGGGCAGATCGTGCGGGGAGAGCGGCGGCTATACACGAAAGATCTCAGGCTGCATCCCGAAAATTACCGGAGGGAACTTGCCCTCTACCGGAAGGCCGGCAAGGTCTGGATATCCTACGGCATTCCGTTCATCATACCGATCACGGCGGGATTCCTGACCGCACTATTCATGGGAGATATCCTCTTTGTAATCATGAAGACAATCGCGGGAACGTGAATAAATATGGAGATACAGTTCAAAAACGGATTGGTGCCTGTCATCGTGCAGGAGAAACGGACTCGTGAGGTTCTGATGCTCGCCTACGCAAACGCGGAGGCGCTGGAACTCACCAGGACCACCGGATATGCACACTATTACAGCAGGAGCAGGCGGAAACTCTGGAAGAAAGGGGAGGAGAGCGGGCACGTCCAGCGGATCTCGCGCATACTCGTCGACTGTGATGAGGATGCAGTCCTCTATGAGGTGGAGCAGACCGGTGCAGCCTGCCATACCGGCCATGCCTCGTGTTTCTACCGGACGGTCGAGGGGGAGGAGATCGCCGGAACGGTCTTTGATCCGGAGAAGGTATACGCTAATAAGGGTGAATGACTTCATTACTATGGTGATTTTTTATGAAAATTGTACCCGATACAAGCGTCGTGATAGATGGACGCATAACATCGCTGATAAAAACCGGAGAATATAAGGGCGCAACAATAATCATACCGGAAGCCGTCGTCGCCGAACTGGAGGCACAGGCGAATCAGGGGCGGGAGATAGGATTTTCCGGCCTGACGGAACTCCAGGAACTCTTCCGGATGTCGGAGGAGAATGTTATCGAACTCCGGTTTGCCGGAGAACGCCCGAGCCTCGACCAGGTGAAACTCTCCAGCGGAGGTGAGATCGACGCCCTGATCCGGAACGTCGCGATCGACCATGACGCCCGGTTCATCACGAGCGACCTCGTGCAGGCAGAGGTGGCGAAAGCGAAAGGGCTCAATGTCACCTACTTAAGGCCGCAAATAGGCGATTTTTCGCCGCTCTCGATCGACCAGTACCTCGATGAGGAGACGATCGCGATCACTCTTAAGGAGCGGGCGTTGCCGGTGGCGAAGATCGGAAAACTCCGTGAGACCCGCCTGGTCACCCTCCGGGACGCGCCGATGACCGAGTACGAGCTCAAAGCCATGGCACAGGAACTCCTTGAGCGGGCAAAACGCGACCCGGACGGTTTCATCGAACTCGAGAAGCGGGGGATCACGGTCGTCCAGATCGGGTCGCTCCGGATCTCGATTGCCCGGCGGCCGTTCTCGGACGGGATGGAGATCACGGCGGTACGGCCGCTCGTGGACCTCTCGCTCGACGATTACGACATGGCGCCGGAGATCAAGCAGCGGATCCTCGGGAACCGTCGCGGCGTCCTGATTGCAGGGCCCCCGGGTGCAGGGAAGACCACGCTCGCCCAGAGCCTTGCGACGTTCCTTGCCGACCACGACTTCGTCGTGAAAACGATGGAGGCGCCGCGGGACCTGCAGGTGCCCGACCACATCACCCAGTACACGGCGCTCGAGGGCAGCATGACGAACACCGCCGAAGCCCTCCTGCTCGTCCGGCCCGATTACGTGGTCTTCGACGAGATCCGGAAGAACGAGGACTTCAGCGTCTATGCCGACATGCGCCTCGCCGGGATGGGCATGGTCGGCGTGGTGCATGCCATGGAGGTGCACGACTGCCTCCGGCGGTTCTGCGACCGCGTGGACTACAGCATCCTGCCGCAGATCATCAACACCGTCATCTATGTCGTTCAGGGAGCGATCACGAAGATCTACGACCTCGAACTGACGATCAAGGCCCCGGAGGGCATGCCCGGCGATGCACACATCCGCCCGGTGATCGTCGTCCGCGAACACGCCCGGCGGGAGCCCGAGATCGAGATATTCCGCTACGAGGGGGAGACCCTGGTGATGCCGCTCCCCCGGAAGAGGAACGCCGGAGAGCCGGCAGTTGCTCCTGCGGAGCCTCCGGTCATCGCGGCACCGGCGGTAGCGGAGGAGCCCGAGGAGCACGTCTCCTGGAAGGTTGCCGAGAAAGAGGTCCAGCGGGAGATCGGGCGGTACACGAGCGGCCCGGTCGAGGTCCGCATCATCAGCGACAACAAGGCCGTCGTCTACATCGACGACAAGGACGTCCCGGCGGCGATCGGGAAGGGCGGAAAGAACGTCTCGGCGATCGTGAACAAACTCGGTATCGGGATCGACATCCGGCCGAGGAGTGAACTTGAGGCGCAAAAGCACGTCGAGGAGGAGATGCAGCTCGCCGGCGGCATCAAGATCCGCCTCGACAAGAAGCAGCTGACGATCGTCTCCCCCGAGAACAGCGGCAAGATCGTGGACGTCTTCGCCGGCAAGGAGTATCTCTTCACGGCAACGGTGAACGAAGAGGGGGATATCCTCCTCGCCAAAAACAGCACGATCGCCCAGGAGATGATCAAGCGCTACAACGAGGGCGAGACGATCCGGCTGCGGCCGGTATGATACGGGCCGAACACGAGGAACCAGAATCTGGAGGCTTAGAGTGAGCGGATTAGACATGCAGGGCAACGAACGGGAGTGCATCACCCGCTGGGAGCACGCGTTCGAGGCCGATCCGGCAGAGAAAGAGAAATATTACCTGACCGTGGCGTACCCGTATCCGAGCGGGGCGATGCACGTCGGGCACGGGCGGACCTACATCGTACCGGACGTCCTCGCCCGCTACCAGCGGATGAGGGGAAAACAGGTTCTCTTCCCGATGGCGTTCCACGTTACCGGCACCCCGGTCATCGGGATATCGAAGAGGATCTCAAACGGTGACTCAAAGACGATCGGGCTCTACCGTGACCTCTACCGGGTGCCGCGGGACATCCTCGATCGGTTCACCGACCCGATGGAGATCGTCCGGTACTTCTCGGAAGAGTACCGGCGCGTGATGCAGAAGTCGGGGCTCTCGATCGACTGGCGGCGCCGGTTTATCACCGTCGACCCGCAGTACAGCAAGTTCATCGAGTGGCAGTATAAGCACCTGCACGAGGACGAACACGTCGTCAGGGGCGCCCACCCGGTCAAGTACTGCCCCCAGTGCGAGAACCCGGTCGGCGACCACGACCTGCTCGAGGGCGACAAGGCCGAGATTCTCAGGTTCACCCTGGTGGTCTTTTCCTGGGGCGATGCTAAGATCCCGTGCGCAACGCTCCGGCCCGAGACGGTCTACGGCGTGACGAATCTCTGGGTGAACCCGGATATTACCTACGTGCGGGTGAAGCTTGACGGCGAGGAGTGGATCGTAAGCCGTGAGGCCGCAGCGAAACTCGCCCTCCAGGACCACGACGTCCGCGTGGGAGAGGAGATCCCCGGGACGGCGCTGATCGACCGGACGGTATCCCACCCGCTCTCCGGCGAGGTCCCCGTCCTCCCGGCGACGTTCGTCGACCCGGACATGGGGACCGGGATCGTCATGAGCGTTCCGGCCCACGCGCCCTTCGACTACATCGCGCTCCGCGACCTGCAGCAGCAGGGGAAGTACACGTCCATCCGGCCGATCCCGCTCATCTCCGTCGAGGGTTACGGCGAGATCCCGGCAGAGGACGCGGTCGAGCGGGCGGGCATCCGCGACCAGAACGACCCCGGGATGGAGGCGCTCACCCAGGAGGTCTATAGCGCCGAGTTCTCCCGCGGGAAGGTCTTTGAGAAGTAC
Organism: Methanoculleus sp. UBA208; assembly: GCF_002498065.1. Taxonomy (GTDB): domain Archaea; phylum Halobacteriota; class Methanomicrobia; order Methanomicrobiales; family Methanoculleaceae; genus Methanoculleus. Next base: position 2,499 of record NZ_DAFZ01000035.1, on the reverse strand, counting down.
GGCGGAAAGCCGGTGCGGGAGGCCCGGGACGATGTGGCGGCGCTGATGATGGAGCGCTACGGCTCCATCCCGATGTACGAGTTCGACAACCGTCAGGTTGTCTGCCGGTGCGGCGGCAGGGTCTTTGTGAAGATCCTCCATGACCAGTGGTTCCTGGAGTACAGCGACCCGTGCTGGAAGGAACAGGTGAAGACGCAGCTCGGGGAGATGGCGCTCGTCCCGCCCGAGGTCAGGGCCGAGTTCGACCGGACGGTCGACTGGCTGAAGGACTGGGCCTGCACCCGCCGGGTGGGGCTCGGCACGAAGCTTCCCTGGGACCCGACCTGGATCATCGAGCCGCTCTCCGACTCGACGATCTACATGGCCTACTATGCGATCGCCCATCACCTGAAAGCCATCCCGGCGGAGAACCTGGCGCCGGAGGTCTTCGATTACGTCTTCTTCGGGGAAGGGAACCCGGAGACCGTCGACCGCGAGACCCTCGATCGGATCAGGAGCGAGTTCCTCTACTGGTACCCCTACGACTACCGGTTCTCGGCAAAGGACCTCATCTCAAACCACCTCACCTTCCAGCTCTTCCACCACCGGGCCATTTTCCCGCCGGAACTGCAGCCGCAGGGCATGGTGGTCTTCGGCATGGGCCTCCTGAACGGGGCAAAGATGTCGTCGAGCAAGGGCAACGTCTTCCTGCTCGAGGACGCCCTCGAGGAGTTCGGTGCCGATACGGTTCGGATGTTCCTCGTCGGAAGCGCCGAGCCCTGGCAGGACTTCGACTGGCGCAACGAACTCGTCTCGTCGACCAAAAAACAGATCGAGCGGTTCTGGAACACGGTTGAGGAGGCAAAGCAGGCCGAAGGGACCTCCCCCATCGATGCTTGGCTCGCGAGCAGGCTCCAGCGCCGCATCGAGAGCGCGACCGCAGCGCTCGATGCGTTCCAGACCCGGCAGGCGTTGCAGGAGGCGTTCTTCGGCGTGGAGGCCGACCTGAAGTGGTATCGCCGCCGCCTCCCCGAGGGCCTGAGCGGCGGGACGGTGATGCGGGACCTCTGCCGCACCTGGGTGCGGCTGCTCGCCCCGATCATCCCCTTCACCTGTGAGGCGCTCTGGACCGAGCTCGGCGGGGAGGGCATGGTCTCCTTCGCCCCCTGGCCGGAGGTGGACGAAGCCCGGGTCAGCCCGGAGATCGAACTCGCCGAGGAGCTCCTCGCCCGGACGGTCGAGGATATCGAGTCGATCGTGAAGCTCATCCCGATGGAGCCGACGTCCATCAGCCTCTTCATCGCTCCGGCCTGGAAGCACGAGGCCTTCCGGATCATCGCCGCCTCGGCCGACAAAACGAGGGTGGTGCGTGAAATCATGCAGAACGAGGAGATGCGCAAGCGCGGACGCGAGGCGACGGACGCGGCGAAGCAGATCACGAAACTCGTCCTGAAACTGCCGCCCGATCTCGTGAAGCAGCTCGCAGCGTCGCCTCCCGACGAGCAGGCGGTCCTCGAGAGCGCTCGGGAGTTCCTGGAGCACGAGTTCGGCGTGCCGGTGACGGTCCAGAGTGCCGACGCGAGCACGCACCCGAAGGCGTCGGGGGCGCTGCCGTTCAAGCCGGCGATTGTGATTGAGTAGGATACTCTTTCTTTTTAGCCTTTTTTGCGCGTTTTGTCCAAGGTTCTAACGATTCTTTAGTGAAGTCGAGGCGAATCGATCGGCTAACGGCAGTCACCCACCAGAGAACAGGACACTAAGATCAAACACCAGCGAGTGTTACCCGAAACTGCCGGAACGGATCTTCTCCCGCTTCAGTTCTCTGACTGGGTACACAAACCCATGCACGGCTTTCCATTGGCTTCGCACCTTCGGTGCTCTAGCTCCGGTTCTCCGAACCATCGCTTATCGCCACGCACTGCCCCCGCCCCCTGGGGCGGGGAACGACGCTCCGGAGAACGACGTCCTGAAAGGACGGAGTTCGAGAAACCCGCAG
>NZ_DAFZ01000035.1:0-224 GCF_002498065.1 Methanoculleus sp. UBA208 | reverse complement strand
ACGGAGTTCGAGAAACCCGCAGAGTTTCGAGGAGCGGAGTTTAAGCACCGCAGGTGCGGCCGAGGAGGCCGGAGGCCGGGGGGGTGGGGGAAACACTCTCGCGACATTGGCTGTGAGGCAAGAACATCGGCAGGTGCGAGGAGACAGGGGGGGGGGGCGAGCCCCCCTCCCCGTCAGCCCCACCCCCAAGCGCGATATCCCCTCGAAATCCGTACACGGGTTCA
>NZ_DAFZ01000034.1:10287-19864 GCF_002498065.1 Methanoculleus sp. UBA208 | reverse complement strand
TGGAGGAATTCAACAAAGCCGTAATATCACTCTTGTTTCATCGCGTTCTATTGTTGTATTTTTAAACCTAAGAAAATAACTGGTTTTTATGACTGTAAATGATGCAATAATTCCCAGAACATAGAGAGGAATCGAAAGCAACCCAAGTAGGGTGGGTAGTTGGAAGAAGTAGTTAAAGAGGAAAACCATTACAAGGTTCGCACAAATGAAACTCAAAACTGCAGTGTACGATGCGAACGGCTTTACTCTTTCATCGCGAACAAAATTACTCATTCTCATGTCTTGGGGTAGAATTTCTTTAAGTGTCTTAAGTGAAAAGGACATGGAAAAACCTCTGTTTGTAATTTAGTTAGGTTTTCTTTTATTTGCGAAAGAACGGTAGTACATGTGGCTAAGGGATATCCTCCTACCACATGCTCCAATCGTCATCTCTCTTCTTTCGAGTTTTCCTTTTAGACGAGCTGCTTCCCAGCATATCTGGAAAATCCACATCAAGGGGTTTAATCTTAGCAGGAGCGATCCTCGGAGTTTTCAGAACGCCTGATGTGCCAGAGGTGCTATTTATTTTTGCTCTATCCCTCAGAATAGCACTTATCTCTTTTTTTATATGTTCAGATCTCTTCCTGACGATCTCTTTCTGTTTTGTTTTTGGGACCGGCTTATGATGTACGTCGTCATGACAAATGGAACAAAGAACAAGTAAATTTCCGGGTGAATTTAGATCTTTACTTCCCGATGCTGTGTGGACTTCTACGATGTGGTGGATCTTCAAATTGCGCAATGGATATTTCTTTCCGCATAGTTCGCATTTGCTCCCTACTGCTTCCTTGATTCTCCTTTGCTTGGCTGAAGTAAGTGCTTGCCGTGTCCTTTCTGCATCAGTCCTATCATCAAAAATTGAAGGGGCCATAAATCTCGTCCTACAAACCGTCTACTTTCTCCTTTTTTTAGGTCCGGAGCCCATGAGATTTTCGAACATTTTTTCAGATTGTCCTTTCTTTCTCCCGTCACCGGTTTCCCACTTTCTCATAGTGCCTTTGAAGGTTTTGGGTTCGCGCGCCATAGTACTTCACAGATGGCAATTGCACGTAACCATATATATACATGGTGGCATGTTTGGAGAAATTATATATCGGTTTATTGGATCTTACTGGGGGGGTAGTCTTGGTCTGTGATTGCACGACTTTAATCGATGACTGTAATTTTTAGATGGAGGGCGGTTTTGCTCGTGGCAACCAAACCCTCCGCCTTGCTCACCCCACCTCCCTCAAATCCCTCCGCACCCGGCGCCGCTGGTACCACTCCGCCACCGTGCCCAACGCATGGTAGACCGGATTGACCGGCACGTCCACGTAGTAGCGCCTCCCCTTCTCGAGCCAGCCCTGCTTCTCCCAGTAGGCGTGATCCGCGGGAGCCGATTCCCCGAGCTCGTCGCAGGGCGCTCTGCCGATATGGAACGCCATCACGTCGAAGAGCCCGGGCCTCCTCGGCGTTTTCCTCCGGAGCGCGGCGAGGAAGGCCTTTGCCGCCGCCTGCAGTTTCTCCTCGTTCTCCCGCAGCCGGTAGGCGGGGAGCGGGCCCATCTTTGCGTGGGAGACGATCCCCGCCCGGGCGACGACCTCGAAGCCCCAGATGCGGGCCACCGCGTTGAGGTAGTCCAGCACGTCCTTATCCCCCATCACGCCGACGGTGGTGAGGAGGAGCGCTTTCTGCCGGAAGAAGCGGGGGCGGTGACAGATATAGGAATGGCGGTCGATGAAGACCTTCATCAGTCCCGAAACCTGGAACGCGTATACCGGGGTGGCGAAGATCACCCCGTCCGCGTCGTGCATCTTCTGCTCGAGGAGAGCCGCATCGTCCTTGATGGGGCAGTACTCCTCCCCCTGGTCAAAGCAGGTGTAGCACCCGCGGCACTGCTCCAGGCCGACGTCCCCGAGCATGACGTACTCCCACTCCACCGCTGCCTCTGCCTCGAGGATCTCGCGGATCCGCTCGGCTGCACGGTAGGTGTTTCCCTTCCGGGCGCTGCCCATGATGACCAGGACCTTTATGGGCCGATCTTCCATGGAAGAGTAAAGGCCTGTCTCATACATAGACTTTCTTCCCCCGTACCGGCAGCCGCGTGCGGTTGCATGGGAAATGGGAGCTGAGAAAGGAAGTATGTGCAAAACCGGGTGAGTAAAATGGGCCGGGCCGTTCAGGCGCGTCTGAATCCGACCCGGTCAACGTACCCCTGCATGGCTAGTCCGGCTCCGTCAGGAACCCGGTGACTAACCGCACGAACAGTTCCGGTGCCGTGCTCATCGCGATATGCTGCTGCCCGGGCATGACGACGATCCTGCTGTTCGGCAACGCCGCATGCACCGCCGCCGCGCCGGCCTTGAGATGTTCCGGGCTGTTCTCGCCCTCCAGGAGCATGGTAGGGACGTTCAGGCTCTTAAAGCGCGAGGGCTCGAAGATATAGTCCTCGTCCGCGAATTCCCGCGGGATTGTGTGCGCCGCCGCAACCCGGGCCGCCCAGGCCGGCTCCTTTCGCAGCATGGCGATCTGCGGTTCCGGTATCCCGACGACATCGCGGTAAAATGCGAGCAAAACCCCCTCTTTGTCCCCTGCATCGAGGAGCGCCTGGATTCTGGCCCGTGCACCGGGCGGATAGATAGGCACCCCCGCCGGTATCGGCGGTTCGTACAGGATGAGTCTGTTGAGGTTCGTGACACGGAGCGCCGCCTCGAGGGATATCAGTGCGCCGTAGGAGTGGCCCAGCAGATTCACCGGCCCGGGGATAGAACCCACCACAGCGGCGATGTCCTCGTACTCGCGCTCGAGGGCGTAGTTCGCCGCATCTCCGCTCTGGCCGCGGCCGCGGCGGTCGACGGCATACACGGTGAACGTCTGCTCGAGCATCGGGAGGACTGTCTGCCAGCGCGTATGATCCGCAGTTGTGCCGTGCACCAGAACCAGGGCCGGCCCCGTTCCGCTTCGCTCGTAGGCGATGTGGGTTCCGTCTTTCGACCGTATCGTCTCCATCGGCATCTCCTCACTCCGTACGTCGTTTCGACGGGTTATCGCGTGAGGTGGGCCACCTCTTTCATCGTCCCGGGCGTCACCTCGTCGCACAGCTCCCTGAGTTCGGCTATGGACGATGCGAATTCCGGAGTTTGTCGCCACGCAGCAACAGCCTCCAGAGAATCCCAGGGGCCAAAAGAGATGAACCTGTTTTTCTGTTCCAGGTCCTGCACCATGTACACCCACCTGCTGCCCTCCAGGTTTTCCAGAGACCACCGGGCAAATTCCTCCCATTTTTTCACAAATATTTCTTCCTTTCCGGGTTTCACGATCCACAGGCCGACCGTGAAAACCTGCCTCTCATGAGTCATCGGGTCCACCGGAGGACCGTAGCGCTTGTTACTATTAATGGTTATTACCGGACCGTCGTGCCGGCACTGCCGGGTGTGATCATAGCAGAAATACCTATGGAACTCCAATGAAAGCGAATGAGAAAGCCGCTGGCAATGCAGCCTCATGCATGATAAATAGACCCAAAACCAATGATGGCTCAGTCTGTAAAGCAATATCCGGGTAAGATGGTGCTGAAAACACCATCCCTCACATCTTCAGCATCGTATCGAAACGTTGAGCCTTTTCATTCCCCATAAGACAGAAGGACTGATACTTGAGTCCCATCTGATTGGCCACCGGGCAGCCGGGGCAAAGACATCCTTTGTTTTCCGTAATACAGTGGAAGCTGCGCCCGGTGGAACAGAACAGAAGTTCCCCTGCATTTTTCGCGCAGTCGTTGTTCGTAGGGCATTGGGGGCACAGGCATATCTTTTTGAGCTCTTCCACCTTCATCTTGATTTGATCCATGGGCATGTTCAGTATCTGCTTCTGCATTTGAACGTACAGGTTTTCGGGAATCATTTCTTTTTTCTCCTCAAATTGTGCCATACAAATCGTTCGGACTGGCTTCGATATTATTAATATATTTTTGCGAAGATGGACAAGACATATCTGTGGTGTGGATACAATCCGCCAGGCGTGGCCACGGTAGAAATGCATGAGGAGACAAGAGTAAAAAAGAAAAGCAATTCAAACGAATCAGGAGGCCGTTCATCTTACGTTGCCCGAAGATGCCATTGAGACCCCGTGTTACCTACGCATGTAGAGCCGTACCATCCGTATCCTCCGCCATGAGGGGCTGCCGTGATGCTGCTGTGCCCTCTTTCCCATCAAATAGGGCATAATGGTTAGGTTAATAGAAGCGTCACACCAAGGAATGCATTAAGGGGCGATCCGGTATGCAGGAAGAGGTGCAGGAGGCGGCGGGATCTTACCGGACGCCGGACTCCGTCATCCTGCGTGTCGCCCTTCTCTCCCTTGCCGTCAACGCCGGGCTGATCGTCGCAAAGCTGGGACTCTCGGTCTATTCCGGTAGTCTGGCCCTCCGTGCGGACGGCATCCACTCGTTCGTGGACGTAGTCGCCTCGATTGCGCTGATTGCCGGGGTGCTTCTCTCCTCACGCAAGCGCCGGGATTTTCCGTACGGGCTCTACAAGGTTGAGAACGTCGTCTCGGTGGCGATTGCTCTCCTCATCTTCTTCACTGCCTTTGAGATTGCGGCGGAGGCGGTGACGGGCGATGCCGTCGCCATGCCCTACAGCGGGTGGGTCCTCCTCGCCGTCGCCGCCTTCATCCCCGTGCCCTACATCCTCGGCACCTACGAGGTGAACGTGGGGCAGAAGTACAACTCCCCCAGCCTGATCGCGGACGGGCAGCAGCACCGGGCGGATGTTCTCTCCTCCTCGATCGTGTTCTTCGCGCTCCTCGGGCAGTTCTTCGGCATACCCCTGGACCGGATCGCAGCCGTCATCGTCGCCGTCTTCATCGTCCGGGCGGGCTGGGGGATCTTAAAAGACAGCATGCGGACCCTCCTGGACGCCTCGGTCGATTACGATACGCTCAACGAGATCCACACCATCATCCTCTCAGACCCGATGGTGAGCAGCATCAAGAGGATCACGGGCCGCAACTCCGGGCGCTACATCTTCGTGGAGGCGATGGTCGAGATGGCGGAGTCGGATTTTGAGAAGGCGCATCGGGCGAGCGAGCGCATCGAGCAGGATATACGGCGTCAGGTGCCGAACGTCGAGCGGGTCCTCATCCACTATGAACCCAAAAAGAAGACGCACTTACGGTATGCGGTGCCGCTGCAGGATCGGGAGGGCTTGATCAGCGCTCACTTCGGTGAAGCGCCGTATTTCGCGATCCTCGACTATGACGTTGAGAAGAATAGCATCGAACGGCAGGATATCGTCGCCAACCCTTTCAAGGACGTGGAGAAGCGGAAGGGCGGGCAGGCGGCGGAGATGCTGCTCGCGCAAAAGATCGATGTTGTCTTGCTGCATCACTCGCTCGCGGGAAGAGCGGCCGGCTACGCGCTTGAGGCGGCGGGGGTCGAGATGAGGATGACCCCTGCGGCAACGCTTGCGGAAGTGATCGACGATCTGGTCGGGCGTCATGGGGAGGAGGGCGGCGCTTCGCTCCGGTGATCTCTTCGTTTATAGACCCGGATGAGATGCCTCGAACCGGCCATAAACATGATCCGCTTGCGTATCAGGCTATTCTGCCGCGTCTCACGCTGACGATGGCGACAATGGCCCCGATGATGAAAACAATCGCTCCCGCTACCGCCCAGAACGGGGATGGCCCGACAACCTCCTCGCAGTTTGCGATGCATAATATCGGGCGCATCCGAAGAACTCCCGTGCCTTGCAGAAACCATAACAGGCCGAGAAAGGCTACAAATACGCCGATAAGTGCTCCAACCACTTCTTTCACGTTCATGTTTGATCGAACGCCGATCTTCGATACCGGATAAAATATCTTCTGCCTCGCAGGTCGTGATGCCGCCTGACACTGTTCCGGGCTATGAGCGTGGCCGGGGTAACTCCAGGCGATTGCACCTTCTGTCAAACAACCTTCATATCTCCCGAAACCCCACCTGGATCTCAACAGAGGGTTCCGGGAGAGCAGTATGCATCACCGCAAAAACATCATCCTCATCGGCATGCCCGGTGCGGGGAAGAGCACCGTGGGCGTCATTCTTGCAAAAACCCTCGGCATGCAGTTCATCGATACGGATATCCTGATACAGGAACGGGCAGGGAAGATGCTGCAGGAGATCCTTGATACGGACGGGCCCGATGCGTTCAAGCGGATCGAGGAAGAGGCGATCCTCTCCCTTCACCCCGACCGTGCGGTGATCGCGACGGGCGGCAGCGTGGTCTGCAGCCCCGATGCGATGGCGCACCTGAAGTCGGAAGGGGTGGTCGTGTACCTGGAGATCTCGTACGAAGAGATGGAGAAGAGGCTCAAGAACATCACGACCCGGGGAATAGTCCTCCTTCCGGGCCAGAGTCTCCGCGGGATGTACGACGAGCGCGTCCCGCTTTATGAGAAGTATGCCGATCTCACCGTCGCGTGTTCGGGCGGGGATCTCGAGTCCGTGGTCGGGAACGTGATCGAAGCGTTGTGAGGTGTCCGGGGGTTACGATCCTGTTTCTGCAACCAGGAACCGCCCTTCTTCATCCTCGGCAAAGCGTACCGTGACCATCTCCCCTTCGTGCACGCCGAAGTCCGAGTAGGGTTCGTTCAGGAGCGTCCCCCGCAATGACGCGCCGTCGTCCGACTGACCTTCCAGGCGGACCCAGACTCCTTCGGGGATTGTTTGGTGGTTTTTTGAGTAAAGGATCACCGATACGTCGTCGAAGCACCCCGGTGCCCTGAACCTGTCGAGGTCAACCCTCTTTCTTACTGCCTGGAGCGCTCCCGGTTCGTAGTAGATCCGCCATCGCTGTTCTTCGAGCAGCGAGAGACGGTTCGCTTCGTCGTTCGACAGGAGCGTATACGCCTCGACTTCATCGGAGGAGAGTATGAGGCCTTCGCCGTGGTTCTCGAAGTTTACGACGATTTCCGGCGGCTTTCCCGCCCCGGTCCGGCACAGGGAGTGGATGCGGAAGGTGATGCCCTCTTCGTGGTCGACGTAAAAGAAGCCGATGCAACTGTCCGCGTCCGGCCGCATCAGTCCCTTCGCGGAGAGGATGCGGGAGATGCCGGGACTCAACTCTGCGATTGCCCACCTGTAGATGATCTCCCGGTCCGTGTAGGGTGTCGTTCTGTTGTTCATGTCTTGGTACAAAATTCTCGCGGCAGCGTGAAAGGGGTTGTGAAATGTTTATGGGAAGTTCTTGATTTTTCGGGAGAGTCAATTGGGTGTTTGGGGGTTCGGGGAGGGTGGGGTGGTGGTTCTGGTCGGGCATTGGGCTCTCTTGTATATCGTCCATGATCTCAAGCGCACCGTTGCCGCCATGCTCCGCGACGGTATCCCCCGCCGGCAGATCGTCGAGGAGACTTCAGCCCTCTATGGCATCCCGGCGGAGTGTGTGGAAGAGGTAGTGGCCGCGGTCCCGGTGTGAAAGTGATCCCCAAAACTATATCATTCCAGATACAGACATCATCATGCATGCCGACGAAGACGGTAGTCGAGCAGAAGAAGGCAACCCCGAAGACCGCGCCTAAAAGAACCCTTACCCAGGCTGAAATCCAGGCCAGTGTCGATAGACTGGATGCAGACATGGAGAAATGGGGTAAGGGTCGGAAATATACCTTGGCCGAGGTGGAAAAGAGGCTGCGATTATAAATCGATGTGCGGGTACTTCTTGTGCGCCGCCTCGAAACCCATGACCTCATGGATTTCCACAGACGTTTTTTGCTCTGTTTTCACCACCTTATAAAACACCGTGTATTTCCTCTGAATATGTAGCCAGTGAGTGTTCTCCTTCCCTTTCAGTTTCTTCTTATTGCACTGTTTAATCGAAGTGAACAGGTGTTCACCCAGGCAGAATTTTATTTTATCGATGATTTTTTTGACATACTCGTTATTTCCGCGCTTGATTGCCTGAAGGTGTTTCTCTGCCGTATCAGTAAATACGATCTCGTATTTCGTCATGCGCCTCCCTCAGACCTCGACGCCCCGCGCACGCAGTGCGGCGATCACGCCCTGTTCAGCAGCTTCCGACATGGGGATCTTCTCATCCATTGCAAGGAGGTAGACGTTCTCACGGATACGAACGGAAGTCTGCTGAAAAACCTCCCCCTTCGCGTTTATGTGCTTCATAAGTCAATAGGTGGCAATTATAGCCACTTAAAAAGCGGGTGTCAAACAACCCCCTCTTTTTCAGCCGCCCCCCCTTGACACCTCATCCTTAAGACAACCTAAACAGAGAGTTAGGCAACCCGAAAGTGTGCGCACAGGAGAAAAGAAACATGGAAACAGAGAAAAGAAGAAAAAAAGCAAAATCCACAGAGTTAGGCCGCGACTGAATTTATCGATTGATCCCGAGAATCACGGCATCTGAAGGAAATCGGCGTTAACGCTTCCCGATTGCTCGATAAAGCAATTTCCGAACTCCGAATGGTAACGCCCCATAATCTGGTTCTTATATCTCAAAAGAAGGAAGAATCATGGGCTCGTCGTGATTCGAACACGAGATCTTCGCCGTGTGAAGGCGACGTCATAACCAGCTAGACCACGAGCCCCATGCATCGACCGGGAATTGAACCCGGGCTATTGGCTTGGAAGGCCAAAGTCATACCACTAGACCATCGATGCAACGCACGATCTGCCTACATAGATAGACCGCGCTGAATATTAAATATTGGGTGGGCGAGGAGCCGGGGCGGGTTTAATACCCGCGCCGCTGCGCCTGCAGCTCCTCGAGGGCGGCCACCCGCTTCTCCAGCGGCGGGTGCGTGGAGAAGAGCTCCATCAGGGTGTTGCCCGAGAGCGCCGGGATGATGAAGAACGCGTTTGCGCCCTCCACTTCCTGCTTCTTCTCTGCGGGGACGTAGTCCATCCGCCCGCTGATCTTCTGGAGCGCCGATATCAGCGCCCGCGGGTTCTCCGTCAGTTCGGCGCTGCCCCGGTCCGCGGCGAACTCCCGGTAGCGGGAGAGCGCACGGGTGAGCAGGGTGCTCAGGACCCAGACGAGGATCGAGACGATGTAGACCAGGATCAGCGCGCCCATGTTGCTGTCGCGGTTGCCGCCGCCGCCGCCGAAGAGAGCCATGAAAAACCAGTTGCGCATGATCAGGAAGGCGAGCATCGATATGAAACTCGCCATCGTCAGGGTCAGCATATCCCGGTTCTTCACGTGCGACATCTCGTGGGCGAGCACCGCTTCGAGTTCCTCGCGGTTGAGCGTCCGCATGATCGAGTCGGTGACCGCCACGACGGCGTTCTTCGGGCTGCGCCCGGTCGCGAACGCGTTCGGAACCGGGGAGGTCATGATCCCTACCCTCGGTTTCGGGAGGCCCGCTCTCGTGGCGAGGCTCTCGATCATCCGGTGCAACTCCGGGTACTCGTCCTCTTCGACGATCCGGGTGCTGGTGCTCCAGAGCACCAGCTTATCGGAGAAGAAGAACTGGAGGAACGCCATCCCGGCGGCCACCAGCAGGAGGAACTCAAAGGGGAATCCCAGGGCGGAAAGGACGCCTAGGAAGATCAGGTAGACTATGA
>NZ_DAFZ01000034.1:0-9993 GCF_002498065.1 Methanoculleus sp. UBA208 | reverse complement strand
TGCCCAGGAAGATCAGGTAGACTATGAGGAGCAGGAACGACGTGAGAAACATCCTCATAGTGAGACCGAAGTCGCGCGTCCACTTCATAGTACAAATAATATTGTGCCGGATCGCTATTAAGGTCTATGCCACTCTCTCCGGTTGCTTCCGTTTGAACCGTCATCCGGTGCATTTCCGCCGTGCGCCAGTGTCCTTATCACTCTCCGGCGCTATAGATAAGAATCGATGACGCTGAACGAAGTGACCATCAGCAGGGCCATTCTCGAGGAGCAGCACCGGGCGCTCATCGACCACCTCGAGATGGACGCCGCCGTCATCGGCGGGGGACCCTCGGGGCTCGCCTGCGCCGCGCTCCTCGGAGAGAAGGGTGTTAAGTGCGCACTCATCGAGAAGAAGCTCAGCATCGGCGGCGGCATGTGGGGCGGCGGGATGATGTTTCCGCGGATCGTCGTCCAGGAAGAGGCACGCCGGCTCCTCGACCGGTTCGGTATCGCCTACCGGGAGTTCGAGGAGGGCTACTACGTCGCGAAATCGGTCGAAGCGGTCGCGAAGCTCACCGCAGCCGCCTGCGACGCCGGCGTCGAGTTCTTCAACCTCACCACCGTCGAGGACGTCATGATCCGGGGCGACGGCAGGGTCGGCGGCCTCGTCATCAACTGGACGCCGGTCGACATGGCCGGGCTGCACGTCGACCCGCTCACCGTGGCCTGCACCTGCACGGTCGACGCAACCGGCCACGACGCCATGATCGCCCGGATGATCGAGAAGAAAGGCGACAACCTCCGGGTGAAGGGCGAGAGTTTCATGTGGGCCGAGCGTGCCGAGACCCGGATCCTCGAACACACAAAAGAAGTCTTCCCCGGCCTCTTTGTCACCGGGATGGCGGCGAACGCCGTTGCCGGGGAGTGCCGTATGGGGCCGATCTTCGGGGGGATGCTGCTTTCCGGAGAGCGGGCCGCAGAGCTTGTTGCAGAAAGACTTGGCCGGTAACACTTCAAAATTCTTTTTACTCCCCCGGCGGTTACCATTAGGTATGAAAGAGATCGATCCGGAGTCCCTGGCCGAGGTCGCGTACGGGATCTTTGAGATCTACCTCAACCGCGAGATCCGTCTCCGCGGCCCGTACCTGTTCGAACTTGTCGAGCAGGGAGCTGATTTCGAGGCCGACGCCCGCGAGATCTTCGGGCGGTTCGAGGAAGACTACCCGGACCTCGCAAAAGCCCTCCTCAGCCGGTTCGGCGGGATCGATGCGATCTACGCACCCCTGAGAGGGGGTGAAGGAGTCCTCCCCTCGAAGACGACCCGGATGTACTGGATCGTCCAGGACGCCCCCGGCCCCTCGGGGAGGGGCCTCGACGATGATCGGGTGGGGAAATGGCTCATATTCGTCGCCGCGGATGAGGTGGACGAGGCGTGGCGGAAGATCCGGGACGAAACGGTGAAGGGAACCCTCGGGATATCCGCGAAGGTCAGCACCGCCAAACCAAACCCGGACTCGCGCGACGAGCGGTCGGTCATCTACGTCTACACCCGGGACTGGGCGGACGAAGCGGACGTGATGCGGGTTCGCGAACGGCTCCGCGAACTTGGGTTCGAGGAGCGGATCGGCTACAAGCGAAACATCGAGACCTACCGGGGCGAGTACAGCGAAGAGGGCCGAAAAGTTACCTATTACAGCGCCTGAATGACGGGGTGCTCCCGCTCACCCATAACCTGCGCAAAAAAGAGTATGCCGGAACCGCCTCTGCGCGGCCGGGTGCGTTACGCCTTCCGTTCCCTGGACTTGGCCCGGAGCTCGTCCGAGCCGCATTTGCGGCAGCGGGTCGCGCGGATTGCGTTCCGGGCGTTGCATTTCATACAGACCTTTACGTTGAGCAGACGCGCTTCAGCTTCAGGAAATCTTGCCATGTCGAAAACACCACTTGTCAGTTTTGTACTATTCGTTCTTGCTACTATTAACAGTTCTGCCGGCTGTGCCCTCCCGCTCGACCCAGGCGCGGAAGGCCTCGAGCGCCCGCGCCCGATGAGAGATCTTGCTCTTCTCGGCAAGCGGCATCTCGGCGAGCGTCTGCCCGGCATGCTCGAAGATCGGGTCGTAGCCGAACCCGCCCTCCCCCCGGGGGGCGACGATCGTCCCCGGGAGGATTCCCCGGAAGATCCTGATGCCGTCCTCGCGGGCGAACGCGATAGCCGTCTCGAAGTGCGCGCCCCTGTCCTCGACACCCTCCATGAGTTTCAGGATTCCTGCGTTCCCGATGGTGTCGTGGACGTAAGCGGCGTACGGCCCGGGGAACCCCCGGAGCGCGTCGATAAAGAGGCCGGTGTCGTCGACGATAAGCGGACGGGAGATCGCCTGGTAGGCGAACTCCGCCTTCGCCCGGGCAATCTCCCCGACGTCGTCGTTGCGGAACTCCGGGCATGCGAGCGCGACGTGCTCGACTTCCAGCACTCCCATAAAGTAGGCGGCCACCTCCCGCGCCTTGTTGGCGTTGCTCGTCACCACCGCGAGGTTCACAGGTAGCGCCCCCGCAGCTCGACCTCGTGCTCCCGGGCAAGGGCTTCGTCCGCCCCGGAAAACACGCCCGTGTAACCCTCGACGAAGGCCTCCTTCAGTTCCTCGAAGTTCTCCGTCGTGCTCTCGAGCGTCTGGAAGAAGACGTGGAGGTCGACCCCGCGGCTCTCGACCTCCGAGGACGTCGACGCAAGCCCGAAGTCTATCAAGACGCACTGGCCGTCGCGGACGATCATGTTGCTCGTCGTCAGGTCGCCGTGGACGATCCCCGTCCCGTGCAGCCTCCCGACCGCCTCGCCCGCGAGCCGGATCGTCTCCGGCGCGGAGACGTACTTCAGCACCTCGCCGTGAACCCGCTCCATGACGATCGTGTCTGCGGTGATATCCCGGATCACCGGGGTGGGGACGCCCGCCCGCCGCGCCGTTGCGATCAGGCGGGCCTCCGCCCGGGTCCGCTCCGCGATCAGCCGCCGATCGAGGCGTGGGTTGCGGTAGCGCTTGCTCGTCCGGCGCTTGACCACGTTCTCCTCCCCGATCTCCACGACCGCCTCCGCTCCCCGGGCAACGCCGCCCTCGTGCGGCCCGACAGAAAAGACCTCGCCGGGCTCCGTCCGCCAGGCGACCTCCACCTCGTCGGCCCGGTAGCCCGGCCGGATCTGCGACTCCTCGAGGGGGAGCACGACGCCGTGCTCCAGCATGATCTTGCCCGTGTAGGCGATCATCGCGCCGTTGTCGCCGAGGTATGTCCGCTCGGGAACAGCGAACGCCGCTCCCCGGTCCTCGCACATCGCCCTGAGCATCTCCTGCAGCCGCCCGTTCGCGCCGACCCCGCCGACCAGCAGTACCTCGTCCTTGCCGGCATGCGCGAGCGCCCGCTCCGTCACCTCGACGCACATCGCGAACGCCGTCTCCTGCAGACCGGAGCAGACGTCCTCGAGCGGCGCGTTGTTCTCCTGGGCGGCGCTTACGAGCCCCGAGAACGCGAGATCCATCCCCTTCACCGTGTAGGGGAGTTCGACGTAGTCGCCCTCGCGCGCAAGCCTCTCGATGGCGGGCCCGCCCGGGTGCGGGAGGTCGTGGCTCCGGGCGAACTTGTCGAGCGCGTTCCCGAGGCCGATATCCAGCGTCTCCCCGAATATCCTGTAGCGGCCGTTCAGGTAGCCGAGCACCTGCGTGTTCGCGCCGCTCGCGTACAGGACGATCGGGTCGGAAAATCCGGTCGCCCACCTCCCGATCTCGACGTGCGCCACGCAGTGGTTGACGCCGACGAGCGGCACACCGAGGGCGATCGAGAGGGCGCGTGCGGCGGTCGCCACCGTCCGGAGGGACGGCCCGAGCCCGGGCCCCTGGGAGAAGGCGACGGCCCTGATCCGCTCCGGCTCCGCGAGCACCCGGGAGACGACCTCCTTCATCACCGACGCGTGGTGCTGCGCGGCCTCCCGGGGATGGATCCCTCCTTTCGGCGGGACGTACGGCGAAGAATGGAGAGCGACCAGATCTTCCCCGAAGAGGGCGGCGCTGAGGTTCCACGCGGTTCCCTCGAGACCCAGCACCAGACCGTCGTCGGGTATTACATCCGGCATAAAACAGGTATCGCTCCGTTCGTTCCGTTATAAAAAGACCGGCCGCGAACCGTGGCCGCGGCCGTATTGGTATCCGGGTGAGGACCTACTTCCGGAACTCGGTGTAGCCGCACTTGCCGCAGGCCACGCGGTCCTTGTGCTCGGCCATCAGGACACCGGGGCCGCACCGGGGGCAGTGCCGCTTCTGGAGAACCGCCGCATCGCCCTTGACTTCGTAGCACTCGTATCTCTTGACCGCCATACTCTTCACGCCTCGCTCTCAGCCTTCGGCTCGCCGCGTTTGAGCAGGTACTCCCGCTCGGTCGCCTTCTTGCTCTCCTCGTCGTCGTAGATCCGGGCACGGCCGAGAAGTTCCATCTTCCCGAACCGGGTCCTCTCAAGGTCCAGCACGAGGAGGTTTTCATCCTTGTTCTGCAGCGCGGCGAGCTTCTCCTGAATGCTCTTGCGCGAAGGCGTCGGTCCGTCGAAAGTGAGAGTAAACGAAAGCTCTCTCCTGTTCAACAACTCGTTCCTCACATCACGGGTAATTTCGAAGTCCATCGATATCCCTAAAATATTGTTGGGGGGTTTATTTATACTCTGGGATGGAGTGCGGGAACGGGTTTCGCCACGTCCTTCACTCGCGCACGAAAACGTTCAGCATAGACGCGGCCTCCTGCTTCGCCGATGCATCAACGAGCCGGAGGACGACTCCCTCCCCCGGCTGGCCGTAAAGGACGGCAGCACCCGGTGGCGCGGCGAGGACGAGCGGGATGACCGCGAGATCCTCCTCGCCCTCGACGAAGATAACGGCGGGTTGACCCCGGACCGCCTCATCGATTGCGTCCGCAAGTTCGTCGGTGATCGTGCCGGGAGGGTTCTTCGCCGTCAGCCTTCTCGCCCGGAGCAGGGGCGAACGGTTGCAGGGCGTGCGCATCGTGTAACCGTCGATGATGGCGATATCCGGGACGACTCCCGCGGCGAGGAGGTTGTGGGTCACCACGTCGCCGACCGCGTAGACCGCCCGGCCTTCGAGCCGGGCGAGGAGTTCGCCGATACTCCCGTAGAGATTACCGAACGGTTTTTTGAAGAGATCCCGGTGCGCTTCGGGTAACCGGAACATCAACGGACCTTCAGCGCGTACCGTCCGGCCATGGTGATGTTCATCTTCTTCGCGATCTCCGAATGCTCGGGATCGATGATCACGACGTAGCCCGCCCAGTCTTCGCTCAGGTTGGTCGTGCCGCAGATCACGCAGCTCTCTCCTTCCACGACCCGGTGGCACTCGCGGCAGACCCTGACCACCTTCTTACGCACGACCATGTTATGCCGCTCCCTTCCTCTTCTCTTCTTCGAGTTCCTCTTCCAGCCAGGTCAAAGTTCCAAGGCCCGACTGCCGCATGGTGAGGCCGATCTTGCTTTCTCTGGGCTCACGCTCGTTCAGCGAAAGCGCGACGATCCGGGCCCGGATGCCGTCGCCGACGGCGATGGACCGCTTCGAGTCCTGGCAGATCAGCCTGCCGTTCTTCTCGTCGTAGTTGATATATTCGTCCGATATCTGGCTCACGTGGAGCATGGCGTCGATGGGTCCGAGGCTGACGAAGGCGCCGAAACTCGTCGTCTCCACCACCTCGCCCTCGATCACTTCCTGGAGCGCCAGGCGGAGCACCGCCGCCTCGAACCTGACATCGTAGTAGACGGCGCCGTCGCCGGGGATCAACTCCCCCTCGCCGACGGTGAGAATGTTTGTGACCGCAATGAAGATGCCGATCTCCTTTGCGATGCTGCCTTCAAGCTGTTCCTGCAGTACGTTGAGGATGACCTTCTCCAGGTCTTCCCCGAGACGGTGCGGCGGGACGCGCACCTTGTCCTCCAGCGTCATTTTATAATACATTTTCAACTATCCCCTCATCAGCTCCAATGTTCTCTCTCTTCGCATCGAAACGACGTCGATCCCCTCGTCGAGGAGAGCATTCCTGAGTTCCCGGTCATTCGTCACCACGGTGCATCCTTCCCGTCGGGCATACTCGATCACCCGGTCGTCCACACGTTCTGCGGTACTCCCGCTCGGCACGATCTTCGAGCGCCGGGCCATTGCTAGACCCACACGCGCGGCAACGGCATCGCGGCCGCGGCCACGGGCGAGCCCCGAGACCTCGCCAACCACCTCTTCGAGCGTTATCGGCTCGAAGTCCCCGAAGAGGGCCATGAGTTCGTCGTACAGGTCTATCCCGAACTGGGCCGGCATTAAGAGGGCGTTCGTGTCGAGGAGCACCCTCACTCGACCAGAATCCCCATGCCGATCAGCCGCCATCGCCCGCCGACCTGCCTGCTGATAGCGATCCGCGCGCCGACTTCCGCGCAGACCGCCCGCTTCAGCTGGACCTCCACCTGGTTCTTCTTCGTGTTCACGATCACGCCGACGGTGACGGCGGTCCCGACCGAGAGCATCAGCGGCTCCTTGTGCTTCAAGGGCTCGATGATCTGCTCGCTGTCCGCGCCGACCACCCGGTCCATGAGCGTGACGTCGAACTTCAGCCGTTCCCAGACCGGCGGCAGTTTCCCCACGAGCCCGGCCACCTGCCCGGCAAAAGCGTCGCTCTTCGTCAGTGCCGGATCGAGTTTCGTCGCGACGCCGAGGAGACCCCCGGGCGACGCCTCGGTCACACCGATCTTACCGGCGTTGATGGAGGTGATCTTCGTCTCGATCGGCTCCCACTTCGTCCGGTTCTCGATCTGAACCTGTCGGCCGGGCCGGATCTCGATATCGTCCCCCTCGTGCAGGACTCCCCGGATGAGCGAGCCCCCGATGACGCCGCCCTTCACGTCCCGCCAGCTGCAGCCGGGTTTGTTGACGTCGAACGACCGTGCGACGAGCAGCAACGGGTCGATATCCGGGTTGCGTTCGGGCTCCGGGATGACCTCATCGAGGGTCTGGATCAGGGCACCGATATTGACTCCCTTCTGTGCGGAAACGGGGATGATGGGTGCGTTTTCGGCAATGGTGCCCTTGATGAACCGCTTGATCTGCTTGTAGTGCTCGAGCGCCTCGGCCTGGGTGACCACATCGATCTTGTTCTGGACGATGACGATCTTCTTGATGCCGATCAGCTCGAGCGCCATCAGGTGCTCCTTGGTCTGGGGCTGCGGGCAGGCCTCGTTTGCAGCGATAACGAGCATCGCACCGTCCATCAGTGCGGAACCGGAAAGCATCGTCGCCATCAGCGTCTCGTGGCCGGGGGCGTCGACGAACGAGACCGTTCGGAACGGGACCGCCTCTCCTCCGCATTTCGGGCATTCAGGATGGGAGGAATAGGCCTCCGTCCCCTCGCACCCCTCACATTTGTAAAAAGTCGTATCGGCGTAACCAAGCCGGATGGAGATGCCGCGCTTGATCTCCTCGCTGTGCCTGTCCGTCCAGGTACCGGTCAGCGCGCTGACCAGGGTGGTCTTGCCGTGATCGACATGACCAACGAGCCCAATATTGACACCGGGAATGAATGCATCTCGCAAAAGTTTTCGAACCTCCTTATCCAATATATAGTGACACTACTTATACATAATCAGTAGGGATTACTTTGCCGTTTCCTGCCGCGCTTTTATACTGCGTGCCGGGTGATCTCTCGTTTGCCGCCACCCGTTCGGCATACGAAGTATGAATAATACTCTGGTTATTAGCGAATATTTATACCCCATGAAGAGAGATATGGAAACTGATCGCAATATGTCAGGTGATACCGAACTTTCACGTATCGGGATCTCTCTACCCAAGAACCTTCTCGACAAATTCGACGAGATCCTGAGCCTCCGGGGATATTCCTCCCGATCCGAAGGAATACGGGATTCAATACGAAGCTACATCACTCATTACCAGTGGATCTCCGATGTAAAAGGCGAGCGTCAGGGCGTCATCACAATGGTCTACGACCATGACCGGCGGGGACTGCTCCAGACGCTCACCGAGATACAGCACCAGTATGCCCACAATATCCAGGCATCCCTTCATTCACACGTAACTCAGAACAAGTGCCTCGAGGTGATCCTGATCCGGGGGGACGGGGCCGTACTGAAGGATATTACCGAGAGGCTGATGGCACAGAAGGGTGTCGAGGCGGTGAAACTCACCACCATACCGGTCGAGGGTTAACCGCCGCCCTCGCAGCTCTGGTCGATCCCCTTCTCCCAAACCTCTTCGAGCTGCTTCTGGAGCTCTGTGTGCTCTTTTAGGTATTCCTCGAGAGAACGGTCCTCTCTCTCCGCGTTTCCGGCCGCTTTGTCGGCGCCGATGAGCTCGTCCACCCGGTAGTAGAGTCCGGTGCTGTCGAGCTCGGCATACTTCCAGCCGTCGATCTCCTCGACCCGCACGACCTTCCCCGTCGTGCCGGTGCGCGGGTACCGGACGACTGCGCCCACCGCCACATCATCCGTGCTCATAACACGGTAGGGTACATCTGCCATACTATTAAGGTATCACCTCCAAGGTACTTTGAATGCCAATCACGATTCGTCCGGTAGAGAAGCTGTATTTTGACGGGACGCACCGCTCCCGGTCTCCGGAGGAGACCCGGGCCGCCGTGGAACCGTTGATGACGGAGATCGGCGTTACCGAGATTGTCGACGTCACTCCCCTGGACCGGGTCGGGATCCCGGTCTTTGCGGCGGTTCGGCCGGGAGCGGCCCGGGGAGCGGTTCGAGTCCACGCGGGAAAGGGAAAGGAGCCGGTCCACGCCCGGGTATCGGCGATGATGGAGGCGCTCGAGCGTTACTGTGCCGAGTACCGGGGCGACCGGATGGAGTATGCGACTTACGAGGAGATCGGCCCGGGACGGGCGGTGTATCCCGAAGACCTGTTCCTGCCGCGCAAGCTCGAGCAGGGGGAGAAGATCCACTGGACGCCGGCGTGGGATATCCTGAACGACGAGGAGATCTTTGTCCCGAGCAACGCCGTTTTCCACCCCTACGACTCGCTCGGCATGGCAATACCCCTTTTTAGGAGCGACTCGAACGGGCTGGCATCGGGAAACGTCATGGAGGAGGCGATCCTGCACGCCCTCTTTGAGGTGATCGAGCGGGACGCGCTCAGCGCTGCCGACCAAAACCGCGACCTCGGCCGCCGCCTCGCCATCGAGAAGGAGTGCGCCGCCCGCGAGGTCCTCGACCGGTTCGAAGAGAACGGGATCGATATCCGCCTCTGGCTGCTCGAGGGAAAGACCGGCATCCCCACGGTCGCGGCCGCCGCGGACGACACCGTCACGAAGGACCCGGCAATGCTCGTCATCGGGTCGGGGACGCACCTCTGCCCCGAGATCGCAGCGCTCCGCGCCCTGACCGAGGTCGCCCAGAGCCGGGGAAGTTACCTCCAGGGCGGCCGCAACGACCCCCAGCGGGAGAGGATCCTTCGAAAGGCGGGATACGAGCGGCTGAAGCGGATCAACCGGATGTGGTTTGCCGACGCAGATGCCGTCGATATCGCCGATGTCCCCGACGCGAGCACCAGGCGGTTCGACCTCGATATCCGGCGGGTGCTCGAGGAGGTCGCTCCCCATACGGACCGGGTCTGTGTCTACGACCTCTCACGGACGGCGGTGCCGGTGGTGCGGGTCATTATCCCCGGGTTCGAGATATCCTACATGGACCCCGACCGGAAGCGACCTGCGCAGGGGTGAGGCTCTCCAGGCGGCCGAACTCTTCGCGTTCTTCGCGGCTTCGCGTGAGTCAACGGCGTACTGGAGTGATGCAGTCTCACGCGAAGCCGCGAAGGGAGCTTGCCAGCGCTTAACACCTGGACCTCGGGCCTTGTTGAACCCTCCCTGCTTTGCCCCAGATGGTCGCAATCAGGGGGTACTCAGGGGCACGGCTTTCCACCGGGTATCGCCATGACTGCCCCCGCCCTGGGGCGGGGGAGGAGGCCGGAGGCC
>NZ_DAFZ01000118.1:54092-57473 GCF_002498065.1 Methanoculleus sp. UBA208 | reverse complement strand
CCATGAACGGCGATTTCATCGTAGAGTGATCCGAACCGGATCGGTACGGGGGGCGGGGCTGCCTCGCCCTCTCTCTTCTTCGATAACCGGCGGGCGCCCTGTGGCGAGGCTTGCCGTTCTCCGACGGAGCCGGGCCCTTGCCAAAGGTTGTTTCAGGAAACCGGGTTTTTTTGGGGAGGAAAGGGCTCCTCTGCGAAAGGTATATAACGTGGCTTTCTCATTCCTGCCCCGTATGCAGAGATTGTCAAGGCTCCTGATAATCACCCTGGTAGGGTGTTTAATGCTCTTTTCCGGGGCGGTCGCCCAGGAAGAGAACGCGAGCGACATGCCCAACGAGACAACAGGCCTTCAGGCGGCGGAGGGAGTCCCGCCGGAGATCATGCAGTACACGGCCGACTGGCCGCTTCCGAACAGAGACTACGAGAATACACGCGCAACGACCGACGTATCGATCAATAAGGACAATGTCAACGATCTGGCGATCGCCTGGACATTCGATATCACCGCCACCGGCACCTTCGGCGGCGCGAGCAGCAACCCCATCATCATGGGGGACACCGTCTACTTCCAGGACCTCTACGCCGACACCTACGCCCTGAACCTTGCCGACGGTTCGGTGAAGTGGGAGAAGATCTACAACAACACCACCGTGACCGGGCCGAACGGGCCGGCGGTCGGGTGGGGCAAGGTCTTCGTGACGAGCGACCCCTTCTCCGTCGCGGCGCTGAACGCATCGAGCGGTGAAGAGCTCTGGTCGATGCAGCTCATCAACACCACGCCCCTGGCCGGGGAGATCATCGGCGAGGGCATCGACATCCAGCCCACGGTCTACGACAACCTGGTCTACACCTCGACGGTGCCCGGACGCGGCGACGTCTTCTACCGGGGCGGTGCCGTCGGGTACATCTATGCCCTCGACCAGGAGACCGGCGAGGTCGCGTGGAACTTCAGCACGGTCGACGACCCGGTGAGCATCTGGGGCAACCCCGACGTCAACAGCGGCGGTGGGGTCTGGTACACCCCGGCGGTGGATACAGAGACCGGCATCACCTACTGGCCCATAGCGAACCCGGCACCCTTCGCGGGGACCCCTGAGTTCCCGAACGGGGCGAGCAGGCCCGGCCCGAACCTCTACACGAACACCATGATGGCGCTCGACCATGCGACCGGGGATATAGTCTGGTTCACCCAGGTGCTCCCGCACGACCTCTTTGACCACGACCTCGCGATCGCGCCGATCCTCACCAGCGCCAACGTCAGCGGGGAGGACCAGAATGTCGTGATCGGCGCCGGGAAGATGGGCAGGGTGTATGCCTTCAACCGCGACACCGGAGCCATCCTCTGGATTGCGGTCGTGGGCAGGCACGAGAACGACCAGCTTGCGGCGCTGCCGCCCGGCAACACCACGGTCTACCCGGGAGCGCTCGGCGGTGTCGAGACCCCGATGGCCTACGCGAACGGCACGGTCTACGTGCCCTACGTCGACCTCTATACCAACTGGACGCCGACAAGTTCGCTCTCCCTGGGCGTCGAGGGCGCGCCCCAGGCGGAGATCCAGCCGGTCCCCGAGGGGACAGGCGGGCTTGTGGCTGTTGAGGCCTATTCCGGCAAGATCCTCTGGGATCAGAAACTTGACTCCATCAACGTGGGCGGTGCGACGGTCGTCAACGACCTGGTCTTCACGGCGACCTTCAACGGGACGATCTACGCTTTCGACGCGATGACCGGTGAAGAGGTCTGGAGTTTCACCGCTCCTGCGGGCATCAACGCCTGGCCTGCGGTCGCGAACGACACCATCGTCTGGCCCTGCGGCGTCGGGGAGATGTCCCAGGTCATAGCGCTCCGTCCCGGCGGGATGGGGAACGTGACGCCCGCACCGACGATGAACGTGACTCCGACAGTCATGCCCCCGGCCGGGAACGAGACCGGGAACGTGACGCCGACGCCGACGATGAACGCCACTCCGACGATGACGATGAACGTGACGCCGACAGCAACCGTGAATGTAACCCCGACGGTAACGATGAATGTGACGCCGACAGCAACAACGAATGTAACCCCGGCCCCGACGACGCCCGGGAACGCGACGACGGTGAATATCTCCGCCGATAATCTCGCGTTCGATACGGACACCATCACGGTGCCGGCGGGGGCGGAGGTGACGATGGTCTTCGACAACCAGGACGGCGGCATCCCCCACAACGTCGCGGTCTACAACAGTCCCGCCAGGGCGGAGGAGATCTTCGTGGGCGAGATCATCACCGGGCCCGCCGAGATCACCTACACCTTCACGGCGCCGGAAGAGCCCGGGACTTACTACTTCCAGTGCGACGTCCATCCCTCCATGAACGGCGATTTCATCGTGGAGTGACCCGGAACGCACCGGCGTGCGAAGAGCGGGATTGCCCCGCTCCTCCCACCCCTTTCTCCTGTGCGGACCTTCACGCGCGGATAAATATAAATAGCATGTACAGGATCGTTTCGCTCATGAGGCCCAATGCAGTCCTTCTCATGGCGCTCCTCATCGTGAGCGCCGGCATGCTGGTCGCGGGATGCACCGCGCCGGGTGGAGACGGCACCCAGCCGACCCCCACGGAGACGGTAACGACCCCGATGGAGACCGAGACGCCGCTCGAGACCGAAACCCCGACCGCCACAGAGACAACGCGCGTCACAACGGCAGCGACGACCGCAGCGGGCGGAGGGATCGCGACCGTCGAGATCGCCGCCGATAACACGGCGTTCGACACGAACACGATCACGGTGCCGGCGGGGGCGCAGGTGACGATAATCTTCGATAACCGGGATGCCGGCATCCTCCACAACGTCGCGGTCTACACGGACTCTTCCGCGGCCGAGGAGATCTTCGTGGGCGAGACCATCACCGGCCCGGCAGTCATCACCTACACCTTCACCGCGCCGGAGGAGCCCGGGACTTACTTCTTCCGGTGCGACGTCCACCCCCAGCAGATGACCGGCGACTTCATTGTAGAGTGATACGAAAAACGGGGATACTCCCCTCCTCCTCTTCTTCCCCGTGCGGTTTCTGCGGAGTTTCCAGCAGGCCCCACCAGGGATCCGGTGGGCTGGCGGGTCTGAATCGATTCAGGCAACCGGCGCCGGCGTTCCGGACAGGCGGGATGCAGAGTCCGGGCCTGCGTCCTGATCGGGGGTCCTGACGGCGGCGGCCGGCACGGGTGAGCAAATTATAAATAACATGTGTGTGATGGGCCCCTTCCATGAGACCCATCCTAGTCCTGCTGGCGGTGCTCCTCATCCTGGGCGCCGGCATCCTGGCCGCGGGATGCACCTTGCCGGGTGGAGACGGCGCCCTGCCTACCCCCACGGAGACGATGACAACCCCGATGGAGACCGGGACCC
>NZ_DAFZ01000118.1:8145-53732 GCF_002498065.1 Methanoculleus sp. UBA208 | reverse complement strand
CCCGATGGAGACCGGGACCCCGCTCGGCGCGGTGACGACCGCAGCGGGCGGCCAGACAGGGTACTGACACGAAAAGACCGTCGAACAGGCTGCATGAGGGGTGCGCCCCCTCCTCTCCTCCTCTTCTTGCAGAACTCCGTGGAAAGAGCGCGGAGGTATTTGCATCGAGCGCGGCACCTCCGTGTCTATCTTACCCCGGTTCGGGTCCCCTCCGACCGGACGGGGGACTGCCGTGATTTCTGCTTCTCCCGGAATCGCGGGCGGGTTCTCGCGAACACATCCGCGATACAGCAGCAAAAAAAAAGGTAGGGTCAGTTCTTCCTTCTCCGCCAGAGGAGGAAGGCCAGCGGTGCGAGGAAGGGCGCGTAGACGAGCGGTGCCGCAGGTGTCGTCGTCGGCACGGCGGTCGCCTCCGTCGTCATCTCTTCGGTCGCGGTTACCGTGGCCGTGACGTTCCCCTCCTCGTTCGTGGCGTTCGTGGTTACGGTCAAGTTATCCGGCATCGCAGCGATGGCAAAGGTGGAGAATCCGGGGGTGGTTGCCCGGAAGCGGTAATTTCCGTTCTCTTCACCGATGACTTCGGTCTCCAGAATCTGCCAGCCGCCGTCGACGTAGCGCATGAGCCTGACGTCCTCCGGGAGCATGTCGTGCTCCTCGAGCCACTTCGCCGGGACGGTGAAGGTCAACGTCCCGTTGCTGATGTCGTTCTGGTTCACCCACGAGAGGGCGATCTCGACGTACTCGTAGGTGCCGCCGGGAGGTTCTGCCAGGGTGGGGCACCCCGTCTCCTTCACGGTCACCAGCATCTTCGGGATGTTGTTGGCTGCCGTGATGGCGACGCTGCCGACCGATGAGACGGTGATATCCGAGAACGTGAACGTCTCGCCGCTCTTCAACCCCTCGCAGATCCCCGCGGAGATAGTGGGGGGGCTCCAGCCGCCGCCATCGCTTGAGGCGCGTTTGGTCGATCCGGGGTTGGTCGGGGTCGGTGTGGGTTCGGTCGTGGGTTCGGTCGTGGGCGCCGCCGTGACGGTGACCGCCGCCGATCCCTCCACACCGCCGGCACAAGCCGTCACGTCCGCAGATCCCCCTGCGAACGCTGCAAAGAGGCCGGCCCGGTCGATCGTGCCGACGTTCTCATCGGTGCACGACCACCTGACCCTGACCCAGTCCATCACGTTCTCGCACTGGTCGAATACCGTGGCCGTGAACTCCCGGGTTGCTCCGGGCGCGAGCGTGGCCGTGGCCGGTTCGACCTCGATGCAGGCCGGAACCGGGAGCGAGGGCAGAACGGTCACGCAGGCGGAGCCGGAGATCCCGTCCGCAGATGCGGTGAGGCTAACCTCGCCGTCGCTGAGAGCGGTGAATACGCCGCAGTCGTCGATGGTGCCGACAGTCTTGTCACTGCTGTCCCAGGTCACCTCGACATCGGGCATTTCGTAACCGTACTGGTCGAATCCCCTGGCAGTGAGCGTCAGGCTGTGGCCTGCGGGGATGCAGAAGTCGGACGGGCTGACCTCGATCCGCGCAAGTTCGGGCGCCGCCGTCGACCGAACGGTCACCGTCGCAGGTTCGACCTCGTCGACCCCGTCGACCGTTGCGGTGACGCTCGTTGTTCCCTCGCAGACTGCGGTGAAGAGGCCGTTCTGGGTGATCGTGCCGACACACGGGTCGGCCGACCAGTCCATGATAGAGCCTGCATTGTCCTGCAGGCCGTACACGGTGAACTGCCATTTGTCTTCGGGGTCCAGGATGATCGCCGACGGGGATATCCCGATCCCCGAGCAGTCGATGACCTTCACGTCCGCCTTCGCGGTGACGCCGTCTGCCGATGCGGTGACGGTCGTGGTGCCGCAGTCTTCAGCGGTGAAGACGCCGCTGCAGAGATCGATGGTGCCGACGCACGGGTCGCTGCACTCCCAGTCGATCATGACGCCCGACATCTCGCAGCCGTCCTGGTCGAGGGCGGTCGCGGTGAACGCAGCGGTGTCGTTTTTGGCGAGCGTGATTACCGACGGGGTGACGACGATGCTGGAGAGGACCGGGTCGTCACAGTTCACGGTGACGGTTGCGGTTCCTTCAGCACCGTCTCCGCACGCGGTGACGGTCGCCGTGCCGTCGTCAAGGGCGGTGAAGACGCCGCACTCATCGATCTCGCCGACGCACGAATCGCTGCACTCCCAGGTTATCCCGGCGTCCTCAACGATGTTGCCGAACCGGTCGAACGCGACGGCGTCAAACTGCAGGCTGTCGCCGATCTCGAGCGTGGCCGCGGACGGCACGACCGCGATCTTCGCGAGCGCAGGCTCTTCTGCGCAGACGGTGACGGTTGCGGTCCTGGATACGTCACCCGCAGACGCGGTGACGGTCGCCGTGCCCGCTGCAAGGGCGGTGAAGAGGCCGGTATCGTCGACGGTCCCGACGGTCGGATCGCTGCACGACCAGGTGACCGGAACGCCTGGCATGGTGTTTCCGGACTCATCGGAGCAGACGGCGTCGAACTCCTGAGTGTCGCCGATCATGATGGTGGCCGTGACCGGTGTGACCTCGATGCTTGCTACAACCGGCGCGGCTGTTTCTTCAACGGTGACGGTTGCGGTCCCGGAGACATCACCCGCAGACGCGGTGACGGTCGCCGTGCCCGCTGCAAGGGCGGTGAAGAGGCCGCTGGAGTTATCGACGGTTCCGACGGTCTCGTTGTCGCCGGTCCAGGCGATCTCAACACCGGACATCTCGTTCCCGAACTGGTCGAAGGCGGTCGCGGTAAACTGCTCGGTGCCGTCGATCTCCAGGGTGACTGCAGCAGGTGCGACCTCGATGCTCTCGAGGACCGGCCCTTCGGCGCTGACGGTGACGGCCGCAGTCCCGGAGGCGTCTCCGGCGGTTGCGGTGACGGTCGTGTTGCCCGTCGCGAGCGCGGTGAAGAGCCCGTCCGCGTCGATGGTCCCGACTGTCGGATCGCTGCTCTCCCAGGCGACGTCGACACCGGACATCTCGCCGCCGAACTGGTCGAGGACGGCTGCGGAGAACGTCACCGTGTCGTCGATCTCCAGGGTGATCGCGGCCGGTGCGACCGTGATGCTGGTTGCGACCGGTTCTTCATCTGTGACGGTGACGATCGCGGTTCCGGTGACGCCTTCGGCGGTTGCGGTGACGGTCGCGGTGCCTGCGGCTTTCGCGGTGAAGAGGCCGCTGGAGTTATCGACGGTTCCGACGGTCTCGTTGTCGCTCGCCCAGTCGAACTCAACGGTCATCTCTTCTCCGAACTGATCAAGGGCAGTTGCCGCGAACTGCTCGGTGCCGTCGATCTCCAGGGTGGCCGCGGTCGGCGTGACCTCGATGCTTGTTACAACCGACTCGACCGGTTCGTCGGCGTTGACGGTGACGGTCGCCTTTGCAAAGATATCGTCTATCGATGCAGTGATGGTCGCCGTGCCCGCTGCGGAAGCATTGAAGTAGCCTCCCGGGTCGATGAATCCGACCGTGCCGTTATCGCAGGTCCAGGAGACCTTCAGGTCGTGCATGGCGTTGTCGTTCTCGTCGTAGCAGGTGGCGTTGAACCGTATCTCATCACCAACCTTCACGGTGACCGTAGATGGCTCAACCTCGATCCTCGTGAGTTCGTGTACAACTCCTTCGGAGTTGTATACGAAGACGTAGATGTCCGAGGAGATGTCCCGGCTTTTCTGCCAGACGATCGTATTGCCACTGACAGCAGGGTAGAGCTGTTCACCGCCGGCAGTGGGCACAGAGAACTCTTTTCCGGTGGAGAGGTCGCGCATGTGGATGGTTCGTTGCGTGCCCCACTTGTCTTCCCAGATTACAATGTCACCGCTGATCGCCGGCGAGACCTGCTCGATACTATCGCCTGTATCGGTAACACCGGATGTTGTGAGTCGGGTTTCATCTTTAGTGATGAGATTGGACATATAGACTTCGGGAAATCCATGCCGATAGTCCTCCCAGACGATGATGTCGCCGAATATCGAAGGCCAGGATTGAATTGCCGTGCTCGTGGATACCCGGCCTACTGTCGTTTCGGTCGCGATGTCATAATACTGAATCCGTCCATCCGCCTCTTCTACCCAGGCGACGTACTTCTCCGAGAGTGCGGGCTTGAAATCGGTTGAACCGTAGGGAATCGTTGTCTTCGCGTCGCACTCGATGACGTCTTTTACCGTCTCGTCAGCGATGTCGTAGAGGACAACGTTTGTCTCGCCACTGCTGTCATCGTACCAGGCGGCGTAGTTCCCGCTGATTGCGGGCAGCCATTGCTTGCCTGTATCGCTGGTGAGTTGTGTCTCTTCCTTTGTAACGCGGTTGTAAAGGTAGATGTCCCAGTTCCCGTTCCGGTAGTCCTGCCAGATGATGTAGTCTCCCGAGATGGATGGCCTCTCTTGAGAAGCGGCATTTTCGGTTATCCTGTCGCCGATGTAGCCAGCACTATCCGAGAAATAGATCTCCTTGTTACCGTTCCGGCCGTCTTCCCAGACGACCATGTTCCCGTCGACATCAGGGTGCTCCTGCGAGCCGAGGTGGACTATAAAGGGCGCCAGGCTCCCGGGCGCAACTTCTACCGCCATAGCCGGCGGAATCAGTAACCCGATGATGACGATGGCACACAATAGTACCAAATATGCGTGTTTTCTCATTTCTTCCCCCCTTGTTGATCGCTCTCCGCCTGCGAGATTGCCGGTGCATACCTGCCGGTAGCACAAACAGGCTGACTAGCGCAGATGCTCACCGGGGCATCCGGCAGGCGGATAGCGAATGTCGATTTAAGACCCGGTCATAGGGTAGCCGGTGAATGGGTGGATGGCGGTATAAATATATATCTTTTACGGTGATTTATTCTCAAAATTTTATAATAAAAACAGGGATCGCTTATATGCCTGTACGGCCGCAGGGAGATCCTGAGAGGCACTCCGCGGACGGTCCTCTGCCGGGAGAAGAGGAGTCCGCTGGCCGCGTATGTTCTCCCGGGGAACGGTGCGGCCGCGGGTTTTTGAGCGAAACCGCTGCTCATCGGCCGGGTGCCGGGCCGGTCAGCGCATCGCGGCAAGGTCCCGCCGGAGCCTCCGCCTGGCGACCCATTCCACGATTTTCCCTGCGGCGTTGTAGAGCGGGTTTATCGGAACGCTCGTGTAGTAGCGGGCGGACGGATCGAGCCAGCCCTGTTCTTTCCAGTAGGCATGGTCGGCCGGGAAGTCGTCGGCGAGCTCGTCGAACGTCGCCCGCTGGCCGTGGAAGATGATGACGCTCCGGAGCCCCGGCTGCCGCTCCTGCCCTTCCGCCAGGGCCCGGAAGAACTCCCGTGCGGCCCTTTCGAGGTCCCGGTCGTTTGCGCGCGCCTGCTGCTCCGGCATTCTCGGCGGTGTGACCTGGCCGGCGCGGGAGACGACATCGAATCCCCATATGCCGGCGACGTCCTCGAGGTAGTCGAGGACGTCTTTCTCGCCCACCGCGCCGGCGGTGGCGAGGAGGAGGGCCTTCTTGTCGAAGAACCGGGGCGGTGGAAGATGTAGGAGAACCGGTCGATGAAGTTCTTCATGAGAGCGGTGACGGCGAGGCCGTAGACCGGGGAGGCGAAGATCACACCGTCGGCGTCGTGCATCTTCTCCTCGACGTCGGGGGCGTCGTCCCGGACGGGACAGCGCTCCTCGCCCCATTCGAAGCACGCATGGCACCCCCGGCAGGGTTCAAGTTTGACGTCCCTGAGCATGAGGTATTCGAACTCGACGTCGCCGAGGGACCGCATCACGTCCTCGATCCTCTTCGCCGCCCGGTAGGTGTTGCCCTTCCGGGGGCTTCCCATGATAACCAGAATCTTCATGCTCAAGGCCTCCGTGCGTTCTCCGGTGCAGGGTGCTGGCGGAGATTCTGTTGCGCAATACGATAAGGGTTGCCGGGGCGGTCGCTCAGCACCGGTTTGTCAGTAAGTTCCGCCGGAAGGGGAGGCTCACGTGGCATCTCACAGGTTGTTGTAGGCGTTCTTTCGATGGCCGACGTCGACCGCCATGATGACGAGTTGGCGGTGCTCAAATGCCAGGATGACCCGGTACGTCCCTACTCGCAGGGAGAACAGAGGTGAGTTCGTCAGACGCTTCACCTGCAGGTGGGGGTATTCTTCTTCTGCCAGCAGTTCAAGCGCCTGGATAATCCGGGCGGTAACCTCCTTTGGAAGGTGCTTTAATTTGTACTGGACTCTTTTTGAGTAGATGAGCGAATATTTCACTCGATCCCCAGATCCCGCTTCAACGCTTCATGTGTTACGAACTCGCCCCGCTGGATCTCATCCAGCGATGCCTGGATATCGGCAATCGTCTCGGGACTCAACGGTTCACGATCCTCGCTCTGCTCCAGCAACCGGCGTATTATGGATCGGTACGGCTCTTTGGGATAGCGGCGCAGACGGTTCAGCCGGTCCCGGTCGGATCTGGCGATCTCAATCGTAGTCGTCTCCTCTGCCATAATAGGTTATAGCAGTCTATGAGATATAAAAGCATGGCCATGCCGAAAGAGCATCCGCAGAGTGGTCGTGGAGCCTGCACCTGTATATTCTCCGTAGGAGCGAGGTAAGAATTCCTCCGGCCTGGAGGCCGGTAAAAAAAGTGAGGGTCGCGGTTAGTAAACCGCTCCGGTCGCCCCGGAGGCGAGCGCGGCCACGATTGCGGCCAGGAAGAAGAGCGCAGCGACGCCGAAGACCCAGAGGACCACGAAGAGGATCATGTGGAGGACGCTTGTCGCCCGGTACGGGATCTCTTGCGTTCATCCGTTTTGCCGTTTTATATGCGTCGTAGATGCCGTAGATTGCCACAAGCAGGCCCGGGATGACGAAGAGCAGTGAGCCGATGAAGGTCCCGAGAAGGATAACGAAGCCCCGGCCGATATATCCGTTGTACACCTGCCCGAGGCCCGTGAAGATGATGGAGCAGAGTGCCGCGATAACGGGGCTCTTCTCGGGGTTCGTCTTCAGCCTTACCCCGCACCGGGGGCAGATCTCCGCGTTTTTGCTAATCAGCTCGTTTCCACATTCCGGACAGAAATTCGGCAATTCCACCACCTGACGATACATGTCTGTTTCGTCACGGCAACGATATGTTTTCCGATTTTACCGTGCGGCACGGCACCGAATCCGCGCCGCAAACCGGAACGGAGAACTACGGGCCGTTCGCCCTGCCGGGAGCCCCCGATGCCCTCCCGGACGGCACACTCCGCCCCCCCGGCCCCGTTCCCGGCAACAACATTTCCCCCTGTTCTCCCGGGACGGAAACGATCCGTGCTTTCCGGCGCGATATAGGCAGTTTTTTATGAGAACGCCGGAGATAGTCCCCTCTATGGCGGATACGGACGGCGGGATCTCGGAGGTGGTGAGCGTACTCCTGATGGTAGCAATCGTCGTCGCCCTCGCGGCGATCACGGCATCGACGGTCCTCAGGGCGCAGATGCCCGAAGAGCCGAAGCGCGTCGTGGTGACGGCGACCCGGTCGGGGGAGGCGATCGCGTTCACGAACCACGGCGGGATGAACATGGACCGGGTCACGGAGATCCGGTGCTGGATCGGCGGGACGGGCCCGGGGGACGAGAACTTCACGCTCGATACCCGGGCCGGGGCGACCGGGACGCGTGTCGTCCCGGGCGCGGCGCGGGTCGTGGTCGTGGGGAGGTTTGAGGATAAAGAGTCGTGGGTTTTGGTTGATAGGGTGGTTTGACCTTTTTTGGGGCGGGGTGAGAGGTAACTGCTACATGAGTGCGGTGCGTGAATGGTTTGAATTTAGACTGGCCCCGTACAGTGGACCGTGGGGGCATCGTCACGCACTGCCCCCGCCCCTAGGTGTGGGGTGCGATGCTCTGAAAGAGCGGAGCATGAGCACCGAAGAACGATGTTCCATCAGGAACGGAGTTCGAGCACCGCAGGTGCGAGGCGCGAACGTAGTGAGCGTGAGCACCGTTAGGTGCGAGGCGCAGAGGAGGAGGCCGGAGGCCGGGCGGGGTGGGGGTCACAAGGAGTACAAGCATCTCAAGCCTGAGCATCGAAAGTCTAGTTGGAGAGACAGGGGAGGGGGGATGCTCCCCCCTCCCCGTCGGCCCCACCTCGCACCTTCGGTGCTCGAACTCCGCTCCTGCGGAGCGTCGTTCCCCCAATCGCGATATTCCCTCGAAAACCTTGCCCGGGTCTGTGTGACTGAGCCAACGCCGTGATTTTGAGCGCTTTCCAATACGGGCAAACAGCGAGGGCGAAAAAAACAGATTCAATCAGAAAAAGGATGATTACTGTTCCTCTACCCCTTCTTCCTCGTAATTTTCCTCTTCCCCCTCATATCCCGATTCATCGTCATCCTCCACCGTCACGATATACCCCGCCACAGCGAGGATGAGCGGCACCCCCACCGGGACGGAAAACCCCGCCGGCCCATGGAGGCAAGGGCCGTACTGGGCGATGCAGGAGAGGAGGTAGGCGACGGCGCCCCCGGCTGACGCCCTGCTCCGATCTGCTCGCGAAGTGCTCTGCGATCAGCCTCTATAGCATCTTCGTCGCTCCCGATGGGCGGCATACAAGGAAAGAACAACATCCCGTGTATTCTTTTGGGCACCGCGACCGTGCTCACCTTTGCCCTGGCAGAGATCGCGGATAGCCCCAGGTAGCACCTTCATGAGGAGGAATGGGTCTGGAATTGGGCGGATTGTATCGGCGATCTCCAGACGCAAAGATTGATGGGATATCCCACTGATCACCTGTATAATACCTGTGAGGATACTCATGACCGGCATCGAAGCAGACGTCAGGGAGATCAAGGAGAACATCAGGGAGCTCACTGAGAAGATCGATCTTCTCCTCGATGAGCGGGAGAGCATGGCGATAATGAAACTCTCCGAGCGGTCGCTCTCTGCCTTTCTCTCCGAGGAGCCCGACCTCTATACCATCAGGGATGTCAGGGCTGTGTACCGATGAAAGGGAAGATCGTTCTGATACCGTTTCCTTTCACCGACCTCACGGCAACCAAGCTGCGCCCTGCACTTGTCCTCTATGAGGGTGATCGCGACGTTGTCCTTGCCTTCATCTCGTCGAAGATCCATGCCGGAACGGGTCCGGCAGGGGTTATGGTGGCCACCTCCCACGCAGGTTTCTCAAAGAGCGGTCTTAAAGTTGATTCGGTGATCCGACTGGATAAGATCGCAACGGTCTTGAAAGACCTGATGGTCGGCGAACTTGGAGAACTTGATGACGACCTCCGGGCAGAGGTCAATGCAAAACTCGTCAAACTGTTCAGGCTCTAATCCGGGGCGAATGCCGGCCCTTCATAGTTTCCGTTGATCAACAGAATCCTTGAGCCAGCAGGGAAATCCATCGCGAACGGTTCTCTGTTTGCATGGCACCGGCCTCATCTCAGTATATGAGTCCATGTGCTGGAGATCGCCTGTTCCACCACACTGACGACAGGAGACTTCTCCGGGAGAGAGAGGCCGCCCCGGGACGACGGATCGCGGAGGAGCCGCGTTGTCGCCCGGGGCATGCAGAACCGTAAACATCTCTCGTCCATCCTGATGATGACGAAGGGAGCCGCCGGGACCCCCGCCCTTAGAGCGGAAAGATCGCGTACTGGATGTACCAGATGTACTGCACCACCGGTATCCAGAAGTGGTAGCCCTCCCAACCGAAAGTGGCGAACCGGAAGTCGACGACGAGTTCCCATGCAAGCGGGAAGAACATCAGCACCGGGACCGCGTAGGCGAGGAGGCGGGGGGAGGCGGGGGGAGGCGCGTTTGGCGAGGAGCGACTGGCCGGAGGGTGCGACGTTCCAGCGGAACGGAGCTTGAGAAAACGCGAAGCGCTTTCGGGCAGGAGCGTGAGCACCGTTAGGTGTGAAGGCGGCGATGTAGAGCACTGCGGTCCCGGCGAGGAAGATGCAGGTGAGGGTCGTGACGAACGTGACCTGCCCGCCGAGGTTCCGGCCGGCGATGACCTGGAGGACGACGAAGATGAGCGGGAGGTCGATGACCGCGAGCCAGAAGAGCGTCCGCAAGGCCTCCCGCACCCCGTCGGCGTCGAGACCGGCGTAATTCTGGGAACGAACGTGAGCTCGAAGACGTCAGGAGCGCTAAAAAGGGTCTTGTCGCGGTGAAGAGGGAGCGTATCATGGATGAGTCTGGAGAAGAAGGAATTGATAAAGGCGGGCCGTGCGCGAGCTGAACGTGACGGGGGTGCGAAGGCAAAAACGATGAGATCCCGGCAGAACATTGGGACAGGAAGTTACTCTGCCTCCAGGATCTCGATGATCCCATCGATAACCGACATGACGGTCTGGTCGTTGAGATGGCCGGCGCGATAAAGAATCAGGTCGACACTGGCCGAAAAAAGCCGGTTTGGCCGGATATTGCTCGGCTTGTGGAGTGTTCCCTCTGTAAAGTCAAGTTCGGTAATACCGACGGCGTAGCGATCCCGGATCTGCTGGCTCGTGAAGTCGCACCTTGTGGTGCTCCCGCTCAGGTTCTGATGAACCATCGCGTCTGGCAAAGAATGACATCGTCTCCTCCGGGTGCCGCAACAACAAGGGCCGGTCGCCGCTTCACCGTCGACAGGTCCGAGAAGGGAAACGGCACAACGACAACATCGCCCTTTACAAATCACGGCAAATTGGAAATTTGCCTGACAGGGAACTGTTCACAGTTCCCGTGCGCTCCATGCCTCTTCCTCCTCGGGCCGGAGCCAGTCCTTCCGGAGCACAGGCTCGCTCGCGAGGGCGGTGTCCGGGGCGGCCTTCCGGCGCCGGAACTTGAGGAACCGGATGAAATCGAGCACCTCACCGTACGTCCGGGGCGGGAGGTCGTTCAGTTCACTGATGATCTCCTCTTTCACCTGGGTCATGGTTGTCTCACCTCTGGGTATATCGATCTTCTGGTGCTTCAATCTACATATCTCTGTCTGAAGAGGGTGTGTTTATCGGGGTGATCTGTGCCCCGGCACGCCAGGACCCCGTCGGGAGGTTACACTCAGTAGCCGAACCGACGATCGTAGCTGGTGTGATCCAGCCACTCGATGATGACTGCGATCGTATCGCTGTCGCGGGCTACAGTATACATAAGCCGCCATGATCGGGTGAGATTATACTTCCAGAGGTTATCCAGCGGCCCGTATTTCTTGTGGTAGTCTTTTGGGATCAGCTTCTTCGGCACCTGGATCCCGCAGAAGGCATTTGCAGCGATTCTGTCGAGGGCCTGATCCAGCAGCCCGGCTAACCGACGATCCCCGGGATCCCGGGAAGCCTTGAGAGCCACGAAGGCCTCTCGCACCTGCTCGTCTGCAAAATAGATCTGGCACTTCATCGGATCCGCAGGTCTTCACGCAGTGTATACTTCCGGACGAGGTCCGGGTTGTGAATCCAGCAGATCTTCCCCTGTGAATCGCTTGCTATCTTCCCTGATTCATCGAGATACTCGATGATCGTCTTGAACGTCTGGTACATCACTCTCTTCGGCAGGTTCTCCCACAAGGCCCGCCGTTTGTATTCGCCGCTGTGCTCCCGAATGAACTCTTCGACCATCCGGATCGTGTCGAGCTGGGGGCTGTGTGTGTTACGGCTACACGCTGGCATGAGTGACCATTTGTTGTATAAGTTGATATAACTACAGGGTCCGGCGACAGGGTCCCGTCCCCCCTCACAGCGGGAAGATCGCGTACTGGATGTACCAGATATACTCCACCACCGGTATCCAGAAGTGGTAGCCCTCCCAGCAGCCGGTGGCGAACCGGAAGTCGACAATGACTTCCCAGGCGAGCGGGAAGAACATCAGCACCGGGACCGCGTAGGCGAGGAGGCGGGGGGAGGCGCGTTTGGCGAGTGCGACTGGCCGCAGGGTGCGATGTTCCGGAGAACGACTGTCCATAGGACAGGAGTTTGAGAAGACCGGATGTCTTCGAGGGCCGGAGCATGAGCACCGAAGGTGCGGGGCAGGAGCTTGAGCACCGCCAGGTGCGAAGACGGCGACATAGAGCACCGCGGTCCCGGCGAGGAAGAGGTAGGTGAGGTACATGAGGAACGTGACCTGCCCGCCGAGGTTCCTGCCTGCGGTGACCTGGAGGACGACGAAGATGAGCGGGAGGTCGATGACCGCGAGCCAGAAGAGGGTCTTGAGCGCTTCCCGCACCCCGTCGGCGTCGAGACCGGCGTGCTTGAGGGCGTAGACCCCGATGACGAGCATGGGAAGATAGGCCGGGGAGAGGTAGCGCATGTCGGGGATGATCCCGGGGCTTGCCGGCATTCCCGGAATAGAACGGGCGTAGGTGAGCACCACGAGGACGGCGGCGAGAGCGAAGAAGGCGAGGAGCCGTGCGTCCCGCGAGTCGATCCCGGTCGATCTGTGGCGGATGAGGGCGTACCCGGCAGCCCCGGCGAAGAGGAGGGCGAAGAACGAGAGCGGCGATACCTGGAAGATTTTGGTTTTTGAGTGTGGCTATGCTGTTGCATGTGGGATTCTGTTCCATTGGCGAAATCACTCAGGCATTTTAAACGAGGAAAAACCCGGTGCAGTGGGCCGTGGTGGCTATCGCCATTGGGGAGGGGCTGACGGGGAGGGGGGAGCATCCCCCCTCCCCTGTCTATATCTCATAAAGGAAGCCTGCAACCCCCACTCGAAGACCTTCGGTCTTCTCAAGCTCCGGCCCCATGGCCCGTCGCACCCCACCCGGCCTCCGGCCTCCTCAGACGCACCTGCGGTGCTCATGCTCCGGCCCCGAAAACGCTTCGCGTTTTCTCATGCTCCTGCTCGAAGCCTAACGGCTTCCCAAGCTCCGGACATTGTCCGTCGCACCGTTCTGGCAGTCGCACCCTACGGCCCGTCGCAACTCGCACCTGTGGTGCTCGAACTCCTGCCGTTCCGGCAGTCGCACCCCACATCTCGGGGCGGGGGCAGTGCGTGGCGATAAGTGATGGTTCGGAGAACCGGAGCTAGAGCACCGAAGGTGCGAAGCCAATGGAAAGCCGTGTCCGGGTCTGCGTGACTGAGCGAACACCGTGATTTTGAGCGCTTTCCAACACGGGCAAACAGGGAGAACGAACAAAAAGGAGATTCAACCCACAAAAAGGGATGATTACTGTTCCCCTTCCATCTCTTCCCCGTATTCCTCCTCTTCCTCCTCACATCCCGGTTCATCGTCCTCCTCCACCGTCATGACGTACCCCGCGACGCCAAGAAGGAGCGGCACCCCGACGGGGACGGCAAACCCTGCCGGGCCGTACAGCGTGGGGCCGTACTGGGCGACGCAGGAGAGGAGGTAGGCGACGGCGCCCCCGGCGGTGAGGAGGGCGAGGGGTTTTCTGATGCCCGTAATCCCGTCGTGCCGGCGGTAGACGGCGTACCCGGCGGCCGCGAGGAGGAGGGCGGTGCCGAGGGCCCAGAGGAGGATCGAGAGGGCCGACCGGCCGCCGATGGTGCCGGAGGTGACGTAGGAGATCTCCCGCCAGACCGGGATCAGGGAGGTGCCATAGACAGTTTCCTGATACAGGAACAGGGGGGAGCGGAGGCCGGCACCGACGGCACCGCCGATGGCGTAGACGTTCACCGGGAGAAGGAGGACGGCGGCGAGGAGAGCGGGCAGGAGGGATCTTGTGGGTATGGGCATTTTGTCTCCGGGTGTTGGGATGGCTGTTTTTGTAGTCTATTGATATGGCTAGTGCCCTGAAAATGATGTTGATGCAATTCTATGACAGATCGAGGCACTGGCCAGGCCCTGACAAAGATGTAAGCGCAGATTTTACTCAGATAGATCTCCGGTGTGGTGCCCGGAGATAAGTCATGATCTGGAGTAACTTACCTGAAGTTGCACGTAGTGTAAAACTAGACAAAAAAGTTAGGATTAGAAGGTCCTGTCAAGGATGATCTGCTCTGCACCATCCGGCCACTGTCCGACTACAAGGAGTCTGCCCGAATTCCCTTCAATCTTGATGTTATCTCCGGCCTTGAAAGTTTCTCCGCCAAGATCAGCAGGCTCGAGAACTGATTTATCCGCACCGAGGGTGGTACCATTAGCCGCAAAGAGCTCACCGGGCGCGTCTCCATCTAATGTAATCGTCAACGTCTGCACTGTGTTGAGGTCGGGGCCGCCGCTGATGGTAAGGGTGATATTGTTCCCACTAAGTGCCGCCTGCATCGAAACCGTCTTCGTCGTCTGCACATTCCCGGGCATTCCGAACACAAACGCCGCAATCACCGCAGCGAGGATCACCGTGATGGCGACCATCAGAATAACGCCGATGACCGGCGATACTGCTTCTTCATTCTCTCTGAATTTCATCATACACACCTCTTGACTCCAGCCCCCGATGGGGCTAAGGGTCGATGAAACAAACTGATTTGTCATAAGATATAAATATATCGTAGTGATTCGTTCCGGAATGATTTAATATCGTCAGACACGCCTGTTCGAAAGGATCTTTCATAGCATAAACGAGTTGCCGAAGATAACGGACGGACTGGAAATGCCGTTCCGGGGATAATGCGGGCTCATCGCTCCCTGTATATAAAAACAGGGGGCCGACGGCGCTCCGGGGGTGCGGCAGGTGGGTGGTGGCGGGGGGAGCGTGCGCGGTATCCCCGGGTTGTTGCCCCGGAGGCCGGAGAGGTGCCTGCGGGCCGCGGTGCGGGTGTGCGGAACGGTGCCGTGGGTCGGTCGGTCGCCCCGGGCCGCCGGGCGTTGCAGGACGATGATGTACATCGGTAAGAAGCGAGGAGATGTCCGGGGTCGGTACTTCGTCAATGCTGGCACCCGGCAACGATGCGGTCTCGCAATGAGGGGTAACGGGAGTTTCGGAGCATCCGGCTGTCGGTCGGGGAGGTCATGCCCGCTCGACCCGGTTAAACTCGATGTATGTCGAAAAGTATATGGCATGAGCGATTATACGGTGATATAACCTGAACCCGGACTCGTCGTGAGATCGGTAGGTGCAACGCAAGGATCGATGCTTGCTGCAGGGGTTATGTCATGATGCGACGGACGGTAGATTTCGAAGAGCGGTACGGGGTCAGCATCAACGGGCTGAAATCCACCGAGGATGTGGATGCCTGCGTCGAGAAGAAGGCCGGGGTGAGACTGAGAGTGGTAGCGGCCTTGAGCGGCATGACGGATAGGGCCGGGAACGGCCTCGGCGTGAAAAGATACGACATCGAGAATCTCCTCTATAACGCCCTCAGATGACACTTTGATGGGGTCACAGCAGATATTGGGACCAAACTGCCTGGCTCTCACAATGCAGGCATGGAACCCCATGACGGGAACTTCCTGCCCCCCCCTTCGCCTCACACGATGGATGGATACCACAAAAATTTTTATTTTTCGAGTTCCATACTCGTTCCGGGAGTTCACACCATGATTATCCGATTTGAAACAGTCTATGAAGACGGATGCTGGTCTGCTCACGCAATCGGGCATAGCATCTTCACCGATGGGAGAGATTTTGAAGAACTCCTCAAGAATATCGAGGAAGCCGTGCTCCTGTATTTCGAAGATGAACTCGAACCGGAAGAACAGATCACAATCCTGACGCAGACAGAACTACAGGTGCATTCCGTTGCCAAAGCTTCCGGTTGTTAGTAGCTCGGATATTGTCAGGGTTCTTGAAAAACTCGGCTATTCTTTTGTTCATCAACGTGGAAGCCACATCAAAATGGTCAAAGAGACCGGCAACGGAAGACACATGGTCATCATCCCCCTTCGAAAGGAGCAAAAACGACCAACGCTTAACAACATCTTGAATGATATAGCGGACCATAACGATATCACAAAGGAAGACCTCATTGCTCTGTTCCGCTAACTTCGGGGTTTCAAACTCACTGCAAAACTTTCCTGACCTGCACAGCGTATGCCGGTCGGGTCGTGCAGATCTTCAACTTCTGAATCCTTTGAAGACGACTTCGGGGTAAAGAACAGTTTTGAAATGAGTATCATTTCTGTAACATGAGATTGTGGAGTCGCTGACCCCCCAATCTATGAGCCGCTATTCCCGGATCCGGGCCGAGAGTTGCCGCTTCAGTGCCGGCAGGTCACGTTCGACCACGTTCCAGACGGCATCCCGGTCGATGCCGAAATAGTGGTGGACGAGGACGTTCCTCATCCCGACGATATCCGACCATGGGATACCCGGGTTTGCGGTCCTGAACTCGGGGGAGATCCCCCGTACGGCCTCCCCGATGATCTGGAGGTGGTGAATAACCCAGACCTGGATCATTTCATCCTCATAGAAGTGATCGCGGCCCCGGGCAGCTACTTTTTCGATCCGCTCGATGGCTTCCAGGATATCCAGCACCCGTTCGCGATCGTCTCTCATAAGACCCGTGCCTCACGTAAGACCCTTGAGCGTATCCGCTCCCGGAGTCCCGCTTCGGTCACAACGTCGACCGGACGGCCGAGCAGGTCCTCTAAGTCCTGGGCAAGGCCCCCCAGATCGAGGAGGCTTCGGTCGGGGTCGAGGTCGACCAGGATATCGACATCGCTGTCCACCCGGGCTTCGTTTCGTGCTACGGACCCGAAGACCCGGACGTTTTTTGCCCCCCTTCCCTTGGCGAGAGAGAGGATCTCGTCCCGTTTCTGGATGAGGAGGGTGTAGATATCGGTTTCCGGGTTCATCGTCCTATAATACTTTCATTGGTCCGGGGCATATAGATGTTATCCCCGGAGTTACGGCGGAGGCCGCCGGGGAACTCACAGCGGCACGGCCTCCCGGCAGACGCGGTCCCGGATGTACCAGTGCAGTCCTCCCTCAGTCACCACGTCGACCTCGCGGCCGAGCAGGTCTTTTAAGTCCTGAGCGAGAGCGATGTGGTCGAGGAGGCTCCTCCCCGGCTCGAACTCGACGAGGAGATCGAGGTCGCTCTCCGGGGTCTCCTCGTCCCGGACCACCGATCCGAAGACCCTGACTCTGCGGGCACCATGTCTGGCTGCGACCGCGAGGATCTCTTCCCGCTTATCGAGCACATCGGCACAGAGGCTCAATCCATCCCTCTCCTGTATCGATCTTATGGACCGGGGAATATAAGAGTTCGCCCGAAATCCGGTGGGGCGAGAAGACCGCCTACTCCCGCCACCTCGGCAGCGTCGAGAGGTACTGCCGCACCATCTCCGTTGCCTTCTCGGCCGGTATCCCGAGGTGCGAGGCCATCATCGGCACGTACTTCTCGACCGCCTGCTCCCGGGTAAGATCGGGCTCGGTGAACCTCCCGTCCCGGTAGCAGTAGGTGCAGTACGCCGTGCTCCGCGACCCGTCCGCCTCCGTCCCGGCATCCTCGTCCCGTGCGAGGGGCATCCCGCAGCTCCCGCAGAGGGCAATCTCCCTCCCTGCCCACCTCTTCAGGCACGAGAGCTGCTCCTTCGAGAAACTCTCCGCCTTCTCGAGGGGAATCGCGTACAGCTGCGACATCATCGCCCCGCTGATCTTTGCCATCTCGTCGATGGTGATGTTCGACTCGGTGAAAGCGCCTTTCTGGTAGCAGTAGGTGCAGTAGTCCCTCGAAAACCCGCCGTCCGCTTCCGTCCCGAAATGCTCCTCCGCGCTCATCGGCATCCCGCAGCTCTGGCATGTCCGTATCCCGTTCGCGTCCATACGATCTCCTCCGCACGGTGAAGTGCTTTAAAAGAATGAACGGACGGCACCTGGGATAAACGTTCCTAAAAAGGCCCCCATGGGACGCGGCCGCATCTCCGGCGGCCGACAGAAAAAAAGCCCGCCCTACTCCCCGCGGGACGGGAACCGGATCGTCATGCTGCCGCCGTCGCCGGCCTCGAGCACCGCGTCGGGCTGGAGCGCCCGGACGTAGCCGGTGAGGTAGGGCACGGCCACCCGGACGTCTGCGAAGGTCTCCCGGAGCGCCGCCGCAGCGCCGTCGATCGTGATGGTCACGGCCCCGTCATCGGCGTCGTCCACGGACTGGCAGGGGATCCCCCACGTCAGGAGGAGCCCCTCCATCAGGGTCGGCGGGTCGAACCGCTCCTCGGTGTGGGCGAGAAGCGTCGTTCCGTTCTCTTCGCCGAGCCGCCCGGCGATGGCGGTGATCCCCTCCGTGAGGCCGGGAGGGGCGTCCGCA
Source organism: Methanoculleus sp. UBA208 (assembly GCF_002498065.1). Lineage (GTDB taxonomy): Archaea > Halobacteriota > Methanomicrobia > Methanomicrobiales > Methanoculleaceae > Methanoculleus. Next base: position 35,657 of record NZ_DAFZ01000118.1, on the reverse strand, counting down.
AGAAGTCTTCGCACGAGAGGTCCGGCGACATCGTGCCGCCGCAGGGACCGGGCTACCTTGATCAACTGCCAGTCCCGGGCAAACGACGTACCGGTGCGCATGTTATCCTCTCAGGATGCCGTAGGCCATCACGCAGAGGCCGAGGATCACCACAATACGGGAAAAGACCGCCGACCAGGCGATGATAAACGCTTCGGGCGTGAAGATGCTCACGAGATCGGCAAACGTGATCCCCACGACCAGCGTAAAAAGCCCGTAGACGAAGAGGAGCAGGGTCGGCTGCCGCACGATCCGGTAGGCGTTGTAGATGACGCCGATGAGGAGCGCCCCGAGAAATAGCGTCACAATTGCAAGCATCTGCTGCATGGTTTCAATCTGCAATCCGTTCATGTCTGTTCCTTGATCTTCTTCACCGAGATGATCGTCTGGATATCCCTCACTCCGGGAAGGCCGGAGAGCGGGACGAGCACGCTCCGCTTCAGCTCGGATATGTTCTGCACCCGGACCTTGACGAAGAAGTCCCCCGGCTCGAGCACCTCGTAGAGTTCGAGGATGCACGGGAGGTCGCGCATGAACTCTTCGATCTCCGGCTTCCCGTCCGGGTGGACCCTGACATTCAGGAAAGCGACCAGGGTATGCTCGAAGCACTTCTGGTTGATGACGATCGTAAACCGCTCGAGGATGCCGGCGTTCTTCAGCTTCTCGATCCTCTTAAAAACCGTCGACGGTGCGATGCCCAGCATTGAGCCGAGCTCTGCCATAGACATTCGCCCGTCCCTCTGCAGCTCCCGCAGGATCGCATCGTCGATCTCATCCATTCTAACAATAATTACAAACACTTGGATATTAAAATTGCGTATTTGTTTTATATCACGAATTGGTCTTTTTTCATTTCTGGTGAATATTGCCAGCTTTATTGGAAATTTATCGGGATTTTGTCTGACTATGAACAAACGGAAATATCCCGGGAAAACTGGAAATGATCGTCATAGCGTCGCCGGAATAAGGAACTATTATTTCAGCGGCGGTGAAGGATTGTTCCCCGGGGATTGACGATCCTCACCGGCCCGGGCCCTCCGGCCGCTTCCCGGATGGCCGTATCGATGAACTCCCTTGCTGCGGCGAACCCTTCCCGCGCGGGCATTCCCCGGGCAAGGCATGCCGCGAGCGCCGCGGAGAAGCAGCACCCCGATCCGTGCACCGAATAGGGATAGCGCTCGCCGGATAGCCGCATCTCGCCCTCCCGGTCGACCAGGAGGTCGACCGCCGCGCCGCCGGGGAGGTGCCCGCCCTTCACCACCACGGCACGGGCGCCGAGATCGAGGATCCGCCGGCCGGCCTCGGCCATATCCTCGACGGTCGCGACCCGCATACCGGCGAGCACCTCGGCCTCCGGGATGTTCGGGGTGACGACCGCCGCCCGGGGGATGAGTAGTTCCGCGAGATCCCTTGCCGCATCCTCCGCAAGCAGCCGGTGGCCCGACGTCGAGACCATCACCGGGTCGATGACGAGCGCGGCCCCCTCCGGCAGGGCCTCCGCGACGGCCCGGACGTTTTCGGCGTTGCCGAGCATCCCGGTCTTCCACGCCCCGATCGAAAAGTCGTCGGCGACCGTCGCTATCTGGGTCCGCACCGCCTCGGCGGGGAGCATCCAGGTCCCCCGCACCTCGCGGGTGTTCTGGGCCGTGACCGCCGTAACGACCGTCAGCCCCCAGATCCCGAGCGCTACAAAAGTCTTCAGGTCCGCCTGGATGCCCGCCCCTCCCCCCGAGTCGGAACCCGCGACGGAGCAGGCGGCGATCATCTCTCCATCCCTCATCCATCAGGTGTCGCCCGGGATCTGCTTGAATCTTTGCCTCTTTTTCGCCATTTCCTTTATGTCGTTCTGCACCGACCATTCTTACAATGGATGTAGAAGAGATCAGCCGCCGGCACCTCGCCGCCGGCACCCCTGACGACGAGATCGTGCGCCTTCTCTCCCGGGATATCCTCTCGATCAAGCACCCCCGCGTGACCCCCGCCTACGCCGAAGCGTTCGCCCGGGCGGTCCTCGCCGAGGCGAAGAACTCGACCGGGCTGTCCGGCGACTTCTTCACGTTCGAGCCCTCCGGTTCGACCATGGGCGAGTTCGGCGTCGGCTCAAGGGGTTCGGGCGACTTCTTCGCCCACCGGCAGCTCGCCCGGATCATCGGCCGGACAGAAGCCGCGGTTGGCGTCGACGAGATGGACGACGCCGGCGCCGTCCGTGCCGGCGGGGACTACATCATCACCACCGTCGACGGGATGCACTCGCGCCTCTCCGACTTCCCCTTCCTCGCCGGGTTCCACGTCACCCGGGCGACGCTCCGGGACGTCTACGTCATGGGGGCAAAACCCGTCGCGCTCCTCTCCGACATCCACGTCGCCGACGACGGTGACGTCGCAAAGATTTTCGACTACACGGCGGGCGTCTCTGCCGTCGGCGAGGCCATGGCCGTCCCGCTCGTCACCGGCTCGACCCTCCGCATCGGCGGGGACATGGTGTTCGGCTCCCGGATGACCGGCTGCGTCGGTGCCGTCGGCGTCGCCCGGCACCTCACGGCCAGAAAACAGATCGCCCCCGGCGACGTCCTCCTCATGACCGAGGGGGCGGGCGGCGGGACGATCGCCACCGCCGCGATCTACTCCGGGTTCCCCGACGTCGTCGAGGAGACGATCAACCTCCACTTCCTCAAAGCCTGCGAGGCGCTCCTCGCGAGCGACGTCCTCAACGGCATCCACGCCATGACCGACGTCACGAACGGCGGCCTCAGGGGCGACGCCTACGAGATGGCCGAGACCGCCGGCTGCCGGATCGTCGTCGTCGAGGACGAACTCCGCACCCTCGTCCAGCCCAAAGTCCTCGAGATGCTCGACGCGCTCGAGATCGACTACCTCGGCGTATCGCTCGACGCCCTCCTGGTCGTCGCACCGCCGGAGGTTGCGCCGGAGATCCGGCGGGTCGTGGAGTCCGTGGGCGTCGCGATGAAAGAGATTGGCTACGTCGAGGAAGGTGAGCCCGAATCGGTCCTCTCGGTCGGCGGCGAGATCCGCGATTTCAACCCCCGGTTCCGTGAGTCGGCCTACACCCCGGTCAAGAAGGTCGTGGACGAGGAGAAACGGGACTTCGAGGAGATGAAGGCCGGGGTCGAGCGGGCGGCGGAGGCGGCGCTTGCAAAGAAACTCCGGATCCTCTCCCGGCTCCGGTCATCCTAACTATTTCGGGCAAGAACGGCCTTACGATGCACTGGAAATAGTGTCTCCTTTAAACTGCGCTTCGGCCAAAAAAGAAGGTCAGATGGAGTCCTTCTATCATCCTGGGATCTTCTTCCTCGTCAGTTTTTCATAGATCTCGACCTGATCCTTCCAGGGGATGTAGCCGACGTAGACCGTATCTCCATCATCCCCGGTGAATTCCCATATTGGAACAGCCGATGACAGGGTCTGCTCACAGGGCTTCCAGACCAGCCGAGCAGGCATGGTATCGTCATAGCCACCTTCCGCGAGGACTGTCCGTGCTTCCTTCAGCGTCGGACGAACGACATTCTGTGTCTTTGGAGTTGGGGTAAATGCGCTACTGAAATCCGCAACATCTCCCTTGATGGAGACCTGTGTGACGACGGTGATGTAGCCGTCCCGCTCGAAGGGGATCAGATAGTAGTCATGCCATTTATCGTCCAAGGAGTGTACGAAGACCGGCTCCCCCGGAGTCGTACCTTCAAGTTCCTTCTGGAAGATCTTGATTCTGTTCATCTCCTGTCGGGCAAACGCAGCAAGGTCGGTATCTTCGGTCAGGGGGATGTCGTCTTCCTCATCGGCCATCAGAGTGACGTTCCTAGCCACAGCCTCGTAGTACTCCGTCATCTGGCCATAGTAAGTCTCCCGATCGACACCCGCGGTCGGCGTAGGCCGGACAAGGGTCTCGCTCCAGACCGCGGGACGGGTGGCATCGGCATCTCCGATCGTGGTTTCACCAAAAGTCGGAGTAGTGTCCTGAGGTGCGGTACAGGCAGCGTCAGTGCTCCAGTAGCCCCGCACATGAGTCCAGTATCCGTCCCAGTAACTTCCATCTACGTCCACCGGGGTGAATACGTTGCTCCAGTCATCTGTAGAATAGTAGTGGTTGATATCGTCCTCCCAAGGATCATGAACCCAGAAGCCGTATACAGCGTACACGCTCCCGTAGTAATCCTCGTACGAAGCTCCCTTCACTAGGACCCAGTGATCCCCGGAATAGATCAGTGCAGGCGATGGAATATCCAGGTCAGCGATATCCATCGCCATGGCGATGTTTGCCGTGTTGAAATAACTCCACCTGCGATCCTCGGTGACGAAGTTGTTGAGGTAGTTGCTCACGCAAGCCGCGAGCCCGTACGGGTCCGTGTACCATAACTCTATGTTATTATTCTGAATACAGTTCCATAACGTATCCTGCGAGACGTAACCGTTGTGGAAGTCTATCCACATCTGTGCGACCGCCGGGCCACAGTAGTAGGTCGTCTCCTGCTCGTAGTAGGGTACGGAAAGCTGTTTGGTCACTTCTCCCGCCGTGACGGGAGCGATGACTGTCCCTATAACGAGCAGCATCACCAGCAGGATGCCGGCCTTCGAGAAAAGATATGTCTTCATCGTTCTAACCTCCATAGCCATTGAGGCAGGGAGCCACAACGGTATCAGTCATGAGTTGCGGCGAAATCGATGCCTCCGGGCACGCAGAGCGCACATCCGGTCCAAAACCGTTGATGGGTGAACACCGCGCCGGTTTACGGCTACGGGTGCCGTGTGCGGCATCTACAGTAGTCCTTCAGCCCCTTCGTGCGATAAAATCGCTGAAAACGTTCGATCCCGGTCGAACGGATTCAAAAACCATATATAGAGGCTACGTGATCTCCTCACTCGTAAGATCGGCGAGCTGCGTCACCGCACGTGTGTTCTGCCACCGGGCGCAGGCATACGCCATGAGGACCCCCCCGATCACCGCGAGCGCGATCCCGGCAACGAGCAGTTCCATAGGAGTTCCCTCCGGGATCGGGACTCCTCCTCCCGGGAGCGAGGGCACTGGTCCTTCCCGGATCGGCGCGGTCAGGAAGGCCGCGAGGGCACAGACCCCGCCGGCTAGGCTCGCCAGTCCCGCAGCCAGGATGATCCGGATCCGGGCACCGCCGTGCGGCTGCAGGAGGGCGCGCCCCTCCGGCGTGAGCGCGTGGTACACCCAGGCGTGCCCGTCGTCTCCTGCGGCGACAAAACCGGAGTCCGCCAGTCTCTGCAGGTGGTGATGGACCGTGGACTTTGCCAGGCCGAGATCGGTCGCGAGCTCCGTGATCGTCATCCTGCGTGCATATAGGGCCTTTAAAATATCAAGCCGGGTTCCTGATGCGAGGACCTCGAACGTATCCTTCGTCAGGACGATATCGACCGGCTCCATAGGGGAGTAGTTCGGAAAGACGGGATATAACTATTCCGTTATCCCCGCATCGCAAAAAAGAAGCCTTCTCATGCGGCCGGGTCGAGTGAGAGTAGGGGACGGCACGTGCGTCCCCCTCACAGACGTGACCTAATCCTCCGGTTTTTTCCCGGCCGCACAGACGTTGTAGGCGAGGTAGGGCAGGTTCTCCTCGACGAACGGCTCCACCTTCCGGGCGAGTTTAAAGACCGGGTCTGCAAGGTTTAAGTGCGCAAACGAGCAGCGGCCGACCGATATATCCGTAAATCCGGCCTCGCGGAAGAGCCCCGTGATCTCGGCGTTGGTGTAGTAATGTTCGTCGAAGTCCCCGACGCCCACTTTCTTCAGGCCGACCTTCTCCCCCATCTGGTAGACGAGCGGCACGATGCTCGTAAAGACCGTCCGCGAGAGGGTGCAGACGGCGATCCGGCCGCCGGGCTTTAAGACCCGGTAGCACTCCCGGAGCATCCCCTCCGGATCGGGGACGTAACTGAAGGCGAGCAGGCTCGCGAGGGCGTCGAAGGTGGCGTCCTTGAACGGCAGGACGTCGGCCGTACCGACGCAGAACCCGCACTCCGGACAGCGCCGCCGCCCGTGCCGGACCATCCCGGGGCTGATATCGAGCCCGAAGGCCCGGCCCCCTTCCTCGACGTAGCGCTGCACGAAGAGCCCGGTCCCGCAACCGAGGTCGAGAAGGAAACCTCCCTTCAGGAGCATGCTCATCACGTGGTCGGAGATGTGCCCGTGGTAATACTTCCCGCGGCTGCCGTCGTAGCGGTCGTCGTAGATATCCGCGACCTCGTCATAGTGTTGCTGTACTTTCTTCACTGAACACCTCCCGGGCAATCCGGGCAAGAAGTGCATTGATCTGCACGAAATCGTTTGCATTCTGGCAGAGCCGGTGGTCCGCGTCGGCGAGCGCGATTGCAAGGGCCGGGTGGTTGTACTCGCGCCGGGCCACCTCCCGGAGTTCGCCGACGACCTCCCGCGCCGAGAGTCCGTACTCGATCATCAGCGACTCGGCGATCCGGCGGGCGGCATCGAAGTTGCCGTCCCGGAGAGCGACGAACGCCGACGCGGCGACGTTCGCGGTCTCGGAGCGCGACACCTCCGCGAGATCGAAATCCTTCTCCGATCGTGCGGCGATCTGGAGGTACATGATCGCCCGCCGCAGGTCGCCCTGCGCGGCATAAACGATCAGATCGAGATCGTCGGCCGGAACCGCGCCCCCCTGCGCGGCCAGGATCTCCTCGAGCCGGGCCCGGATGAGGCCGCTCTCAATCGGGGCGAAGAAGAGCGGCAGGCAGCGCGACGCGATGGCCGGAATGATGGCTGAGGGCCGGACGGTGACGAAGACGAACCTGCAGGTGGCGCTGTATCGCTCCATCGTCCGGCGCAGGGCCTGCTGCGCCTCGAACGTCAGGCCGTGGGCGTCCTCAAAGACCATCAGTTTGAAGTCGGCGTCGAGCGGGCGCATCGAGGCGTACCACTTCACGATCTGCTTGAAGTTGACGATCAGGCTCCGGTCCTTGCGGTAGACCATGCTGAACCGCTCGTCCGTCTCGAGCGCGCTTCTTCCCCTGCCGAGAAGGTCGGCGGCGCTGAAGACGGTCGTGTTCGCCTCCCAGTTCTCTCCGTAGAGCCTTTTTGCCAGACACTCGACGGCCGCGGTCTTCCCGGTCCCGTGCGGGCCGGAGATGAGCATGTGGGGCACGCTCTGCGCGTCCGCAAACGATGTGAGGTGGCGGACGACCTCGTCCTGTCCGATGATATCGTCGCACCCCTTCGGGCGGTACAACTCACTCCAGAGCATGGCTCAAGTTCTCTCTCATCTCATCTATTGCCGCCCGGAGAAGATAGGTATTGTCAAGTGTGGCGATCAGGCGTTCGCCTTCGCCGGGCTCAAGGGAGGCGCACGCCGCGGCGATCGCGGGGACGGCGCGCGTCACCTCGTCGACGATCGTCAGGGTCGCCGTGCGGGCGGTCCGGGAGAGCGGGTTTAAGTCGACGGTGATGACCGCCTTGCCCATCGCCCGGAGCGCGGCGCAGCGGTCCCCGTCCTCGAGCGGCACGAGCACCACGTCGGCGTCCCCGATGCCCTGTGGGAGGCAGAGCGCCCGGTCGTGGGAGAGCGGGACGAGCCGTTCCGGTGTTCCTGTAAGAACCCTGACCCCGTGCTCCGTAAGAAGCCGGGAGATCCGCTCGATCCGCTCCTCCGTCCGGTGGAAGAGGTTCACCTCGACGTCGGCGCCGCTCGCCCGCTGGAGCGCCGCGATCTCCGCCGCCGCAAGCGCCGCCGTGTTGCCGTTCACCGATATCACCGCGTGCCGGGCGGATAGAAGCATCGCCGCGGCTGTCCGCCCGGCGAGAGCGGCGCTTGCGGTCGTTTTCTCGCCGATCAGGTAGTCGAACGCCTCCCCGCGCCCGTGGGCGGCGAGCCCCTCCAGCGCGACGACGCCCTCGCGTGCGCACCGGGCCAGCCGTTCGCGGGCGACAAGGGAGCGGTAGCGTGGATGGTCTTTCGGGATCATGATTTCACCTCGATCAGGTATGCGCCGCGGCGTGCGACCCGGAGGGTGTAGACCTCCCCGAACCGGGAGAGCACCTGCTCCGCCTCATCGCCGCAGGCAAAGACGCCGTTGCCAAGCATCGTCATGCTCGCCGGGACGGCGCCGGCGTCGCAGGCTTCGAGCACCCGGCGCACCTCCGGCGCGACGAGCCCGCTCTTCTCGGCGAACCCCCGCGAGAGCCCGCAGAAGTCGGCGAGGTCACGGGGGCAGCGATCGGGGTAAGCAGCGGCTATCCGCGCCATCGCCCCCGGGGACGAGAGGACCGAGGCGGTCGGGAGCGCCCCGAGGCTCACGGCGTAGAGTGGTTCCTCCGGGTAGATACGGGTGATATCCGCGTGGATTCCCGACCCCGTCCGGCAGACGACCCCGCCGGACATGCTCGCGGCGACGTCCCCGAGCCCGGTGCGGTGGAGAACCTCGGCCTCGTGGGCGCGTGCGGCCACCTCGTCGGGGGAGAGGCCGAGGTCGAAGAGGTGGTTTGCAGCCGTGAGCGTCGCAAGCAGTGCCGCCGCCGAGAGGCCGAACCCGGCGCCGATGGGGAGCCGGCACTCCGTCGTGACGCGGGCGGCGACTCCCAGCCGTTCGAGGGCGTACTCGACCGGCGGCGACCCGGCGCTCGCGTGATCCTGCCGGACCACCCGGACGCTCGTCTCCCGTGCCTCCTCGACCGTCGAGCGCACCCCATCATTGATGACCACGCCGGCCCCGACGCTCCCGGTGTCTTCCAAGCCGATCCCCTCGACGCGCCTGAAGTAGCCGGATATGTGTCCGGGGGAGAAGGCTACGGCAGTCCGGACCATATCGCCCTGGCGACCTCCTCTTTGCTCCCGGAGACGTCGGTCGTCCCGCCGGCGGTCATAATACGAAACGATCCCTCCGCCGCGCCCATCGTCGGGGGAGCGTTCACGACGACCATCCGCACACCCGCATCAAGCATCGCTCTCGCCCGCTCCTCCTCGTCCCACCCCAGTTTGAACGCCACCGTGACGGGACTGCATGCCGCCGCCACCTCGCCGATCACCTTCGGGAGGGGGTCGAGCCGGACGGTCAGGGGTGAACCGCTCGGGATCTTCCCCTCGTGCCGTTCGGGGGCAAAGTCCGATATCGCGGCCGCGCTGACGTAGACATCGACCCCCTCGTCGCGGCAGACCCGGAGGACCGCGTCCCGCATCCCGGTCGCGGTCGTCGCATGGATGTTTCTCACGCACGGGCATGAGCCGCTGTGCACCACCGTCACCTCGGCCCCGAGCCGGAAGGCCTCGAGCGCGAGCGCTCTCCCCATCCTCCCGGTCGACCGGGTGGTGAGAACCCGGACGTCGTCGAGGGGCTCCGCGCACGCCCCGCTCGTGATCAGGACGCGTTTGCCCGCGAGCGGGTGGCCCGAGACCGCCCGCTCGGCGTGGAGGACGATCGTATCGGTATCGGCGATCTTCGCCTTCTCCTCCTCGATCCGGGGGTCGACGACGTCGATATCCCAGGAGCGGAGCCGTCGGAGATTCTCCATGACCCCCGGGTGGCGGTACATGCTCTCGTGCATCGCCGGGACCACCACCACCGGCATCCCCCGCCCGAGCGCCGTCGTGGCGAAGGTGGTCACCGGGGTGTCGTCGATCCCGCAGGCGATCTTCCCTATCGTATTCGCCGTGCAGGGCGCGACCAGCAGGAGGTCCGCCTCCCCACCTTCCCCGCAGTAGAGGACGTGCTCCACCAGGCCGGTGATCCGGGTGATCGCCGGCCGCCCCGTCGCGTAGGTCAGGGCGTCGGGGTGGACGATCCCGGCTGCTGCCTCCGTCATCACCGCCTGCACCGTCGCACCCCGGCGGCGCAGGGCGTGGGCGAGTTTCACCGTCTCGACGGCCGCGATGCTCCCTGTCACGGCAAGCACCACCGTCTTTCCCGAAAGCGTCTTCACGATATCGTCACATCCTGCACCATATGCCACGCGTGCGGGCCGTACTTCTTCACCCTGCGGGAGGCTACCACCGCCGAAAACCCGGCGGCCGCAACCTCTTTCTGGATCGTCTCGCTCGCGTCCCCGATGCTGTGGACGTGGAGCACGCTCCCGTCCCGGACATGGGCGAGGGCGTCGGCGAGCATCGACGGTGCGTCGAAGTGGCCCATCAGGACCCGGTCGTAGACCCCGGAGAGGAGGTCCCGGCAGTCCCCTGACTCTGCCGCGACCCGGCCTCGAACGCGGTTTGCCATAATGTTACGTTTCAGGTATTCAAAGGCTATTGGGTTTATCTCCATCGCATGGACCCGTGTACCGCTCATGGCCGCCGGTATGGTGAAGTAACCGATCCCGGCGAACATATCGGCAACCCGCTCGCCGGGCCGGACGAGAGCGGCAATCCTCGCCTTCTCCGTCCGGTTGCCCTGTGCGAACATCACCCGTGTCGGGTCGAGGAAGAAGGTGCAGCCCTGTTCGCGGTGCCGCACCTCGCCGGCGGTGCCGTAGAGGATCTCGACCTGGGGGATGCGCATCTCGCTCAAAAACCCCTTCACCCGGACGACGCCCCGGGGACGGCAGTGCTCCACGATCGCGGCGAGTTCTTCATCCGTCGGCGCATCGCCGTGGACGACCGCGACATCGCCGACGAGATGGTACCCCCGGCCCCGGTAAGTCTCCCGCTCGGGGAGGTCTGCGTCGGCAAAATAGCCCTTCCTGACCGGAACCCAGGCGATGCCGCCCTCGACATACGGACGGCGGGAGGTGTCCACCCACTCCGCGTTCGCAATATCGGCGAGGTCGGCCGCCGGCACCTTCCGCGCACGCATGGCAGTCACCCGACGATGACCAGCCGGTCCTGCTCCTCGTCGCGGAGCACCCGGATCGGCTGCCCCTCCACCGGGAACGTCCAGGGCACCGGGTTAACCTCACGCGTCCGGTAGGTCTTCGGGTCCATCAGCCCCACCAGGTTCGGCTGCGTGAAGACGACGAGCGCGGACTCGGCCTCGCGGACGTTCCCGATGAGGCGTTCGACCTCGCCCTCGGCGATGGTCCGGGCAACGCCGGCAGCGAGATCGAAGACCCGTAGGCGCTGCCCGTCGATATCGCGCACCTCGAAGTAATTGCCCCGGGAGACCACCACGTCCCCTTTCTGGTAGAACGGCAGCCGGATGGAGTAGGTGATCCGGTAGAGTGCTTTTCCGTCCTTCTCGCCGACCAGCTTCGGGTGGGTCGTAAACCGCCCCCCGAGCGCCCCGGTGATCGTACGGGAGATCTCCTGACCGAGGTGCTGCGTCCCGACCGTGATATCGACGCCGTCCTTTGTGTCCTCGAGATCCGATATGAAGGAGAAACGGTCGCCCGACTGCTGGAGCGACTCTTCGGCCTGCTGTGCGATCGTCGCGGCGACCTCGCGCTCGTAGGCGTTGATCTTCCTGCCGGTCGCCCGCACCTGGACGATCCCCTCGTAGTAGCCTCCGGAGATGCGGCTGCACCGGTCGCAGGACTCCTTCTGCCAGCGGATCTCGGTACTGCAGGTCTCCCGGACCGGGACCCCATACAGGTTTGCCTCCACCTCGACGGTGCAGGCCGTCCTGTTCGACGCGATCTCTTCGGCGCGGACGGTGACCTGGATATCCTTCGCGTCCTCGTGGATGCTGACCGCGGATACCGCCATCTCGGCGACGAGGTCCTCGCGCGGCATCTGCAGGTCCGACCAGGTTTTGCCGCGTTTCTGCGACTCGCAGACCGGACAGTAGACGGCGGTCACGTACGGCTCGCAGGTCAGCAGCCGCACATCCGCGGCCCGGCATTCCGGGCAGAGTCCCTCCTCGCTCGGCTTCCCGCAGCGGGGGCAGATGCTCGTCTGGATGGTCATGGGTTAGATCCTGAATATCTGGGCGTGGGGCACGTCGCCGATCATGATACAGTCTTTCTCGGCGATCAGTCCCATTGCGACGGCGAGGGATACGACGCGTTTGCCGATGATGTTGACGTTTTCCGCGCCTGCGAGAGCCCTCCGGACGTCCTCTTCGTCGGCACGTTCGGTGCCGTAGAAACCTCCGCTGATGCAGACCTCAACGTCTCCGTGCATCAGGGTGACGTCCAGGAGCTCGGCGTCGCAGGCGGCCACCACCTCACCGGCGCCCGGTATGCGGTGCACTTTTAAGTACATCACATATCGTTTGACGGGAGTCGTCAAAAAGGTGCGCAGTTCCGTTAAGGAAGCGCGATATCCACGCCGTAGGTGCTTGACGGGGTCTCTGCATGGATGCGCCAGGCGTCCTCTTCGGTGATGAGCCCTTCTTCGAGGTACCGGCGCGTGAACCGCGGCACCGACTTCGGTCCGATGACCGCGCCGGGCCTCGCGTTCTCGTCCATGTAGTCGCTCTCCATGGTGAACCGCCGGCCCGCCCGGGCGAGCGCCGGGATATCCTCGTGCCGCGCGATGAAGGAGGGCGTGAGCGGGGTGTCGGGCGTCGCGAAGTGTTTGACGACCCGCTCGACCGGGATACCTGCTTGAGCGGCCATATCGACGACGTCGGCGCAGGGCCCGCTCTCGGCGTGGAGCTGGACGGCGCAGCCGCAGTCGGCCCCGAGTTCGAGGGCGTGGGAAAGGACCGCGTTTGAAGCCGCAAGCACCTCCGGTGCGACCTCGTAGTGGGGCCGGCCGCTTTTGAGGGCGACGGCACGTCCATCCTCGACGTAGCGGGCGGCAAGGTCGAGGCCGGCCGTCATCACGGCGGCGGCTTCGTCAAGGCTCATCCGTGCCGCGAGGCGGTTCATCTCCGCCGGATGGACGCCGAGGACCGGGTAGACGACGAGCCCGGTCTCCCGGACCATCTCGGCCACCCGGAGCGTCGTATCGAAGACCTCGCGGTAGTCCTCACCCGACGAGGGTTCGACCGAAAGCGACCAGGAGGGTTTTGAGACCAGGAAGATGTGCGTCCCCCCGCTGCGGCGAAAGTCCTTCGCGGCCTCGATCCCCCGGCCGTTTCCCGGGTCGATATGGATATGGTCGTCAGTGATCGGTATCGCGGGGAGTTTCATGCAACTCGACGATCTCCATCATGGGGTAGTCGTCCTCGAGGCGCAGCCGGGCCCGGCAGACGGCCGCCCCGACCTCGGTCGTGATCTCGGCGTCGAACATCCGCCCGGCGAGCTCCGAGTAGCCGAACCGGTTCGAGACCATCATATCGCGGTTCAGCCGGACGCGGATCCCCGTCACGTAGGGCTGCAGCCCGACGGCCTGCTCGATGGCGGCCTCGACTGCCGCCGCGGTCTCGCGGGCGATGGGCGTCCCGACGAACTGGTGGTAGAGGGCGCCGAGTTTGATACCGGCTTCGAAGGCCGCTTTTTCGCGGTCGGTGATCATGGTTAGTAGGTTAGGGGTGTGGGAGTAAGAAGGTGCGCCCCGGAGGAGGTGAGAAAGAAGGGGGTCTGTTTTACACGCGCTCATAAACACGCAGGAACTCTTCTCGAGAGATACCTGCCTGCGTGCAGATGGTTCGGAGGGTCGGGCCTTTGAGTCTGGGGTGGTTCGGCATCGTGAGCGGCGTCGTTGTGCCGTCCGGATTGCTGCGGATAAGCGCGATATGGTTGCCCGTCCTGACGACCTGAAAACCGAGCGCTTCCAGCGTTTTCAGCACCTTCCGCTGGGGCGCATCGTGCGGGAACTTCATCTATACGGCAACTTCGGCGACGAAGGTCTCCATGATGTCGTTGTTCTCGAACGCATCATTTCCGAAGGTCTCTATGTGAAACTGTATGGCGGATTTCACCCCGGTAAGTGCTTCTTCGTAGGTGTCCCCCTCTGCAACGACGACACCCTTCAGACCCAGAGGGTAGGCGACATAGCCGTCAGGATGCTTCTCGACGATGATTTTCAAGGTTTTCATGGGCTTATCTCTCCTGCATTTGATTTGAGTAGAGGCGATCAGTCTGATATTCAACTCATCTGGCGATATACTTTAGCCCGGTTTCTCTGCCGGCGAAGGTTGTTGATTCATCTTTCGTTTTCGGTATTGATGGTGCTTCTTCCTGTTGCCGGGTTCATGCTCCCCGGCTCCAGGTTTTCCAGATGATCACACCCAGGATCAGCATGACGACGTAGCCTCCGGCGACGTAATAGGGGTATTCCACGGTAGTCCCCGGAACTTCCAGAGCCGCCAGCACGAGGAGCCAGAGGAGGAACCCGAGGCCGAGGCCGCAAGCCCTGCTCTACCCGGAAGGCGTTCCGCTTCAGGCATCGTATCGCGGGTAAACAGGTAGTAGCCGGAGATGATGAAGACCGGCAGCATTCCGGTGTTGAGCCAGATCTGTACCATCTGTGGGAATTTGACTATGAATGCTCCCATGGCGTTCGGTTCCGCGAAGAACGCGAAGAGGATCGCCATGAGCACGGCGACCCAGAGGTAATACAGGAACACGCCGAAGAGCGCGCCCAGAACGCCCGCAATCTTATCGGGTTTTTTTCTCTGTTTCTGTGGTCATTTCCATCACATGGTTTCATCAGCCTGTTCCTTTCGACGTGCGTCTCCGGTCCCAGATGTAGAGGATGGGAAAAGTAATGATGCCGACAAGCGCGATTCCCTGGAGGAGGGGGGTAACGGGGTATTCCAGCACCGCGTAGCGCAGAAGGACGATCCCGGCTGCTATAAGGTAGAAGACAACCGATCGCACCAAAGTGACGCGGCGCTCGCCGCCATCGGTGAAGACGATTCGTGTCAGGAGCAGGCCGATGACGACAAGGACGGGGAGCCAGGATGCCTGGTTGATGGAATACGTAAGGGACGCATAGAGATAGATCAGGAAGACTGTGACGAGAAGGACAGTATCGATCACCTTCTCGACGATGCCTCTTCTCCGTGCTGTCTTCCTTTCTCCGCGCTTCCCCAGTCGAAGCGCATGGCGAAAGATATTCGCTGGATTGGGGTCGATCAGGCCTTCTTTTCGTCTATACCACACCATAACGCAGGCGACTACTGCAGCGATCATCAATGGCAGGGGTAAGAACAAAAAAGCTGGCAATGGGAGGTAGTCTGTTGTGATGACGAAAGCGGTGACGATAAGCGAGACTCCAAAGGTTGCAACTGAACGCCACAACTCTTCTTTGGCAATAGTATCAACCTTCATGAGTTTCATCAGGGACTTTCTCTTCATTTCTTCTGTCATTTTTATTATCCTGGGATTATTACGGGTCTCCGGCTCCGCTCCAGGCATGCATCGGCTTTATTTTAATCAGTATTGGTATGTCCCCGTGTGGAATTAAGTAATTTTCGTAAATTTTTGACTATAACGGTTCTCAAAACCGTAATAACGGCTTGCAGAGATGGTTCATCTCTCCTCCATGGTATCCGCCGATTAACAGGCGATCGACTGCGCTACCCGGATCAATTCGTCGCGGTCAAGCGACCCACGCACCTGATACGTAGCGTTTCCGGCCGTCCAGGCGATCAACCGGTCCGATTCGGTCTCGTAGATCAACCCTGCATACCCGTTTATGTCAACGGGTTTTGGCTCGCTGTTAACGATCTGATCTTTTGCATAGGGGTTGTACCCGTATTTGCTCCAGGTGACGTCGAGAAGCGTCATATCGGTAGTTGACGCATTCTGCATCGTGTCGTTGCGTGCGTAGCGCAGGGTCTCGCCGATCGTCGTGCGGCGGTCGTGAGGTTCCGTCTCGTTCCAGACAGTGGTTATTTGGAGGTCGTAGAGGATATACCCCTCAGGAGTGTATGACGGCGGGGGGAAACTCGTGTATTCGGCGGGGTTCTCCCACCCATAATAGAATCTGAAGGAGAAGAGATCCCGGAGTGACGGTGCATTGTCGGGGGGAGTTCGGTTATGGGTGACGGCGTAACCTCTGCGGGATCGGTGGCCGCGGGCTCGATGCACCCCGCGGTGAGGAGAAGAAACGAGAGTATTACTATGATATAGTGGGGCTTCACGTGATTTTTCCTCCAGTAACATCCCCGGAGGCAAAAGAGGCGCAGCCTTAAGTACGTGGAATGCGAACCACTCTCTTGCCTTCGGGCAGTAGGGGGGCTCACCCGGTCTTGGATGGATGGGGTGAGTCTGCGCGGTTTTGCGAACGTTGTTTGAGCATCCGCATAAGGGGATAGACCCGGGTCTATATAGCATTTCTCTCACAATCATCTACACGTCCGGAGGCTGTTCGTGAAAGTGAGCCGGCGGATCCCCCCTGGGGCGGAGAGTAGAGGAGACGGATCGTTCTCACGGCGAGACAGGCTATGCGGGGTATGATAGTCTTCGGCAGACGATCCGAATCGCCGGAAGCGGTTCATCAACATCTGCCCGGAAGCCTATGGCCTGCCGCCCGCGATGTGCCGTAAGGATTATCTGCGGCTGGCTGCCGGACCCGTTCTTCCTGCGCGGGCAATTGCCATTGCGTATTGATTATATTATACAACCGTTTGAACACATTTAGTAATCAATCGATTACTTTTTATAATCAACCGGTGACACTCTTCCTGCATGCTTGAGGCTCTCATATCCTCAGAGACGAGAGTGAAGATCCTCACCCTGTTCCTCCTGAATCCCGATAAGGAGTATTACATCCGCCAGGTCGAGAGGCTGGTCGGGAAGAACTACGCCCTTGTCCGGAAGGAACTCGCGCACCTCGAAACATTCGGCCTGTTGAGGTCGGAAACAAAGGGGAACCAGACATACTACACCGTCGACCAAAATTTCTTCCTCTACCCCGAGTTGCAGAGACTGGTTCTCAAGACGGAGGGCGTCGCCCGGGTTCTCAAAGAGCGACTTGACGAACTCGGCAATCTCGAGTGCATATTCATCTACGGTTCATTTGCCTCCGGAACGGCAGGCGCAAAGAGCGACATCGATCTCTTCATCGTCGGGGAGGCCGACGAAAATCGCCTGATCCCTCTGATAAACGAGAGCGAGAGGACTCTGCAGCGGGAGATTAATTATACGCTGGTGAAGAGAGAAGAATTACGGGAGCGCATCGAAAGGGCCGATCCGTTCGTCACCAATGTTCTGAACAGACCAAAAGTTATGATCCTGGGTGAGGGTTGCTATGGTGAAACGCCTGGAGATGGAAGGGAAGATTGAGAGGATACCCATCGATCCGAACACGGTCAGGGAAGCAATCGGTATTGCGGAACGGGATCTCCATGCCGCCGAGATGAACCTTGAGTTCAGCAACGAATGGGCGTATAACATCTCCTACAACGCTGCCCTCTCGGCAGGGAGGGCACTGATCTTCTCCAGGGGCTATCGGCCGAAGGGTGGTGAAGGGCACGTTTCAGTAAAGGAGTTCCTGAAGTTCTACCTCACCCCGGATGAGGTTGCCGCCTTTGACCGGATGCGGAGAAAACGGCATGCGGCCACGTATGATCTCAGTTCTGTCGCCACCCATACCGATGCAGAAGGCGCCCTTGCCACAGCAAAAGCCCTGGTGAACACGATAAAGAAGATCCTTACGGACGACGGGTTTATTCCCTGACTTCGGGATCGTGGGTCGAGGGACTCCTGACCTCACCCGGAGCTGGCTGCCCGGAAAAAAAAGTTCGATTGATCCCGACCGGTAACAGTCCCTCACCCGATCAGCTTCACCAGCCCGTGCCGGGGTTCCAGCAACTCCCCGCCGCGTTTCAGCTGCTCGAGGGTGTGCTCGATCTTGTCGCGGGAGAATCCCTGCTGCACCAGGATTTCGATCACCTCGTCGACCCGCGCCTGGCCGCCGGAGTCGCCCGAGACGTTCCGGATCGCCTCCTTCACCGACCGGATGATGTCGCGCTGCGACTTCGTGACCCCGGTCACGAGCTTATCGATATCGAAACTCCCGCTCTCGGCGTCGTAGGCGACCTGCCGGAGACAGGCGTCCACGATCTTCAGGATCCGGTCGGTATCCTCCGTATCGACGGTGTTCGAGAGCCGCATCCTGGCGCTCGCCTCCGCAAGCCGGACCAGCGCCTCGAGCTGCCGGGCGGTGACCGGGACGGGCTTGTTCCCGCTCGCGAGGTTGCGCAGGCGCATGTAGTAGGCGATCAACGCCTCCTTCGCCCCGTCGGAGAGGATGGGGTAACAGGTCCGTTTTGCGTAGGCGATGTACTTCCGGAGAAGCGTCGGGTCGATGTCGGGGATGACCGGCGCAAGCGCCCGCTCGATGTACTCGTCGTCGACCTCGGGCAGGGGCTCGTACGCGTGCTGCTTGATCAGCTCGCCGACGGAATGAGTCTTGATGATGTGTTGCGCAATCGCCCCGTCGCGCTCGACCTCGGGCTGGTCGGTCATCACGAAGATGAGGTCGAACCGGGAGAGGAGCGAGGGCGGCATATTGATCTGCTCGCCGATCGGGACGAACTGGTCGAACCGCCCGAGTTTCGGGTTCGCGGCGCCGAGGAGGGCGCACCGGGACTTCAGGGTCGCGGTGATGCCGGCTTTTGCGACCGAGATCGAGTTGCCGCACCAGACCGGGATGCCGTTTCGCCGGACGTAGAGGATGTGGTTTTGGACCTCGAGGCAGTAGACCGTGCCCTTATACGGCCGCTTCTCGATCTGCCGTTGCCCGTTCGAGTTGACGTTCGGCTCGTTCTGGCCGTCGCGGATGAACGTCACCTGGTAGATGTCGTGGGTCGCGGTCGAGGTCCCGCCTCGCGGGTTGGGCGCGACCGCCCCTGCCTCCCGCATGAGGTGGACGTTCCCCGACCACCCCTTCTTCAGCAGGAGCTCGGTGACGTCGTCGGCCAGTCTCCTCGACGAGGTGGTATATATCGAGACCCCGGTCTTCTTGTTGATGTAGCCGTCCCCGAGCATGAGCGCGTCGAGGAGTATCTCGATCTGCTCCGGGGAGAGGCGTTTGGCGTAGTCTGGGACGTACTTCTCGTGGCATTTCCCGAACGGCGCGAGGTGTTCCGCGAGCTGCTTTGCGTTGATCGCGAAGTTCTTGCCGTCATAGGAGAAGCGGAACGGCAGTCGTTCGAGGCACCGCCGGATCGTTTCGGCAGACTCCGGGTTCGTCTGAGATATGATGACGCGGTAGGGAACCCCCGTCTGGTAGTGCCGCTGGACGGACCCCTCGGAGAGGAAGTAGCCCAGGAACTCAAGCCAGTCGTCCATCCCGACCGTGATGGGCTCGGTGAGTTTCCCTTCGGCGTTCTGGTTCGCGAACTTGACGACGGGCGGAATCTCGTAGGTCTCCTGCCGCTCCCCCGTCCATGCGGCGTTCTTCTTGAACCGCATCCGCTTGTGGATGGGGAGTTCGTCCATGCGGACGAGCCGGAACCCTTCCCACTCGTCGGCACGCCGGTTCAGGTTGACGTACATCCAGTGGTTCGGCGTGACCGCGAGGTCGACCTGGCGCGATTTGACGTAGTACATCTCCCCGTCATACTCCGATGCCACGAAATTGGACGGGGATGCGTACTCGAGCCTGCCTTCGGGAGAGAGTGTCGCGACACGATCGTCCGCGTTGACGTCCCGGAAGAGCTTCCACCCGCTCTCCGTGAGGACCTCGGTCTCGTCGTCGTAGCACTGCTGCTCCATCGCCTCGTGCAGCGCGCTCCGGTCTTCTTTCTGCATCTTGTCCATCTCATCGACGGCGGCGATCCCCATATCCGCGAGGACCAGCGCACCGGCCTCGAGCGTCCAGCGCCCGTCGCCGAACTCGTCCTTGACCGCCGTCGCCGTCAACCCGGCGGACGTCGACGACTTGCCGCTCGTGTAGATCCCGCGGGGCGAGAGTTTCACGACGTAGCGCAATATCTGGCTCTTTGCGATACCCGGGTCGCCGACCAGAAGGACGTGGACGTCGCCACGGAGGCGGGAGCCGTCCGGCATGTCCTTCGCGATGCCGCCGAAGAGCTGGAGCGCGATCGCCTCCTTCACGTCGTCGGTACCGTAGATCGTCGGCGCGATCGACCGGGCGATCTTCTTGTAGACCATGGGGTCGCGGGCGAGCGCCATGATCTTCGCCTCGTCCTCCTCGGAGATCGAGACCTCCTCGAACTCCTTCTCGGCGACCTCGATGGAGTTGCACTCGAGGTAGATGTCAAAGAGCGTGCTCTTCTGGCCGTAGTTGACCCTCTGCACCGACCGAAGGATGCCGTTCACCACCACCCGGTCGCCCGGCGCGACCATGCCGGTGAGGTCGTCGGTGACGTCGATATCGAGGGTCTGGGGCTGTTCGCCGCCCCGGAGGCCTTCGGGCGACTCCTGGATCCGGAGTTTCTGGGCGTCGACGAACCGGCACCGGTTCATGACGAGATCGAGACGGGTCTTCCTCTCACAATTCGGGCAGAAATCGGGCTCGTCGAACCGCCCGTAGCCCTGCGGAACCGGGTCGGTGTTTTTGCCGCAGGTGCGGCACCGGAAGACCGCGCTGACGATCCTGGGGCGCACCTCGGTCGTCTTTCTGAGGATCCCCTCGATGCTGACGAAGGTGTTGATCTGGTCTGCCCGGATAGCCCGGACGTCGGTCTTCTGCGGCAGGTTCGTGAACCTGATGTTGATCAGGTCCGGGTCCTGGCCTTCTTTCAGTTTGAGGAGCTTGTTCTGGACGATCGCGTCCCGGATATCCCCGAGGACCTTTCCCGGGCTCCTCAGGAGCTCGAACGCGAGCTTGTTGTTTAAGATCTTGCGGTAATCGATGATGAGCGACCGGTTGTGGGGGTACTCGCGGGAGAGCTCGGCGAGCTCGCGCTTGTACTGCTTCTTCAGGAACTTCGTCCACTCACCGACGTTGTCGGTGACTTCGACGGTTATCTCTTCGGTCACGGCAGAATCCTCAGCGGTGCTGCCCTGCGGCGAGGACGAACCGTGCGAGCAGCGCCTCCATCTGGATATCGCTGCTTGCTCCTTCCGAAAGGCGGAAATCGGTCTCGCCGAGGGCGTCGATCAGTCTCACTTTGAGCGTCCGGTCGATATCGCGCTGGACCAGTGCCCGGTAGCACTGGTTGATCAGCTCGTTCGGGGCGATGCCCCGGCCGCGGGTCAGTTCGATGAGCGCCTGCTCCGCCTCGTCAAACCTCCCTGCGATCGAGAGGTCAAGGAGTTCGTCAATCTCCTCCGGGCGGGCGGTCGCGGTGATCTCGTAGACCGTCTCCTCGTCGATCTCCGTCCGGAGGATGGCGGCGCCCTGCAGGGCGTTGATCGCCTTCCTCATGTCCCCCGAGGCGACGTAGACGATGGCGTCGAGCGCACCCTCCGTGACCGTGAGCCCTTCGGCCGCGGCAATCCTCCGGACCTCCTCGACGACCGCCTCCTTATCCAGCGGCCTGAACCGGTAGATGGCGCACCGGCTCTGGATGGGGTCGATGATCTTCGAGGAGTAGTTGCACGAGAGGATGAACCGGCAGGTGCGGGCGTAGGTCTCCATCGTCCGCCGGAGAGCCGCCTGCGCGTCCGTCGTGAGCGCGTCCGCCTCGTCGAGGAAGAGGATCTTGAACGTCGCCCCGGCAAGCGGCGACGTCCGGGCGAACTCCTTGATCTGGTTTCTAACGACGTCGATCCCCCGCTCGTCGGAGGCGTTCATCTCCCGAAAGTTCGTCTGCCAGGAGTCGCCGAAGAACTCCCGGGCGAGCGCCACGGCGGCAGTCGTCTTTCCGATCCCCGCGCTGCCCGTGAAGAGGAGATGCGGCAGGTTGCCGGTCTTCACGTAGGACTGGAGGCGCACCACGATATCCTTCTGTCCGACCATCTCATCGAGTCTTCTGGGCCGATACTTCTCTATCCAGATGGTGTGGTTGCCGTCCATTTGCATAGGTGTTGGTGCTCGTCCATCGTAAAAGGATCGTCATCCGTTCCGGTGATCCTTTTTAGAGGGGTCAACTACCCCGCCCTGAAGGGCGGGGCTTGAGACTCTATCATGTCGATAGTTCTCGTCCGGGTGGTTGACTGCACCCCTGCACCTCCAAGGTATACCTGTAGGTGCGTGCTCTGGACTCGATGTTCCGAGCACCGATCAGATCGGCATGGAGGGAGTGCCCGCAGCATTCGCAGACAAACGACTTTCCATTCCGATTATTCTTGCTGATATGGTTGCATCGAGGGCAGGTCTGGGAGGTATAGGCAGGATCGACATAGACCGTCGATATACCCTTCTCCCGCGCCTTATACTCGATGAAGGACTGAAGTTCAAAGAACGCCCAGGAATGATGGGTGTATCTCCGCTTCTTGGGGGTATCTGGCCGATCCCTGATCCCGGACAGATCCTCCAACCCGATCACATCGACCCTGTTCTGAACAGCAAAAGAAACGATCTCCTTCGAGACGCGGTGGTTCATATCAGTCATCAACCGTCTCTCCCGGCCGGAGAGGTGCTTCAGCATTTTCTTTGCCGACCGGGTGCCCTTTGACTGCAACCGTTTCCGCATAGTAGAATAGATGTTGCGGAGATCCTTGGCTTTCCCGCCACAGAAGAACCGACACTTTTTGTCGGTCGTCGAGGCAACCGCAAGGAAGTTCTGCCCCACATCCACTCCCATAAAGGTCGAAGACTCCGCGACCTCACGGGTCTCTGTCTCCCTCTCGCAACAGAGGTGGAAGTAGTATGTCCCGTCCTTGTGTTTCACCAGTTTCGACGCGCCAAACTTCCAGGTTCCGTCGAGATACCGCTCCATGTGGGGGTACCGGAAGAACCGGTACTTCTTTCTCCCTTCGAGGGTCGTAAGACCGATCTTGTCTCCATCAAGGGAGAAGTCTCGCCCAAAGGAGAAGGTCATGGAGGTGGGGGCGTAGGTGATCTGCTTCCACCCGGTCTTTTTCGCCCGAACCTGTGCCTGGAGTGTCCGGTAGGTTCCCGTGACCTGCCGGACGACATTGCAGGACATCTGGGACTTGAGACCGATCTGCCCCCGAAGAGCGGGATAGACAATCTTCTGGAGGGCAGCAGAACCCTTGGGTTTCCCGAGGTTGTACACGATCGCAGAGACGTAGTTCATCCCCTCGGTGTAGGTCCGTACCGTCCGGTCGAGAAGATCGGGGTCGGAACAGTCCATCTTGAGGATGACGGTCTTTGTGGTGAGCACAGGTATCTATTTCACTCAAAAGTGTATAAAGTTAGATCAGTGAATCGCAATTCCCGCTCGGCCTGAAGACCGGGAACTCCTTGCGGAATCAGCTGAAGACGAAAAGATAGGTACAGGGTTTCACGGAAATGCCGGGCCGGGAGATCCGGCAGGTTCTCCCGCCTCGGCATATCCGCACCCCCTTCCTCTAACGGACGGATTCATGGAACCTGCAGAACGGGTATTTGCGCAGGACTTCTCCGCCGCGCGGCACACGGCGGACTCCGGCGACGGCCGGGGCGGCTCGTACGTGGTGACGCCGGGGGCCGCCTGGTGCCGCCGCCTCTTCATTGTAGGCGCCCTTACCGAGCGCAGGGGGAGCGGCGAGATCGTGCAGGCCCGGATTGCCGACCCCACCGGCGCGTTCCAGGTCTCGGCGGACTGGCAAAGCCCGGACGCGGTCGAGACGCTCGGCTACATCGAACCGCCCGCGTTCGTCGCCGTCACCGGCCGGGCGGCGCTGACCGGCTCCGGAGAGCGAGCGTGCGCGAACGTAGAGGCCGAAGCAATCAACGTGGTGAACCGCACCGCCCGCGACCTCTGGGTGCTTTCGACCGCAGGCGCGACGCTGGACCGGCTCGAAGCGCTCCAGGACGGCAGGGACGAACGGGCCGCGGCCGCTCGCCGCCTCTACGGGATCACGGATGGGGGTATCCGCGGGATGGCCGCGATGGTGCGCACAGCGCTTGCAACTGTCCGCCCGGACACCGCTGTCGGCGAGATCGCGCCCCTCGCCGGCCGCGACCTCCTCCTCGATGCCCTCGAGGGGGAGGGCGGAGCACGGGGCATCGGCTTTGAAGACGCCGTCGCCGCCGGGGTGCGATCGGGCCTCTCCGCCCGGGAAGCACGCACCGCGCTCGAAGAGCTCCTCGCCGCAGGGGAATGTTACCAGCCCTCATCTGGTATGATTAAACTGATCTGACACGATAATGCGCCTTCATTTCATCGAGAACGGCCCGGCCCTCCTGGTCGAGCAGGACCGGCGGGTGCTGGTCGTCGCCGACCTGCACATGGGCATTGAATCGGGCCTCGAACGTCACGGCGTCCACATCGCGAGCCGGAGCGCCGTCCGGACCGACCGGGTGATCGCCTGCATCGAGGAGACACAGCCCGACCTCCTCCTCCTCCTCGGGGACGTCAAGCACAATGTCCTGGTGACAAGCAGGCAGGAGTACCGGGAACTTCCCGGCGTCCTCCGGTCGTTCCGGGACCGCGTGCCGATCGCCGTCGCCCCCGGAAACCACGACGGGGGCATCGGGCGGTTTCTCGAGCCCGGCGAGCTCCTGCCCGCCGAGGGCACGCTCATCGACGGCGTCGGCTACCTGCACGGCCACACCCACCCCGCCCCGGGGCTCCCCGGCCACCTTGTTGTCATCGGCCACCACCACCCGGTCGTCTCGCTTGTGGACACCGTCGGGTGCGCCGCACGCGCCCGACCGGCCTACCTCTACTCGGTGGTCGAGGAGCCGTCGGGGGAGCGCACCCGGCTCCTCTTCGTCCCGGCCTTCAACGAGTTCGCGGGCGGGATAGACGTCGGGCGGCTGCGGGCGAGCGGGCTCGGCCCCCTCTCCCGGTGCATAGACGAAAATTCCGCGGAGGTGTATCTCGCAGATGGCACGTACGTCGGCTCCCCGGCCACGCTCTGCCCCGCAGACGACACCTGACCTCCTCGACCCGCGGGTGCGGGAGGTCGTCAGGAGGCGCGGGTTCACCGGGTTCTCGGAGGCGCAGGAGCAGGCCATCCCGCGGCTTCTTGCGGGAGAGAACCTGGTCCTGGTAGCGCCGACCGGCACGGGAAAGACCGAGAGCGCGATGCTTCCGGTCTTCGACCGGCTCCTCGAGACAGCCGGCGCAGGGTTCAAGGCGCTCTACATCACGCCCCTCCGTTCCCTGAACCGGGATATCCTCGCGCGGATGGAGTGGTGGTGCCGCGAACTCGGTCTCTCGGTCGGCGTCCGGCACGGGGACACCCCGCAGAGCGAGCGGCGGAAACAGGCGCTGAACGCGCCCGACCTGCTCATCACCACCCCCGAGTCCCTGCAGGCGCTCTTCATGGGCAAGCGCCTCCGCGAGCACCTGAAGAACGTGAAATACGTCGTCATAGACGAGATCCACGAACTCGCCGACAGCAAGCGGGGAGCACAGCTCGCGGTGGCGTTCGAGCGCCTGGCCGAATACGCGGGAGGGTTCCAGCGGATCGGCCTCTCGGCGACCGTCGGAAACCCGGACGATATCGGCCGGTTCCTCTGCGGCCCCCGTCCGTTCTCGCTCGTGGAAGTGCCGGTGGCAAGCAGCCTCGATATCGGCGTCCGGTTCGCCGGGGAAGACTTCGGCGCTCAGGCGCGCGCCGTCGGGAGGTGTCTCGATGCCCCCGGCTCCACCCTCGTCTTCGTCAACACCCGGGTGACCGCCGAAGCGCTCGGGCACCACCTCTATCCCCGCGGGGACGTCGAGGTTCACCACGGCTCGCTCTCACGGGACGTCAGGGTCGATGCCGAGGAGCGGTTCAGGAAAGGCGAGGTCCGGACGCTGATTGCCACGTCGTCGATGGAACTCGGTATCGATATCGGGCACATCGAGCACGTCGTCCAGTTCGGCTCCCCCCGGCAGGTCTCGCGCCTGGTGCAGCGGGTCGGCCGCGCCGGCCACCGGCTCGACGCCGTCTCGCGCGGCACCGTTCTCGCGACGGGGTTTGACGACCTCCTTGAGTCCGTCGTGATCGCCCGCCGGGCGAAGGCGAACGAGTGCGAGCGGATCGTCCCGCCCGCCGGTGCCGCCGACGTGCTCGCGAACCAGGTGGCGGCGATCGCGGTCGAATACGGTGAGATCGAGGTCTCCCGCGTCCGGGAGATGATCGAGCGGTCGAGTGTCTTTGCCGGGTGCGGGCCGCTCCTCGACGACGTCTGCCGCCAGATGGCGGAGCACCGGCTGATCCGGCTCGACGGCTCCCGCCTCATCCGGACGGGCCGGGCGCGGCGCTACCTCGTCGAGAACCTCTCGATGATCCACGACGAGAAGAAGATGGAGATCTTCGACATGGTCTCGCGCCGGACGGTCGGGACGCTCGACGAGTCGTTCGTCCTCGGGTGGATGCACACCGGCGCGGTCTTCATCACCAAGGGCCAGCTCTGGCGGGTTCTCGAGATCGAGGGGGCGCGGATCACTGTCGAGCCGGCCACCCGGGCGAAAGGAGAGGTCCCGTCGTGGGAGGGCGAGCAGATCCCGGTGCCGTTCGCCGTCGCCCGCGAGGTCGGGGCGCTCCGGCGGACCCGGGCGTTCTCCCGCTACTCCGATATCCCGGAAGCGGTCTGTTACGCGGAGCGGTTCATTGCGCGAATGGACGAGGGGCACTACCCCGTCCCCTCGGACCGCCTCGTCACCCTCGAGAACGCGGACGAAGGCGTGGTCTGCAACGTCTGCGGCGGGCACAAGGCGAACGAGGCGCTGGCCAGGGCGCTCTCGGTCCTCCTCTCGGCCCGCTACGGGACGACCGTCGGGATCGAGGTCGGTGCCTACCGGTTCCTCCTGCGCCTGCCCGAGAACGTCCGGACGCTTGAGGTGCAGGAGACCCTTGCCGCGCTCGAACCCGAACACCTCCCGGGGATCCTGAAACTCGCCCTCAAGCGGACGGCGCTCTTCAAGTGGAAACTCGTACAGGTGGCCAAGAAGTTCGGCGCCATCGACGCGGACGCCGACTACGAGCGGTTCAGCATCCACCGGCTCATCGACCTCTTCAACGAGACCGTCATCGCGGGCGAGGCCTACCGCGAGCTCTTCAGCAACTACATGGACGTGGACGCGGCGCAGGAGATCCTCTCAGGCCTTCGCGACGGCCGACTTGCCGTCACAGTCGGGAGATTGAGCCCGCTCGGGAGCGAAGGGCTCTCGTCCTCGCGGGACATGATCCCGCCGCCGTTGGTCGACCAGGCGGTGATCGGGACGCTGATGCGCCGCCTCGAGAAGGAGGACGTCGTCCTCTTCTGCATGCACTGCCGGAAGTGGAAGAGCCGGACGGTTGTCGAGCGGGTCCCTGATAAGCCGCAATGCCCGCTCTGCAGCGCCCGGCTCATCGCGGCGCTGAAACCCTGGGACGAGCAGCTCATCCCGGCGGTGAAGAAGAAGGACAAGTCCGAGGAGGAGCGGGCGATCGAGGTCCGGTTCCTCCGGAACGCAAACATCGTCCTCTCGAGCGGGAAGAAGGCGGTGACCGCCCTCGCGGCAAAGGGCGTCGGCCCGGAGGCGGCGTCCCGGATCCTCGCGACCCTGGCCGAAGGGGACGCCTTCTACCGGGAGATTTTGAAGGCCGAGCGGAACTACGTGAAGACGCATAGGTATTGGTAAGCGACGTTCCGCTAGGAACGGAGCTTGAGAAGAACAAAGTTCTTCGAGAGGACAGGGGGGGATGCTCCCCTCTCCCCTGCCTCCACTCGTACGCTGATGTCTACAACCCCCACCCCCCCCCCCCCCCGCCCCCCCCCCCC
>NZ_DAFZ01000118.1:0-7846 GCF_002498065.1 Methanoculleus sp. UBA208 | reverse complement strand
CCCGCGCTTCGCGCTCCTCCCGCCCCCTTTAGGGGGGCGGGCAGTGCGTGGCGATATTCCACGAAATCCGTGCATGGGAGTTTGTGACGCTTCGAAGAGCAGCGCTCATAAGCAAGATCGCCGGCACGCCTGGAGCACAAATACCATAAGACATAAGATGCGGGCACCAAAAAAGACCCGCTTCAGGCCCGGATACTCCGCCGGCACATACAGACAGGATGTCCTGATAGGCGAATCAGATCCCCACTAAAAATCAGGGCCCCCCCATCCCCCGGCAAAAAGAACGTAACAGAAAAACGGGGTTACATTATAGTTTCGAGCCGCTGCTCCAGGAAATCAAGCCCTCTCTTGATGTCCTCGATGTTCTTTCCGCCGGTCAGGATAATCTTGCCGGAACTGAAGAGAAGGGCGACGATCTTCGGGTCCTCGATGCGGTAGACGAGCCCCGGGAACTGCTCGGGTTCGTACTCGATGTTCTCGAGGTTAAGGGTGATGACCACCTTGTTTAAGTTGATGTACCTGCCCATGTCGTACGAGCAGACGATGTTTGTGACCGCGACCTGCGGCTCGTTGTAGGTATCGACGCCGGCATCCCGCAGCGATTGCATGATGATATCCAGGCCGTCGTGCAGGTCCTGCTTGTTCCTGATACCGGTGAGCACCACTTTTCCCGAGGAGAATATCAGGGATGCGATCTTGGGTTTCTCGATGCGATAGACCGCTCCGGGGAACTGCTTCGTATTCAGTTCGCAGTTTTTTATTTTATCCGATACGTTTTCGAGGTCGATCGAGTCTGCAATCACCCCGGAGGCAACGATGTTCTCAATTTTCAGTGACTCGTATCCCTTCTCATCCATCGATATGAGTATTATTTTTTGAACCATAATACTATTGGGTAATCTTTATGCCTATTCCGGATACGGAGCGCCTTTCAACTTCGTGAATGCTTTAAACCATAAACGCGCATCTTTTTATTGATCGCGTTATGGCGGATGATGAGCAAAAACCAGCTTCCTATGAAGACCTCTGCGCAAATTTCACGATAGACGTCCCTGAATACTATAACTTCGGCTTCGACGTGATCGACGCATGGGCGAAGAAGGACCGGAACAAACTGGCGATGATCTGGGTGGACCAGAAAGGAAACGAGAAGAAATACACTTTTTTCGACCTCATGCGCCTTTCGAACCAGGCGGTCAACATCTGCCTGAAATACGGCATCAAGAAGGGCGACCGGGTCATGCTGATGCTCCCCCGGACACCCGAGTGGTGGATCTTCACCATCGCCCTCATCAAGCTCGGCGCCGTGTACTGCCCCGCAACCACGATGCTGACCCCCAAAGACCTGAAGTACCGCATCCAGGCGGCCGACATCAGGATGATCATCACCATGGCCGAGCATGCGGACAAGGTCGAGGAGGTCCGGGAAGATTGCCCCACGCTTGCCGTCCGGCTCATGATCGACGGCGTGCGGGACGGGTGGGTCAGTTACCCCGTCGAGCTCGACTACCCTGCGCCCTGCTCGCACAAACTGGTGAACCTTCCCGGCATGCACCGGACGAAAGCGACCGACCCGCTGCTGATCTTCTTCACCTCCGGCACCACCGGCGAACCGAAGATGGTGGTCCACGACCACTCCTACCCGCTTGGGCACATCGTCACCGCGCAGCTGTGGCACGACCTGCGCCCGAATGACCTGCACCTGACGATCTCCGACACCGGCTGGGGAAAGAGCGCCTGGGGAAAACTCTACGGCCAGTGGATCGTCGGCGCCTGCATCTTCGTCTACGATATCCGGGGCCGGTTCCACGCCACCGAGATCCTGCCGCTGCTGGAGAAGTACGGGGTCACGACGTTCTGCTGCCCCCCGACCATCTACCGGATGCTCATCCTCGCCGACCTCGACAAGTTCGATCTCGCCGATCTGCGGCACTGCTGCAGCGCCGGCGAAGCCCTCAACCCCGAGGTGATCCGGGCGTGGCAGGAGGGGACCGGGCAGACCATCTACGAGGGCTACGGCCAGACCGAGACGGTGCTCTGCATCGGGACGCTTCCCGACATGAAGCCCAAGCCCGGCTCCATGGGGAGGCCCATGCCCGGCTGGCATATCGAGCTGCACGACGACGACGGCAACCCGGTCGGCCCCGGTGAAGAAGGGCGGATCGCGATCAAACTCGACCCGCGCCCGGTCGGGCTCTTCTCCGGCTATCTGGACAACGAAGAGGAGAACCGCAAGGTCTTTTCGGACGGGTACTACTACACCGGCGACAAGGCCTACATGGACGAGGACGGCTACTTCTGGTTCATCGGCCGTGACGACGACGTCATCAAGTCCTCCGGCTACCGGATCGGGCCGTTCGAGGTCGAGAGCGCCCTCATGGAGCACCCCTCCGTGCAGGAGGCGGCGGTCGTCGGGTCGCCCGACGTGCTCCGCGGGCTGGTCGTCAAGGCCTTTATCGTCTTAAAGCCCGGGTACCGGCCCACGGAGTCGCTGGTCAAGGACATCCAGAAGCAGGTCAAGCGGGTGACGGCACCCTACAAGTATCCCCGCCTGATCGAGTTCGTGGAGTCGCTCCCGAAGACCATCTCCGGCAAGATCAGGCGGCACGAACTGCGTGAACTGGAGATGAGGCGGTTTATGGACAGCAACTCCCGGGACTCTCCCGCCGTTGGGGAGGGCGGGGAGTAATTACCTTTATTTTGTTGGAGATGCTACAGTATTAGGCGCGAGGAACGCCGGGACACGCCAACGGCGGAGGTTCGCCACACTTTCGCGCGAGAGTTGCCAAGCCAGGTCAAAGGCGCCAGGTTCAGGGCCTGGTCTCGTAGGAGTTCGCCGGTTCGAATCCGGCCTCTCGCATACGCTTTTTTGATGTTGTTTCTTGAAAGCACGATCGCTGATTGTATGCTGCACGTATCCCGGGGCGGCGGGGCTGGCTCTTCCCGTTCCGAACGGTGCCGCAATCCCGCCCCCCCTCCTGGCAGGAGGGATCACCATGCATCGCGGTCTTTTGAACGTTCGGGAAAAAGATATTCCGGCGATTGACCGGCAGACGTTTCTGAAGTTATCAAAAATAGATGGAGTTATTTGATCCTGCCGAACTCCTGGCTCACGTCTGCTGCGGACTGGAAGGTCTTGTCCTGGAACATCTCGATGACCTGGATCACCGCATCGGGGGCATTGTTCTTCCGTGCGTGGCTGATCAGATCCTGCTTGCCGGCCGGGTAGTCCATACCGCTGAGGTACTTCTGGAATGCGGATGCACTCAGCTCCTCAACCGAGGCTGCCTGAGCCGCAGAGGCCATTCCGCCTTTAACTGAAGGTCTCTCTTCTGCCATGATTCTCACCACCATTTCAACTGCATCCCGCATGCGGGACACACGGCCGCCCCATAGCTCTAGGTGAATAAAAATGTTGCTGTCTTTTATGGCGAAAATACGCGCTATCTGATGGGGGAATGATCCGGATCAGGGGTGGTGGCGGCTGCGCCGGGCAAGCGGGCCGGCCTCTCCCCCGGCAGTGCCCCGGGAGAGGAGATCCCCCTGCCCGTCCATCCGGCCGACGACGGCGACGTATCGGCACGGTTCCGTCACGAGCGGCGGACCGGCTGCAAACCGGACAGATGAACCGGTAACGTAACCGTACGCGCCGGGTAATCAGAGGTGAGGTTCACCAGAACCCCGACTCTTGAAAAACGTGGGATATTTGGATTGCTGTTCTTCCGGAAAAGTGTTCAGTACCGCCGGAAGTCGCTTCTCGGTCTCGGAGGCCGGGCCTCGTCAATCTTCAAGGTGCGGCCTTCAAATACGGTGTTGTTCAGGGCTTCCTTTGCTGCCTCAGCCTCTTCGGGGCTGGACATCTCGACGAACCCGAACCCTTTGCGCTCAATGACTCTGACGTCGTTTACCGTCCCGTACTGGCTGAATAAGTCTTTCAACTGTTCTTCGTTTACCGAGTAGGTGAGGTTGCCGACGTACAGCTTGCTACTTTCCATTCAAAGATCCTCTTCACTCATATACGCTCAAACCTTAATTACTCTTCGGATGAAAAACCGGACGGCGGTTTGGGGGCAACTCCCCTGCCGTGGAGATGCACCTGCTGATGGCGCTGCACCTGACCGGAGGCCGTTTGACACTCTGATCCCTGATCCCGGGCAGGATAACCCTTTGAACGGGGGGCCCGCATCAGGAGCATGCTGCTCGTTGCCCTGCCCCGGACGTGTGGGAGCGGTAGGCAGCTCACGTCGTCCCGTTTCAGGTCCGGCAGATCGATTCAGGGCAGGTCACCGGTGCCGATACCCCGGTAGCGCCCGGAGCACCTCGCGTATCCCGGCTTCCTTTCGCCGGGTCCCGGTTGCGCGGGTGCTCCCGGGGACAGATACTTTAATGGTGGCTTGGGTCCTTGGTATAAACCTCTAATGAAAATATTCGGGCGGGTCACGCCGCCGTCTATTACGGAGTTGATTAACTGACAAATACACGAGGAACACAGAACAACAGTGAGGAGATCGTACGAGTACGGTTACCGAAGAAGAGAAATCGGGAGATATTCGCCAGGGCCGACCTGATGCTCGGGGCAAACCACATCCGTGTCCGCTGCGAGGACGGCGTCACGCGCACAGGAAGGATCAAGGGCAAGATCAAAAAAAGGCTCTGGATACGCGAAGGCGACCTCCTGATCGTCGTCCCCTGGAGTTTCCAGGACGAGAAGTGCGATATCGTCTACCGTTACATCAGGCCTCAGGTAGACTGGCTCAAGAAGCACAACTATCTCAGCCAGTAACTTCTGCGTTTCTGCGCCATCGGCGGCCTCCGCAACTGAGCGGAGGTGGGCTCAGTCCGGGATTCATCCTCTCCGCGAATCCCGATCGATGGCATCGGCCAGGTTGGCCGCAAGATCGGTGTGCACCAGTATGAACGTTCGGCTCACCGACGGCGTCACGCTTGCTGCTATCTGCATGGTGAGCATGATGAGCCTCAGGGCATCCTGAATCGTTCCCCCTTCCCACATCCCCTGGATGCACTGGTTGGCGGTCCGTTTCGTGATATCGTTTCCCAGCACCACGAAGTTGCTTGCCCTGCCCTTCTGCATTACCCGCAGTCGGGAATCGAGGACCTCGGCAATTGCGTAACTGCCTGTCGTAGCGTACAGCCTCCTCCTCGCGATTGCCGCCCCTTCCGTCTCGGTCACCTCGCCGACGAGCACCCCGTCCTGTTGCGAGACCTTGGCCTTGTCGTCCCTGACCCGGATTATCACGCCAAGCTCGTCCGCCCGCTCTGCGAGGTCGTTGTCGGAGACGATCGAACCGCCGTAGAGTTCGCGTTCCAGATCTTCGATGCGGGGATCGTCCCCCCCGAATGCAATCTCCCGCATATCTCCCGCCATCACGGCGCCCTGTTTTCCGATGAATGCCATCACAAGAGTCATACGGTGAACCCCCAACCCCCGGCACGGCACAGGGAGTTGCGCTCACCCCCACTCTCCCGCATTCCGTATCAATATGTTGATGCCCATTCTGATGCCGCTCTACCGTCGCCGGAAGCGGGTCCCGCGGAACCCTTTCAGGCAGCGGCGGGGCACGCCCGCGTGCGAAAAAACATTCACGCTTTGCAGCGGGTGCGTGAACATCAGTCACGTGCGCATATATACTTCGATTCAGGGTTGGTATAATTATCCTGATTTAAGTATATTATGTTTAAAGTTACATAAAAATGTCCTGAATCGTTTATAGCCTTTTTAGAATCCTTAGATTTTAATATTTTCCCCTAAAGCGGGGATTTGTTAAAGGATAAATTAATATATCAAAATAAGAAATTACTCTTCCATGACTGAAATCTTCCCGCAAGAAGTCGGGATAATGCAGGATGGAGTCACTATCCAGATCCCGATATTCTACAAACTCATGGCGAGCATGCTTACTATTGCAGTCATCCCCATCTTCATGCTGGGGATCGTCTCGGCAGGAGATACCGGGAGCGTCATCGCCACACTCGGTCTGCAGAATAGCATCCTCGTCATGACCCTGCTCACGCTCTCGGTGATCCTGATGTGGAGTTTCGCCTTCAGCCAGAGATGCAGTTGCCAGAGTTCGGCGTCCGGGATCTCGTCGATAAGTTCCCAGATCACCGGATCGTCGTGCTCTGTGAGCCAGTCGGGAGAGGCCGGCCCGATGTGCCGGTCGTAGAGCGCCTTCATCCGGGTGTTCAGCCAGGTCGGGACGTGGACGCCGTTCGTGACGTAGTCGATGGGCACCGCCGCCTCCCGGGGCCCGGGCCACAGGCACTTCCACATATCGCAGGCGACGACCTTGTTTGCGCGCGAAACGCCGTTATGG
This sequence comes from Methanoculleus sp. UBA208, assembly GCF_002498065.1. Lineage (GTDB taxonomy): Archaea > Halobacteriota > Methanomicrobia > Methanomicrobiales > Methanoculleaceae > Methanoculleus. The sequence continues at coordinate 1,511 of NZ_DAFZ01000118.1, read as the reverse complement.
TGCGCCGAGGCACGCAACGCAAACGCGGTCATGTTGAAGCCCGAGCCGGGGCTCTCCGGGTGGACGCCGAGCTGCAGGAACCGGAGCCGGTCGATGCCGAGCGCCGGGTAGTAGGTCCTGAAGTAGCGGTCGATAAGGTCGACGGGGAAGACGTCGTGCCCTGCAGGGACGGGCGTATGCGTGGTGAAGACGGAGGTCGCCCGCACTTCCTCGAGCGCCTCTTCAAAGTCCATTCCCCGCTCGACCCGCTCCCGGACCCGCTCGAGCAGCGCAAACGCCGGGTGGCCTTCGTTTAAGTGCACCGCCGCGTACTCGATGCCGAGTGCATGAAGCACTTTCCTCCCGCCGATGCCGAGAACGATCTCCTGCCGGAGGCGCTGATCCTGGTCGCCTGCATAAAGCCGGGAGGATATGCCCCGGTTTTCGGGGTCGTTACAGGGGATATCCGTATCCAGGAGGTAGAGCGGTATCCTGCCGACCTGGACCTTCCGGACGGCGACATAGATGGGTGGGTCGATATGCGGGACCCGGACCACCAGATCTTCCCCGTCGGAGTCGAGCACCCGGGTGACGGGTGCCGTATCCCGGTCGAGCGGTTCGGTGACGTCCTCCTGCCAGCCGTCGGGGTTGATCTGCTGGTGCAGGTAGCCCTGCGAGTACAGGAACCCGACGGCGACCATCGGAAGGCCGAGGTCGCTCGACTCTTTTAAATGATCGCCGGCGAGGAATCCGAGCCCTCCCGCGTAGATGGGGAGCGAGTGATGGAGCCCGTACTCCGCCGAGAAGTAGGCGACCGTCAGCGCGGGACGGCCGGCGTACTCCTCGGAGAACCAGGTTCCGGTGGCGGTCATGTACTTCCTGAACCGCCGCATGACGATGTCGTAGCGGTGGCAGTAGGCGGGATCCTCCGCCGCCCGGTTCAGGAACTCGACCGGTATCTCGCGGAGCATCCGGATAGGGTTGTGGACGCTTGCCTTCCATGCCTGATGGTTCAGTTGCTTGAAGAGGATCCGGGCTTCCGGGTTCCAGCTCCACCAGAGGTTGTATGCCAGGTCGACGAGCCCGGAGATCCGCTCCGGGATGTGTGCGAACTGATCGCGTATGGAATCATCCATGAGTCCTGTCCCCTTTGGATGGTATACTGTCCGTGTTTATTATTATATATGTTTGCATATTTTTGCAAAACATTGAGGAAATAAAAAATTGGTGATAATATGATGCTTTTCGGCGAGTGTGGCTGTCTGATTGACCGATCCGGCATACGGTGTGCCGGGCATCTGCGGGATGCCCGAAAGCGGATGGGGGGAGGGCCGGAGGTGGGCCGGGATTCAATTCCCCCGCTGGTTGCTCCGCTAGGAATTGCGACTGAAGAAATTGCTAGAACCGTGAAAAAGCCCAGTATGGTGGACCGTGGGACTATCGCCGCGGGGGGTGGGGACAGGGGAGGGGGTCTCCCCCCTCCCCACCTGACGGTGGTCGAGCTCCGGGCGTTCGCACCTAACGGTGCTCAC
>NZ_DAFZ01000006.1:7588-16988 GCF_002498065.1 Methanoculleus sp. UBA208 | reverse complement strand
GGGGGCGGGGGGGGGGGGCCCCCCCCCCCCCGGGGGGGGGGGGGGGGGGGGGGGACCCCGGCATTCGCCGGGGTGCCGACCTGCTGCCCGCTCTGGGTCGCCAGGAAGTCGATCTCGCTCTTCACGTACTGAAGATCGATCCAGAGCGGGTAGGCGGCGAAGAGATCGGGCTCTCCGGCGGCCACGCGGGAGACGTAGCTCTCGTAGTCTCGTTCCAGGGTTTTTAACGCCGCCCGCCCTTTATCCGTATCGGCGGCGTAAACCTCGCCGTTTCGGATGACGATGTCGTATGCGAACCGGTTCTCCCAGAGGGCCGGACCGTTGTCGAGGTAGGCGGCAAAGCGGCTGTCAGGGGCGACAATCCGGACGACATCGGGGTCGTCGATGCCGATGCGATACATGCCGTCCTGCATATGGACACCGCTCTGGGCGGCAAACGCCGTCACCAGCACCAGGAGGACGAGCAGCCCTGCCGCGAGGGGGAGGACGTTTCTTCCCATCGTGGTCATCGACCGGTTCATCTCCCAGACGGCAATCGTCCGGATGGAGGAGGCAAGACTCATGATAATCCCTGAAAACGTCGGAGAACCATATCTCTGTGCAGCAACCTATTAGTAGGCATCGGAGACATAGGGGGTACCAGATGATCACGGCCCGCTCTCTAGTCAAGCACTACGGCGACTTCCCTGCTCTGGACGGCGTTACCTTCGATCTCGACGATGCACGAATACTCGGGGTGATCGGGCATAACGGCGCCGGCAAGACGACGCTCTTGAAGATCATGGCCGGCCTTATCTCGCCGACGGCAGGCAGCCTCGTCGTCGATGGGGTTGACGTTGTCAGAAGGCCGCTCGACCTGAAACGGAACCTGGGGTACCTCCCCGAAGAGTCGCGCCTCTACGAGACGATGACCACGGATGCGTATCTCGCGTTCTTCGGCGAGATCTACGATCTTCCGAAGGCAGCCATCCGGGAGCGGCGCGACGAACTCCTCGATTCGCTCGCGCTCGATGCGGACGGGAAGAAGATCGGGGAACTCTCGAAGGGGATGAAGCGGAAGGTTGCGATCGCGCGGTCGCTGATGCACGACCCGGGGCTGCTCATTTACGACGAGCCCACCTCCGGCCTCGACCCCATGACCTCGCGGTCGGTGCTCGACTACGTCAAGGGCCTGCGCGACCGGGGCAAGACGGTGATATTCTCCGCCCACAACCTCTTCCAGGTGGAGGAAGCCTGCGACCTCGTCCTGATCCTGCGCCGGGGGAAAGTGGTGGCGAACGGCACCATGCCCGAACTCCGGGAGACCTTCGGGTCGCTCACCTACCAGGTCTTCTTCCGGGTTCCCGACCCGGCGGCGTTCGCGCCAGCGGTCGATTATGCGGCCTCCGACGGCCGGTACCTTGCCGAGGCGCGTTCCGTCGAGGAGCTGAACCGGACGACCGCGGCGCTTGCGGCCGACGGCGCGACGATCGAGCGGATCGAGTCGCATTACCCGACGCTTGAGGAGATGCTCCTGAAGATCGGGCGGTAAGTGCGGGGTCGGCCCCCTCCGGCGGTAGTGCACCCGGAAGCGCCTCATCGGGGGGTTTCGCCGGTCTCATCCATAAATATCCTCTCCCATTTCTGGAATCTCTCCGCCCGCCGCTCTCCGGTGATGTCCCGGATCGACTCGATGGCGCCGACAATCTCCCCCCGGTTGTCGTAGAGGGGGCCGGCCTTCACCCACCAGACCCATGGAAAACCGCCGCCCGGCGGCGGGATGACGGACTCTGCGACGATCTCGCCCCACTCGGCGTAGGTGATGAAGCGGTACCGGTTCCGGAGCGCTACATCAGGGTTCAGGACCTTATCCACGAGCATGGCTGTCCTCTTCCCGTAAAACGGGAGGGCATAATCATGGTTTCCCTTGCCAAGGATCTCCTCTGCGGTGATCCCGGTCAACTCCTCCATTGCCAGGTTCCAGGCAGTGACGACTCCCCCGCGGTCGATTGCAAACATGGCGTCGGGCAGGTGTCGTACGATGCCGGCCAGCCGGTCATGGGACTCCCGGAGCGCTCCCTCCGCGAGAACGCGGCCGGTGACATCGTGTACCTGGATGAGGCAGCCATCCGGGCCCCCGTCGTCCGGCGACCTGAGCGGGCTGACGACGCCCCCGACGTGGATGATCCCGGTTCGTGTCGTCGGGAGGAGATCCCGGCTGCGAACCCTGTCAAAGTCGAACCGGCAATCCAGCGGGGTCACCGCATCTCCTGGTGCCTGCATCTCGCAGGCATCGAGCGCCCTGCAGACCTGCAGGAGGTTGATCCCCCGTACATCGTCGAGACGGGCGATCCCGAAGAGTTCGAGGCAGGCACGGTTGGCATGGAGCAGTGCCCCGGCGCTATCGCAGACCGCGATCCCGATGGGGGAATCCTCGAATATTCTCCTGAACCGCTCTTCACTCTCCCTGAGCGCGCCCTCCCGGTCGTGTGCCTCCTGTTCAAGGGCCTGTAGTTGCCGGCGCAGGGTCTCCTCGATCACCCTGAACTCGTGGCTATCGGAACAGAGGTACTGGTACTCGAGTATTGTTCCGTCGGGACTGCAGAGCGCCCGGCCCCGCCACCGGTACCAGCGGACCTCCCCATCAGGCGTGACCATCCTGCAGCCGAGCGTCGCCGACGGGTTATCGGGCGTGATGCCCCGGACAAAGTTCTTCCACGCCGCTCTCTCCTCCTCGACAAGCGGCGGGCGGAACTGCCGCCCGACGAGGTCGCCCCGGTTCGTCCCTGTCATCCGGCAGTAGACCTCATCGGCCCAGCTGGCACGCCCGTCCGGCGAGACACGGACGATCCCCTCGGCCCGGTCTTCCCGGAGCGCCTCCTGCCGCAACGCCTCAAGCAGGCGCTCTTCTCCGGGATCGCCATCCTCCAGGACCTTCTCCAGGACGAGCGAGACCGCGGGCCGGCCGGTCTCGAGTACGGTGGGTATCAGGGAGACACGGTAGGAGGCGGCACCCCTGCGAGAGCCGGGGCTCCACCGGAAAGTCCCCTCTTCTCCCCAGAGCGCCCTCCTGAGCAGGGAAGTTACATCATCGGAAGAGGAGATGCCTGGAAACAGCGGCAGGACCGGATGGCCGATGAGAGCCCCGGGCGTAGCCCCGAGGATGCCCGCGAGCGTGCCGGATACCTCCAGGACCTCCAGGTTGTGATCGACGACGATGAGGTTTGGGGAGCAGAACCGGTGGACGGCCGTGACCGGCAGGCGACGGCTCGGGCAGTAAACCTTTGCCGCGCCGACCAGCCGCATGTCGACCGATCCCTGCCGCTGCAGGATCGCGAGGTATTTCGAGACGGAGTTCCGGTTCATCGTGAGGAGGGTTGCGATATCGCTGATGCTCAGCCCGCCCGGGTGCTCCTGTAAAATCCCGAGTATCCCTGCAAGGTTATTCTCTGTCTGTCTGTCGACCATGGGAGGTGACCATGATGTATGGTCATACAATAAGCAATATATAAGTGTTGCGTAAATGCATAGCAAGTGTGCATGGCATAAGAGTCATTTTAAGGGGTAAAGAGGGGATAACCTTGCATTAGCGACGAAAATTGGGGGATCTGATCCGCTGCATAGTGGGGGGCCGGCACGACACCCCAGGTGTCCCTCGCCGGCCCGGCGGAGTCTGCAGAGAGTATGATGTCGCACAGGAGGTAAACCTATGATTAACGGTGAACTGGAATCAGGCAGCCCCGTCTCAACCACGGTGGAGGAGAACCGGCGGCTGGCGGAGGTCATCCTGCAGGAGAACCCGATGCCTACCATCATCTGGGACGGGAACCTGCGCGTAACGACGGTGAACAAGGCGTTCCTGCAGATGACCGGCTACGACCGAAAGAAAGCCGAGTCCATGACCATCAAGGACTTCGAGCTCGACGGCGACAGGTCGGGCCAGGAACTTATGGAGGTCTTCAGGACGAATCAGACGGTATCCGGCGAGATAAATGTCACACTCCCGACCGGTACCTTCTCGTTTGTCCGCTACAACGTCCCGCTCCCTGACGGGGCCGGCAACGTCGAGAGCGTGATGAGCGTCTACAAGGACATCACCGACCAGAAACGGCAGATTGAGCGGATGGAGGCGCTCCGGCAGCAGGCCGATGCTATCGTCCAGGAGAACCCGATGCCCATCATCCTCTGGGGCGCCGACATGACCATAAAAACACTCAACAAGGCGTTCCATCGGGTGACCGGCTACACGAGGGAGCAGTCCGCACGCCTCACCGGACGGGACTTCAAGTACATCAGCCAGTCGGGAGAAGGTGCCGCCGATACCCTGAAGAGCGGGAAGCCGAGCAAGGGCGAGGTCACCGTCGAGTTCCCGGCAGGCGTCCGGATCCTCGAGCGCTACAATATCCCGCTCATCGATGAAAGGGGTAATATTGCGAACGTGCTCACGGTCTACAACGACATCACGGAAGGGCGGACCCTTGAACTGAAGCTCCAGAAGAGCATCGGAGAGGTCGCGGAAACCCTCACCGCGATTGCCGGCGGCGACATGACGCGGCCGGCGCCCACCTATCTGGACGACCCGCTGGAAGAGATCAAAAAAGACCTGAATGCGGCGATAAAGTCCCAGGGAGAGTTCTTCCGGCAGATTCTCGAACAGGCAGATGCTCTCGAACACGTCGTCACCGATGCCGGGAAAGGTGCCGATGAGATCGCCCAGGCATCCCAGCAGGTGGCGAACACCGCTCAGAAGACATCTGACGGCGCAAAAGAGCAGATCCGGCAGCTTGACCGGGTAACCAAGGAGATCGGGGACCTCTCCGCGGCGGTGGAAGAGATTGCAAGCACCGCCCAGGAAGTCAGAGATCTCTCCATGAACGTCGCGAAGGCCGGGGAATCGGCCGTCGGGCTCGGGAACGAGGCCGGAGTGAAGATGCAGGCGGTGCAGCGGATCTCCGAACAGGCCGTCACGGAGATCACGAACCTGAACGCGAAGATGCAGGATATCGGCCATATCGTGAAGTTGATCACCGATATCGCGAACCAGACGAACCTTCTCGCGCTCAACGCAGCGATCGAGGCCGCCCGGGCCGGGGAGCACGGGCGCGGGTTTGCGGTCGTCGCGGGCGAGGTCAGGAACCTTGCCGGGGAATCGAAGAGCGCGACCCGGCAGATCGAGGAGGTCATCGGCGGGGTGACCGCAAGCAGCGGGAAGACCGCCGAGGCGATGCGGGGAGCGCACACCGAGATCCTCAGCGGGATCGAGAGCGTGAACAAGACCATCGCGGCCCTCAACAAGATGGTCGCCGACGTCAACACCTCCGTCGGCGGCATCGCTGACATCTCCCGGGCGACCGAGAACCAGGCCGCCGCGGCGAATGAGGTCACGACGAGCGTCGAGGCGGTCTTCTCCCTGATCCAGGAGACAGAGAGGGGGACGGAGAGCCTCGCCGCGCTCGCCGAGGAATCGTCCGCCTCGACCGAGGAGGTCGCCAGCGCCGCGAACGAGATCCAGCGGATGGCCCATCAGCTCCGCGAGCGGGTCGCAGTGTTCAGGTTCCAGTGAGGCCGGAGCATGATCGACGTCGTCGAGTTCGGGCTGGGGCGGGAACTGTACGCGATGGATATCCAGCTCGCCCGGGAGATTGTGGAGATGATGCCCATCACCCACATCCCCCGGGCGCAGGACTACATCGCCGGGATCATGAATCTCCGGGGCGAGATCACCACTGTCGTCGACCTGAAACGATTGATCCGGATCCCGGGAGAATCGGGGAGCAGCCAGAAGATCATCGTCCTGGTCGCCGAGGCGGCCGGGGGGTCGAACCTCGGCATAATCGTGGACGACGTGCACAGCGTCATCCAGGTGGCCGAGGAGGATATCGAGTTGATGGACGAGGGGATCTCTTCCGGGGTCCACGCCTTCGTCAAGGGGATCATCAAACTCACGAAGGATGAGGACGACCGGAAACCGGGCGATGCCAGGTCACAGCGTGGATCCGGGCTCATCCTCTGGATCGACATTAAGAAGATCCTCGACGACCTCGTCCAGAAGGGTCAGGTATAGTCGCCCGGTCGATTGCGCCTGCAAAACGTGGCGTATCCGCAAACCTCTTTTTTTGACCCTGCCGCCGTACCTGCGTGAGAGGGTGCGGAAAGGGGAGTCCCCGGGGTCCTCCTCCCTGCATAGCGCTCTTGTGGGGTTTCCGCCGGGGCAGAATTTATATAGCAGCGGCATGTATGTGCCTTCACGATCCCGTTCCCGTCGCAGCAACCGGGCTCCCGTGAGAAACCCCGGCGCGGGCGGAGGCCGGCGGGGGTTGACCGGACGGCCGGGTGTCCGGTCCGCGATGGAGAAACCGCTCTGTGGATGAAGGATCGCGCGAACCGAACGTAACCGAAGGATCGATCTCGGGTGCAAAGGATGGAAAGAATCGGGTGTTCGACGGGCCTGAAGGGATTTGAACCCTTGGCCTACGGATTAAGAGTCCGTCGCTCTGCCGAACTAAGCTACAGGCCCATGTATCTGACCTAATAGTATAGCATGGGAACGGGTATAAATCTTGTGGAACCCTCCCGAAAATCGCCGAAATGGAATCCCTTAATACCATGAGAAGTTACACCATTGTACGCATGCCCGAGGCGGTCCAGAACGTTTCGAAGGAACGTATCAAATACATCATTCTTGGCTGCGGGAGCACCGGCTATAACGTCGCAGAGGAGCTCGAGCAGGAGAACGAAGATCTCATCATCCTCGATAAGGACGAGAAGCGGGTGGAGGATCTCCGGGACCAGAAGTACGAGGCGCTCGTTCGCGACATCCGTGACCCGGACCTCATGGAAGGGTTGCCCGTACCGGAGGTCGCGTTCATCCTCGCCAACGACCGGGATGCCAATCTCGCCGCGCTCAAGACCGTCAAGACCCGATACCCGGCGACTTACGTCATCGCACGCGCCACCGACCCGGTCAGCGTCGACCTTCTCCAGCAGGAAGGCGCCGACATCGTCCTCTACCCGCAGGAGGTGGTTGCGAGAACTGCCATCCACCACATCAGGAAGCTCCACTCGTCAAGGCTCGCCCTGCGGCTCTACGATATGCTTGCCGCCTGGGAGGGGACGCTCTGCATCGTCACCCACTTAAACCCCGATCCCGACTCGATCTCGAGCGCCATGGCGCTTTCGATGATCGCGCGGCACGCGAGCCGCAACAAACTCAACTGCCGCATCCTCTACGAGGGGGATATCGGGCACCAGGAGAACCGGGCGTTCATCAACCTCCTCGAGATCAAGATGGAGCGGCTCACCCCCCAGATCCTTGAGGAGTGCAACTACATCGCCCTGGTCGACTCGTCCGGACCCGGCGTGAACAACGAACTCCCCAGGTCCACCCGGGTCAACATCATCATCGACCATCACAAGAACGGCGAGCATCCCTCCACCGTCGCGGACTTCGTCGACATCCGGCCGGGGGTCGGCGCCACGGCGAGCATCATGACCCAGTACCTGATGGAGCTCGACATCCCGGTGAACAAATCGGTGGCCACCGCACTTCTCTACGGCATCAGGGCCGACACCAGGGACTTTAAGAGGAACGTCACCCCGCAGGACCTCAACTACGCGGCGTTCCTCCTTCCCCTGACCGACTCAGATCTCCTCGACAAGATCACGTCTCCCTCCATATCGCAGGAGACGGTCGAGATCATCGGGAACGCCATCCGGAACCGGCGGGTCAAGAGCGGCTACCTCTTCTCCAACGTCGGCTACATCAGGAACCGCGACGCTCTCCCGCAGGCGGCCGACATGCTGATCCATCTCGAAGGCGTCAACACGGCGCTGGTCTACGGTATCAGCGACCAGAATATCGTCATCTCCGCCCGGAACAAGGATATCAGGCTCCACCTCGGGAACGTGATGGCCGAGGCCTTCGGCCCTATCGGTGAGGCGGGCGGGCACGCCACGATGGCCGCAGCCATGATACCGCTCAGTTACTTCTCCATGGTGAAGGAGAAGGAGGACCTGCTCGATCTCATCATCGACCCGATCCTGAAAAGGTTCGCCAGCATCGTCGGCCTGGACAACGAGGATAAACAATGAGGTTCGCGGACTGGGAGCCTCACTACACTGCAATTTTAGAGTATTTTGGGTTTGAGCGCGAGGAGGACGAGGCTGCCGCCCGGCTGCTCGCGGATCTCGCGGACCGGGACGACGTCGGGCTGCTCGAAGCGCTCATCCGGGACAGGACCGTAACGGTCTGCGGGAACGCCCCCTCTCTCCCGGAGGAGCTCGACCGGATCGAGGGGACTGTGCTTGCCGCCGATGCGGCGGCGGAGGTGCTTGCGGACCACGGGATCCGGCCGGATGCGGTCTTCACCGACCTCGACGGGGCAACGGACGTCTTCATCGACCTCTCGGAGCAGGGGACGGTGATGGTCGTGCACGCCCACGGCGACAACGTCCCGCTCCTCCGCCACTGGGTCCCGCGTATCACGGGGCCGCTCGTCGCGACCACCCAGGCGGCACCGCTCGCGCACGTCCACAACTTCGGCGGGTTCACCGACGGCGACCGGGCGGTCTTTGCCGCCGACGAACTCGGGGCGGCGCGAATCTGGATCGTCGGGTTCGACCTTGCCGACAAAAACGTCGATCCCCTCAAGCGGGGAAAACTCTACTGGGCGGGGGAACTCCTCCGCCTGATCGGGTATGACCTCTAGCGCCCTCATCATCGACGGCTATGTCGACGAGCCCGCATGCCTCGGCGTCGCCCCCTACATCTCCCCCTACATCCGTGAGGTCGCCGGAGTCCTCGCCGGGCACGGCTACGCTCCCCGCTACGTCACCATCGACCAGGTCCGGGCCGACCCCTCCCTCGCCGCCCGCCCCGGCCGCGGCGATCTCGTGGTGATGATCGCCGGCCTGACCGTGCCCGGCGCCTACATCGGTGGGAAGCCCGCGACCCTGACGGAGATCCAGCAGCTCGGGATCCTGCTCCGGCAGCCGACCACCGCGATCGGCGGGCCGATCGCCTTCGGCTACGCTCACGGGGGCGGGAAGAAAGCGATCCGGCAGGCTATTGCCGGCTTCGACGTCACGCTCTCGGGGTCGCCCGCGGTCGCGCTGGATGCCTGGCTCTCGGGCGGCGAGCCAGCCGGAGCGGGCGACTACTCCCTGACCGACCCCTGGTGCGTGGCGGGCGCCGGGATCGTGGCGCAGCACCCGGCGTTCCCGTACGTGGTGTGCGAGCTCGAGACCGCAACCGGGTGCTCCCGGGCGACGGTCGGGGGGTGCTCGTTCTGCACCGAGCCCTTCTACGGGCTCCCGCGCTACCGGAGCACCGAGGGGATCGCGGAGGAGGTGGCGGCGCTCCGCGCGGCGGGTGTGCGCCATTTCAGGCTCGGCCGGCAGCCGGACCTCCTCGCCTACAAAA
>NZ_DAFZ01000006.1:0-7202 GCF_002498065.1 Methanoculleus sp. UBA208 | reverse complement strand
CAGGGAGAGCGCCCCGGACCTCAAAACCCTGCACATCGACAACATCAACCCGGGCACCATCGCCCGGCACGAGGATGCGGCGCGGGCGGCGCTCGCGGCGATCGTCGCCGACCACACCCCCGGCGACACGGCGGCTTTCGGTATGGAGACCGCCGATCCGGCGGTGGTGGCGGCTAACAACCTCAAAGCCATGCCGGACGACGTCTTCCGCGCGATCGAGGTCGTGAATGACGTCGGGGGAAAGCGAACCCAAGGGGTCCCCGAACTCCTCCCGGGCCTGAACTTCATCGTCGGCCTCGCGGGGGAGACGCCGGCGACGTTCGATCTGAACGAGGCGTTTCTTAAGCGGGTGCTCGATGCCGGGCTCCTGGTGCGGCGGGTGAACATCCGGCAGGTGATGCCGTTCGAGGGAACAAAAGCCTACGATGAGAACACCCTCGGGAAGCACGACGCCCGGTTCCGCTCCTTCAAGGAGTGGGCCCGGAAGGAGTTCGACGAGCCGATGCTCCGCCGGGTCTTTCCCGTCGGCACCGTTCTTTCGGAAATCGTCGTCGAGGTTCCCGGCAAGCCGTCGTTCGGGCGGCAGATGGGCTCGTATCCCATCCTGGTCGGGATCCCCCTCGAACTCCCGGCAAGGACGGTTCTCGACGCCGTCGTGGTGGACTGGGGGATGCGGTCGGTGACGGCCCTCCCCTGCCCGGTGGAGGTCAACACCCTGCCGGTAGCGGCGCTCCGGTGGATCCCGGGCGTCGGCAAGAAGAGGGCCGCGACCATCGCCGCCCGCCGGCCGTTCGGGAGCCTTGAAGAGTTCCGTGAGATCGCCGGGGAGACGGGGATTGAGAAAGTGATGAGGTTTTAGGGCGGGGACTCTTTAGTGGCGGTAGTTCTTTTCAGGAGTAGCGTTTGTCCGTATCTGGCTGCGCTCGAACTCCACTCCTGAAGAATAGGGTTCCTGTGATGCTCACCTCCCGCGCTTTAAGTCAGTTGCAACCCCCATCTACGAATTTCCCGTGGGTATCGCTCTTGGGGGAGGGGCTGACGGGGAGGGGGGAGCATCCCCCCTCCCCTGTCTCCTCACACCGGATGCCTCTCCTCACAAAGCCCCCCACCGCCCGCGCTTCGCGCTCCTCATTCGCACCTGACGGTGCTCAAACTCCTTCCCCACACCTCACGGTGCTTAAGCTCCGTTCCTTCGCACCTTCGGTGCTCACGCTCTGGTTCTAACGAACCGTCGCGCTTCGGAACGTCGCACCCTGCGGGGAAGTCGTTCCGCCCCCCTAGGGGGGGCGGGCAGTGCGTGGCGATATCCCCTCGGAATCCGTGCGTGGTGATAAGCGATGTTCCGATAGGAAGCGGCTGTCCTGCCGAACGCCTCCTCCTATTCCTCCTCCCGCAACTCCATCACCCGGAGCACATCCGTCCGGGTCACGATCCCGACCAGGTTGCCGTCTGCGACCACGGGAATCCTCCCGATATCCTGGCCCGTTATGATCCTCAGCGCGTCGATGAGCGGTGCCGACGGCGGGAGGGTGGTCGGGGTCCGGGTCATGACGTCCCGCACCTGCATCGCCTCCCGGTCGGCCGGCGAGATCTTGTGGACGTCGGCGAGGGCGACGATCCCGACGAGCGATCCCCGTTCCACCACGGGAAAGCCGAGGTGCTTTGTCTCGTACATCATCTCCAGCAGCTGAGGGAGCGGCATTGACGGTTCCACGGTGGCGACCGGGGTGCTCATCGCGTCCGCCACGGTGACGTCCTGCAGCAGGATGTTGTAGCGCAGGTACGTGGCCTCCTGGTTCGCCCCGATGTAGATGAAGAAGGCGATGATGATCAGGATGGGGTTTAAGAGCAGGAGCCCGACGATCCCGAAGATGACGGCGAACCCTTTCCCGACGTCGGCGGCGATCCGGGTCGCCCGGGAGAGCGGCATCCGCCGGGCGAGCCACGCCCGCAGGACACGCCCCCCGTCCATGGGGAACGCCGGGAGAAGGTTGAACCCGAAGAGCAGGACGTTCAGGAGCCCGAGGTAGCCGAAGGTGAAGACCAGGACGCCGGCAACCCCCGGATCCATATCGATCGCCGCAAAGATGTAGACCAGGGCGCTGGAGATCACGCCGACCGCAAGGCTCGTGAGCGGTCCCGCGAGCGCCATGGGGAGCTCTATCTTCGGGTCCGGCATCGTCTCCTCCATCTGCGAGACCCCGCCGAGGATGAGGAGCGTGATGCTGTGGATCTCGATCCCTCTCGCTTTCGCGATGAGCGAGTGGGCCATCTCGTGGATGAAGACGCCGAAGAAGAGGCCGAGCGCGACGACGATCCCGAGGATGTAGGGGTTGAACCCCGCCGTAATCAGCGTCACGTCGATAGGAACACCGAAGAGAACCGCGATCAACTCGGTCGTGAGCAGGATCTGGCTCCCGATGATCCATGCAAAGAGGGGGATCACCAGGAGAAAACTCCAGTGCAGTTTGACCGGTATTCCGGCCAGCCTTCCGATCTGTAGCGACGCTTCCATGAAAAGGAGTATCTTTTTATCATTTATAGTAATATACCTTCAGAGGATACCGATGAGAACACAGATCACAGAGATGTTCGGACTGCGCGTCTACACCGACAGGGCCGTCTATATCGGGAGCGTTGACGACGTCGTGCTCGACGTGGACCAGAAAAAGATCGACTCGCTTGCAGTCGGCGAGCTCAACCCGGAGATCGGGGAGGTAAAGGGCTACGCAGGAATGCAGATCCCCTTCCGCGTCGTAAAGAGCGTCGGGGATATCGTCATCGTCCGCCACATCCCCGGGATCTTCAGGTCGCCGGCAAAAGAAGATTAACCGCGATGTCCTGCCTGTCCGGGGCTCCCTGCCGATAGAATATGGATACCAGAGACCGTGAGATCTTCTCGAACCTCACCATCTTCCCCCCCGTTTTTGTCCGGCTCGACGGTCGGGCCTTTCACCGTCTGGTCCGAGCGCTCAATCTCAAAAAGCCGTTCGATCCCGCGTTCTGCGCGAGCATGCGGGCAGTCTGCCGTTACCTTCTCGCGGAAAGCGGGCTTAACCCCACGTTCGCCTACACCTTCTCCGACGAGATCAGCCTCTACTTCCGGACGCTGCCGTTCTCGGGACGGGTGGAGAAGCTCGACTCCGTGACCGCCGCGGTTGCGGCGAGCGCGCTCACGATCGAACTCGGGTGTCGCGAACCCCTTGCGTTCGATGCCCGGACCATCCCCGCGGCGGGAGAGTTTGCGGTCGAGTATCTTAAGTCGAGGCAGAACGAGGCGTGGCGGAACCACATCAACGCCTACTGCCAGAACGCGCTCGTCGAGGAGGGGATGACGTCCCGGGAAGCCGCCGCGGCGCTCCGGGGGATGCAGTCCGAGGAGATGCACGAGATGATGTTCGAGCGGGGTGTCAACCTGGCGGCGACGCCGGCCTGGCAGCGGCGGGGAACGCTGCTCTACCGGGAAGACTGCACAAAAGAGGGGTACAACCCCCTGACGGGGGAGACCGTGCAGGCCGTACGAACTTGCATCCGGGAACCGGAGGAGACGCCTCTCTTCTCGACGGAGGAGGGCGAGGCCCTGATCCGGTCACTCACCGGCGCGTGAGATGCCGATCTGCATCTGCACGCCTTCCACGTCCCAGTCCTTCTCGAGCGCAAAGGGTTCTTCCGCCGGCCTCTCTCCGTCGGTGCGGCGGACGGTGAGGGCTGCCGCCCGCACCTCCCCGGCGATCTCCTTCTGCCACTCCTCTTTTGCGATGAGCGAGGCCACCCGCTCGTCGGCGACATCCACGGCCGCGACGATGAAGTCGTCGACGTTCAGGTCGAGCTGGCGGCGCATCTCCTGGATCCGCCGGATCACCTCGCGTGCGTATCCCTCGGCCTCCAGCGCCGGCGTGAGGGTGACGTCGACGTAGACCGTCGCGTCCTTCATGGGGGCGGCAAAGACGCCCTCGGGGAGGGACTCGGCGAAGGTGACGTGGCGCGCGGTGATCTCGTAACCGTCGAGTTCGGCCTTTCCTTCCCGCTCGATCGCGGCCTTCAGGGCGGTGCCGTCCGCCTGCTCGATCAGCGCCTTGACCTTCGGCCCATCTCTCCCGAACTCCGGGCCGATCGCCCGCATCACCGGCTCGGCCTGCCAGAGGATCCGGTCCCATGTTCCGGTAACGACCCTGACCGTCCGGGAGTTCGCCCGGTTCAGGGCGAGGTCGTTTAAGTCCTCGAGAGCCGTATTCACCTCGTCGCTCCCGGTGACCACAACGGTCTCGGAGACCGGCCAGCGGAGTTTCCGTCTCCCGGCCTGCCGGGCGGTGGCGACCGCGTCGTCGAACGACCGGACGATCTCCATGGCGTTCTCGAGGTCGGGCGCGATCAGCAGGTCGTCCGCCTCCGGCCAGTCGAGCATGTGGACGCTTTCCGGGTCGCCATCGAGGCGAAGGTTGCCGTAGATCTCCTCGGCGATATGGGGGGCGAACGGCGCAAGGAGCGCGGTCAGGCGGCGCATGACGTAGTATACGGTCTCGTAGGCGTACCGCTTCTCCGGCGAATCCTCTTCGAGCCACATCCTCGGCCGGACGAGCTGCACGTACCAGCGGGAGAGATCCTCGAGGATGAAGGAGGCAAGCGCCCGCGTCACCTTATGGAGCTGGTACTCCCGCATGTCCCCGGCCGTAGTCCGGGCGAGCGAGTTTACCCGGGAGACGATCCATCGGTCCTCTTTTGGCATATCGTTGATATTGCCCCGGACGAACGATCCGTCCCAGAGGCCTCCGGCCTCCGGTGCCGGCTCGAACGAGTCGAGGACCATGTACGGGAGCGGGAACCGGTAGACGTTCCAGAGGATGTTGAGCGTCCTGTGGATGGTCTTGACGCTGTCCCAGTTGAACTTCAGGTCGTCCCAGGGAGCGTTCGCCCAGAGGACGTAGAACCGGAGGACATCGACGCCGAACTGATTCACGACCTCCTCAGGCGTCACCACGTTGCCGAAGCTCTTGCTCATCTTGCGCCCTTCTGCGTCGAGAGCGAACCCGTGCATCAGGACGCTCTTGTAGGGGGCGCGGCCGAACGCCACGGTGCTCGCCCCGAGCTGGGAGTAGAACCAGCCCCGGGTCTGGTCCTGCCCCTCAGTGATGAAGTCCGCCGGCCAGTAGCGGTCGAAGGCTTCGCGCTCCCTGGGGAACCCGAGGGTCGCCCAGGACGCGACAGCCGAGTCGAACCAGACGTCGAAGATGTCGGCGACCCGGCGCATCTCCCCCCCGCAGGGGCACGGGATGACGATCTCGTCCACATAGGGGCGGTGCGGATCGGCGACCTCCGTTCCGGACCGCTCCTCGAGCTCGGCGACGGTGCCGATGACGGTGTGCTCACCGCACTCCTCGCACTGCCAGATGGGGATGGGAATGCCCCAGTAGCGCTGCCGGGAGATGCACCAGTCCCGGGAATCCCTGACGAAGTCGTGGAACCGGGCGCTCCCCGCCCACTCCGGGTACCACTTCACCTTCGCGATCTCCGCAAGCATCGGTTCGCGGATCTCGGTGGCCTTCAGGAACCACTGGGCCGTCGCGCGGTAGATGATGGGGGTCTTGCACCGCCAGCAGTGGCCGTAGCGGTGGGTGATCGTCCGCCGGGCGAGGAGGTAGCCGCCGAGCGTGTCGATGACGAGATCGTTTGCGTCCCGGACGTACATGTCCGCAAACGCCCCGGCCTCCGGGGTGAAGCACCCCCCGGAATCGACTGGGCAGAATACCTCAAGACCTTCCCGGATGCCGACCAGGTAGTCGTCCCACCCGTGTCCGGGGGCGATGTGGACGAGACCGGTGTTCTCGAGCGTGACATAGTCGGCCGCAACGACCCGGTGCCGGATCTCAGTCTGGCGCGGCACGTGACCGGCGAGCGGCGAAGCGTACTCCGTTCCGATGAGGCTGTTCCCGCCGACCCTCTCAAGGACCGTGTAGTCCTGGTAGCGGCCCATCTTCAGGACGGACTCGACGAGTTCGTCGGCGATCCAGAGGATCTCTTCGTTGCCGTCCTTCTTCGCCCGCACCCGCGCGTAGGTGAACGCGGAGTTGACCGCCACCGCCACGTTTGCGGGAAGGGTCCATGGCGTCGTCGTCCAGATCACCAGGTACTCGTTCTCGCGCCCGGTGATGGGGAATTTGACGAAGATGGAGGGGTCGGTCTCGTCCCAGTACTCCACCTCGGAGTCGGCGATCGCCGTCTCGCACCGGGGGCACCAGTTCACGACCCGGTGCCCGCGTTCGAGGAGGCCGCGCTCGTCCGCCCGCTGGATCGCCCACCACGCGGACTCGATGTACTCCTCCTTGATGGTCTGGTAGGGGTTGTCGAAGTCGAGCCAGATGCCGAGCTGCCGGAACTGGTCGCTCATGATCTCCATGTGTGTCACGGCAAACGTCCGGCACTGTTCGATGAACGCGGCGATCCCGTAGTCCTCGATATCCTTCTTGGAGGTGAACCCGAGCTGATGCTCCACCTTCACCTCGATGGGGAGGCCGTGCATGTCGTAGCCGGCCCGCTCGATGATATTAGCGCCCCGCATCCGGTGGTAGCGGAGGACGGCGTCTTTTATGATCTTGTTCCAGGCGGTGCCGAGATGGATGTGGCCGGTGGTGTACGGCGGCCCGTCGACGAAAAAGAACGCTTTTCCATCCTGTCTCAGCGCCTGAACGCGTGCATAGGTGTTCTCCCGTTTCCAGTTGTCCTGGACTCCCGCCTCAAGCTTGCGCGGGCTATAACTGCCGGTGACCTCTTTCACCTCGTATCCCTCATATTCAGCACTCTGGTGTACCGTTTGTTGTTGGGGGACAAAGCGTTTTGTACTATGGGGAGTGGTGCAGACTCACGCGAAGTGCGACGTTCCCGAAGGGCACGGAGCTCGAGCACCGAGGGTGCGGGGAGCGACTTCCCCTTTTGGGAAGGAGTTTGAGAAGCCCGGGTTTCGAGCCGTGAAAGGGCGCGACGTGTGACCGTGTGCGATCCCGAAGGGGGATGGTCAAGTGGGGAACTTGTTGGGAGACGAAGTAAGCGAAGCGAGGGAAAAACCCGGTACACTGGACCGTGGGGGCATCGCCATTGGGGGCGGGGCTGACGGGGGGGGGGGGGGGGGCCCCCCCCCCCCCCCCCCCCCCCTCTCCTGACCCCCCCCCCCCCCCCCCCCCCCCCCCCCCCCCGACACACCCCCCCCC
>NZ_DAFZ01000068.1 GCF_002498065.1 Methanoculleus sp. UBA208 | reverse complement strand
GACTCGTCGACGGGAGGGTGGTCGAATGACCTTCTTCGACCTCGCCCGCCGGAACGTCAGCCGCCACTGGCTCCGATCGGTCCTTGCAGTCATCGGGATCGTCATCGGCGTCATCGCGATCGCCTCTCTCGGCATCATGGGCAACAGCATCGGCCTCATGTTCGGCGACATGGTCAGCGACGTCGGCGACACCGTCATCGTCTCCCCGGCGATGGGCGTGGGCGGCGGAAAACTCACCGGACGGCAGGTGGACGACATCACCCGGGCGGTCGGTTCCAACCTGGTCATACCGTTCTCGAGCACCGCCGACAGGATAGCCGTGGGCGATAAGGAGAGCGCCACGATGATCTACGCGATCCCTGCCGGGGATATCCCCTCCCTGCTCGAGGTGGAGTCGGGAGCCTACCCGAGGGATACGGGCGGCGGGTGCCTGATCGGGAGCGAGCTTGCCGCGAACAGCAGGGAGAACGGCCTGAAACTCGGTGCCCGGGTCAGGATCGGCGATGAGGCCCTCCGTGTCGTGGGCGTGCTCGAGGAGCGGGGAATGGGGTTCGACATCAACCCCGACTACGCCATCGTCGTCCCCTACACCTGGTATTCGAGCCACTACGACGAAGATGACTACGACCAGGCAATCGTGAAGGTCAGGGACGTCGATGACATCGACGCGGTCAAGGAGTCGATCGAGCAGAGGATGAACCGCCGGGAGGATGTCGTCACCATCATGGACACCCGGGGGATCCTCGAGAGCGTCTTTGCGGCCACCGGGACGATCACGGTGTTTCTCGCGGGGATCGGCGCGATATCGCTCATCGTCGCCGGCGTCTCGATCTTAAACGTGATGTTGATGTCGGTCACCGAGCGAATCAAGGAGATTGGGGTTCTCCGGAGCATCGGCACCCGGCGAGGCGAGGTGATGCGGATGTTCATCTACGAAGCCTTCCTCCTCGGCCTTGCGGGTGCCGTCATCGGGGGGGTGCTCAGTTTCTGCGCCGGCTACCTGGTGACGGCAGTCTTCGCCGGGAACCCCGATTACCTCTTCGACCCGATGAGCCTTCTCTACATCGTCTTCGGGATGGCGTTCGGCATCATCACGAGCGTGGCCTCCGGCCTCTACCCGGCCTGGAAGGCGGCGCAGTTGAACCCGATCCAGGCGCTGCGCCACGAGTGACGTGGTTACTCCACACACTTCTCTTTTTGGCGCTCGATCTCGTCGCGAAGCGTGCCGACGATATCGGGGGTTTTTTTGGGCGCACCCGGGAGGAGGGCGAGGTACTCGTGCTCCCCTTCGATAATGAGGAGCGCAACCGGTGTCAGGCTGGCCGTGGCGGCTCCACCCATGCAGATCGTGAACGCCCTGACGATGGGGATGATGCACCGGTCGCCGACCCTGCGGGCGCCGCCGACGACGAGGTCGGGCTCTTCAGGCACCCGGAGCACCTCTTCCCGATACCTGGCGGAGCCGCTGCCGCACCTGTTTCTGCAAAAGAGCCCGCACCACCTGGATGAGGATCAGGAGCGGGCGGCGGATCTGCATCTTAAGCGTGAACGTGCCCTCGAAGACCCGGCGGTCGAAGACCGGGGTCATCACAAAATCGATCGCCTCGGCCGGCCGGAGTGCGTAGCGGACGGCGGTGCAGTAGCCGTAGACGACGCCGGTGTCGGCGGGGCTCTCGAGGCCGAGGGTGAAGTCCCCCCGGAGCGTCTCGAGGCAGAGGGATCGGACGAAGGCGGCAAGGATCCTCTGGAGATGGGGCCAGAGGTCGCCGGCGGCATCGAGGTACTCCCCCGCCGAAAGACCCGGTTTTCGCTCCTCTTCCTCCTTCTCCTCTTTTTCCGGTTCCGCGGCCGCCATCTCTCCCAGATCCCTGGTCACGACCCGCCGGCCGGCGAGGAGGATTTCGAGCACCTGCGCCTCGTCGGCAATCCGGATTCTCGCCCCCACGATGCCCCAGGCTACGGTTGCCGTCGCCCGGGCTCTCTCCCGGCTGCAGTCGGCGACCGTCGAGACGGTCACCGGGACCAGGTACAGGGCAAGCAGGAGAGCGAAGAGGATGACGGCGACGATGAGGAGGATGGAGAAGAGAAGGGTCGCAGCCATGGAATGGAGGGGAAGAGAACCTTATGCCTCTCCTTCACCGCCGACCGGGATCTCTGTTCCTTTCGGTGCTCCGGGCATTTTACCTTTGCGCTGCTGCATCATCTCGGAGCCCTTTTCGAGCGCTTTTTCGACGTGGGGGCCTACCGTCTCTCCGATCGTCGAGATCACCTCGGCGATCTCGCTCTTCTTCTTCAGCGACACCACCTGGATGCCCTCGGGGCCGGGGACGCCTTTGGTGATGATGATCAGGGCGACGGCCGATATGCCGCCACCGCCGGCACTCCCGGATCCGGATCCGCCGGCCGGGCCGCCTTCCTTCTTATCTCCGGAGCCTTCACCGCCGCCGAACCCGAGCCCGAATTCGGCGACCGGTATGATAACCCGCTCGCCGGCCTCGATCGGGGCACCGAGGATCGCGCTCGCGCAGAGTGTTCGTGCAAGTTGATCGACGGTTATCTGAAGCATTGATTCGCCAGTCATACCATTCACCACAGGTAATCCACTCTCCGGCTTCGTATATAATGGTTGGGGTTTTCCTGCGGCCGCAGGGCGCCTATCCGGGGGGCCGACGGATACTGCTTACGCCTGCGGGGCGGTCGACCGGCCGGTGAAGGATATTGCTGCCCCGGACTCGGAGGGGGTTGCCGGTTTCACAGCAGGAACCGCCCGCCCACGGCCAGTGCGGCGAGAACGGCGAGGCCGAGCGCCGTGAAGAGCACCCGGCGGGAGGAAGTACCTGTTAACCGGGCGAGGGCGGTCCCGAGTTCCCGCCGGTAGAGGTAGGCGAACAGCCCGGCGATCAGGAAGAGGAGAAGCCACTCGCTCGGCCGGGTGAGTTCCCGCAGGACCGAGTCCCAGAAGTAGTCTTCTGAGTAGCCGTGCCGCGGGAGGGGGCCGAAGAACGGCCAGAACCATTCGACGGGGTGCCGCCACATCCCGTCGAAGAACTGGTGGCTCGCCATGCCCGCGGTCACCGCGGGGAGACCGATCCGGTGCCGGTAGCGGTAGAGAAGGAGGCCGGCGGCGAGGACCAGGAAGAGGACGGTGAGGCCGTGGAAGTATATTCTGCCGTAGTCTACGGTCCCGGCGAGGACGATGTGCCCGATCGGCTTGTCGATCAGGTCGGGGAGCACGGCGCCCAGCGCGGCGAGCGCGATAACCCGCCGGTCGCCTGCGATCGCCGCGATCACGCCTCCTATGAGGATACCGATCATGGCATGGGCGAGGAGGTACATCGCTATCCAGTGGCAGGGCGACCATATACCATTTTTCCCGGAGACGTACCCGGCCCCCTCCAGGTCGGGGAGGGGCAGGGGTGCCGCGGTTGCCCTGTGCGAAGATATTCCACGTTGATCAACGATGGAGCATAATGTATATATGTGTGCAGAGTACACCGTGATGCATGCAGACGAAGATCCTCCTTGACGAGGAGGAGATGCCGAAACGATGGTACAACATCCAGGCAGACCTCCCGACGCCCATGGATCCGCCCCTTCACCCGGCTACCGGGAAACCAGCGGTCCCCGACGACCTCCGCCATCTCTTCCCGATGGAACTGATCATGCAGGAGATGAGCACGGAACGCTACATCGACATCCCCGCAGAAGTCCGCGAAATTCTCACCCTCTGGAGGCCGAGCCCACTCTACCGGGCGAGAAGGCTCGAGGCGGCCTTAAAGACCCCCGCGAAGATCTACTACAAGTGGGAAGGCGTGAGCCCGCCGGGTTCGCACAAGCCCAACACCGCCATCGCCCAGGCCTACTACAACCGCGAGGAAGGGATTGAGCGGCTCGCGACCGAGACCGGGGCGGGACAGTGGGGTTCGTCGCTCGCGTTTGCAACGAGCCTCTTCGACATGGGGTGCACCGTCTACATGGTCAGAACCTCCTACGACCAGAAGCCCTACCGCAAAAGCATGATGCAGGTCTACGGCGCCGAATGCATCCCGAGCCCGTCGGAGCAGACCCGGTCCGGCAAGGCGGTGCTCGCCCGCGACCCCGAGACACCGGGCTCCCTCGGGATCGCCATCTCCGAGGCGGTCGAGGACGCGGCCGCCCACGAGAACACCAACTACGCGCTCGGCTCCGTCCTCAACCACGTCTGCCTTCACCAGACGATCATCGGCCAGGAGGCACAGCAGCAGCTCGCGATGGAGGAGACCTATCCCGACGTGGTGATCGGGTGCGTCGGCGGCGGGAGCAACTTTGCCGGGCTCTCCTTCCCGTTTGCGGGCGATAAAATGACCGGGAAGCATCCTGACACCGATATCATCGCGGTGGAGCCGGCCGCCTGCCCCACCCTGACGAAGGGGCTTTATGCCTACGATTTCGGGGATGTCGCGGGGCTGACGCCGCTCATGCGGATGTTCACCCTCGGCCACGACTTCATCCCGCCGGCGATCCACGCCGGGGGTCTCCGCTACCACGGGATGTCGCCGCTCGTTTCCCGGCTCGCCAGCGACGGGGTCGTCCGGCCGGTCGCCTACTACCAGAACGAGGTTTTCGAGGCCGCGGTGACCTTCGCCCGGACGGAAGGCATCGTCGTCGCGCCCGAGGCCGCCCACGCGGTGAAGGCCGCGGTCGACGAGGCGCTCCGGTGCCGGGAGACCGGCGAGGCAAAGACGATCCTCTTCAACAACTCCGGGCACGGCAACTTCGACTTCTCCTCCTACGAGGCCTACTTTGCAGGACAGCTCGTCGACTACGAATACCCGGCGGAGCTGATCAAAGAGTCGCTCGCCCGGCTGCCGGCGACGGGGTGATGCCGGTGGACTGGACAGCGCTCCAAGAGAGCTGAACACGACCCCGGGATACGAGGAGGCCGTTGCCGCGGCGGACGCGGCCGGCCGGCCTCTCGTCGTCCCGGTATATAGGGAGATCCCGCTCCCCGGGCCTTCACCGGCCGACCTCTACGCCTCTCTCCGCGAAGGACCCGGGTTCCTGCTGGAATCGCTCGAGGGGAGCGAGAAGACCGCCCGCTACTCCTTTATCTGCACCGCCCCGGCCGCGATCGTCGCCGTGGCCGGCGACGGCACGCTGACCGTCTCCGGCGATCAGCGCATCCGGGAGATCGCCGCCGGCATCGAGGCCGCCGACCCCCTCGACGCCGTCCGCTCGTTCATGAACCGGTTTCGGGTTGCCTCCTCGCGGCTCGAGAGGTTTTCCGGCGGGCTTGCCGGCTACTTCTCCTACGATCTCGTCTCTTCTCTCTACCCGATGTCCCGGGTGGAGACGGCGGAGGACCGCGAGGAACCCGTCGCCCGGTTCATGCTGGCACGGGACTGCCTCGCCCTCGACCACCGGAGAGAACGGCTCGCGGTCGTCGAGAACCTGCTCCTTGTCGACGGCGCCGATGCAGAGGAGGAATATTACCGGGGCCGGGCGGCGGTCGACGGGAAGATCGCCCGGATACGCGATCTATCCCCGGCACGCCCGGGTGAACCGGCCCCCTCCGGCGCCCCGGCGTCGTCCTGCACCCTGCAAGAGTTCTCTGGGGCGGTCATGCGGATCAAGGAGCATATCGCGGCGGGAGATATCTTCCAGGCGGTCCTCTCCCGGCGGCTCACCTGCCGCATCGAGGGCGACCCGTTCGGTGTCTACCGGCGGCTGCGGGCGAGAAACCCGAGCCCCTACATGTATTACCTGGACTTCGGCGACTGCCAGGTCGCCGGGAGCAGCCCCGAGATGCTCGTCCGGGTGGAGGACGACCGGGTGACGGCCGTCCCGATCGCCGGCACCCGGCCGCGGGGGCGGACGCCGGCGGAAGACGACCTGCTCGCGGCCGAGCTCCTCGCGGATGAGAAGGAGCGGGCCGAACACATCATGCTCGTCGACCTTGCGAGAAACGACGTCGGGGCGGTCTCCGCCTTCGGGAGCGTCTCGGTGGAGGGATTCATGACCGTCGAGAAGTTCTCACACGTCCAGCACATCGTCTCGACCGTCTCGGGGATGCTCCGGGAGGGATGCGACCGGTTCGACGCCCTCCGGTCCTGTTTCCCCGCGGGAACCGTCTCGGGCGCCCCGAAGGTCCGGGCGATGCAGATCATCGGCGAGACGGAGGGGCTCCGGCGCGGGATCTACGCCGGGGCCGTCGGCTACATCGGCTTTACCGGCACGATGGACCTTGCGATAGCCATCAGGACGGTCATCGTGGAGAACGGCGTCGCCTCCGTCCAGGTGGGGGCGGGGATCGTCGCCGACTCCGACCCCGGCCGGGAATGGATCGAGACCGAGAACAAAGGGCGGGCGATGCTTGCGGCGCTCGGCGCGGAGCCGGCACCTCCAGCGCCGGCCCGGCCGCTCCGGAGGAGCGGCTCGGAGGTGCCGTAATGCGGGTGCTCGTCATCGACAGTTACGACAGTTTCACCTTCAACCTCTGCCAGCAGATCGGGGTGCTCGGGGCGGAACCGGTCGTGGTGAAGAGCAATACGCCGTTTGAGCGGATCCGTTCGATACCCTTCGACCGGATCGTCCTCTCGCCCGGGCCGGGGCATCCCCGGGAGTGCACTCTTTACCGGGAGGTCCTTTCGACGATCAGCCGCACCGTCCCGACGCTCGGGGTCTGCCTCG
Organism: Methanoculleus sp. UBA208; assembly: GCF_002498065.1. Classification (GTDB taxonomy): domain Archaea; phylum Halobacteriota; class Methanomicrobia; order Methanomicrobiales; family Methanoculleaceae; genus Methanoculleus. The sequence goes on along the minus strand of NZ_DAFZ01000068.1, from coordinate 29,537 downwards.
GTCACCAGGCGATCGGCCTTGCTTTCGGCGCCAGGATAGCCCGGGCGGATCGGCTGATGCACGGGAAGCGGTCGGTGATCCGGCACGACGGTGCGGGGATCTACGCGGGGGTACCCGACCCCCTCGTCGCCACCCGTTACCACTCGCTCGTCATCGACCCGGCATCCGTCCCGGACTGCCTCGCGGTGACCGCCACGAGCGACGACGGGGCGGTCATGGGCGTCCGGCACCGGTCGTTCCCGATCGAGGGGGTGCAGTTCCACCCGGAGAGTATCCTCACTCCCGAGGGGACCCGATTGGTGGCAAACTTCCTCTTCGGCCCGGGAGGTGCGGCATGATTCGCGAGGCGATTGCCCGGGTCTCCTCGGGCACGGACCTCACCCCGGCCGAGGCGGAAGGGGTGATGGAAGAGATCATGCGGGGCGCGGCGACTCCAGCCCAGATCGGCGGATTTCTCACGGCGCTCCGGATGAAGGGGGAGACCGTCGCCGAGATCGGGGCGTTCGCACGTGCCATGCGGGCGGCGGCTGTCCCGGTTTCTCTCCCGGCCCAGGCACGGGTGGATACCTGCGGTACCGGGGGCGACGGTGCGGGGACGTTCAACATCAGCACCGCGGCCGCCTTCGTCGCGGCCGGGGCGGGCGTCCCGGTCGTGAAGCACGGGAACCGGGGGGTCTCGAGCCGGTGCGGCTCGGCCGACGTCCTTGAGGCGCTCGGGGTCTCGGTCGCGATCCCGCCCGACCGGGTGGCGGCCGTCTTTTCGGCGGCCGGGATTGCCTTCCTCTTCGCCCCGGCCTACCACCCGGCGATGCAGTATGCCCGCGTCGCCCGGCAGGAGATCGGGATAAGGACGGTCTTCAACCTCCTCGGTCCCCTCACGAACCCGGCAGGTGCCGGAGCCCACCTCCTCGGCGTCTACGACCCCCGCCTGACCGTTCCGGTCGCCCGGGTGCTCGGGGATCTCGGGGCGGAGCGGGCGATGGTCGTCCACGGTGCGGGGCTCGACGAGATCGCGACCGCCGGCCCGACGACGGTCGCGGAACTCCGGAACGGCGAGGTCATAACGTATACCCTCGACTGCACGGAGTTCGGGATCCCGTGCTCGTCCGTCGCCGCCATTCGGGGCGGCGGGCCCGAGGAGAACGCCCGGACCCTTCTTGCCGTCCTCGCGGGTGAGAACGGTCCCGCCCGGGATATCGTCCTCCTCAACGCCGGGGCGGCGATCTATCTCGGCGGGAAGGCCGGCGGCATCGCCGGCGGCATCGCACGTGCCGAAGTGTCGATCGACTCGGGGGCGGCGCTGGACCGGCTCCGCCGGCTGATCGAGGCGACCGGAGGCTTGGTGTGATCCTCGACGAGATCATAAGGTCGACCGGCGAGCGCCTCCGGCACCTCGATCAACCGGTCTTTGATCCCGATCCCCTGCCCCGCCGGAGCCTCGAAGCGGCGATACGCGCCTCTTCCGGGAGGCACGCGATCATCGCCGAGGTGAAGTACGCCTCCCCGTCGCGGGGGAGGATCCACGACGGCTGCACGCCTGAAGCGATTGCCCGGGAGTTCGTCGCCGCCGGGGCCGCCGCCCTCTCGGTGCTGACCGAACCGACCTACTTTGGGGGGAGCACCGGGTACCTCGTCCGGGTGCGGCGTGCGGTAACGGTCCCGATCCTCAGAAAGGACTTCATCATCGACGAACGCCAGCTCGGGGAGACCCGGGCGCTCGGCGCCGACGCCGTCCTCCTGATCGCCCGGGTGCTCGGAGATCGGCTCCCTGCGTTCGTCGACAAGGCACGCACGCTCGGCCTTGAGCCGCTCGTCGAGATCCACGATAGAAGCGAGATGGAGCGTGCCCTCGGCACCAGTGCGAACCTGATCGGTATCAACAACCGCAACCTTGAGACGATGACGATCGATCTCTCGACGACCGTCCGCCTGGCAAGAGCGGCCCGCGAGGCGGGGCGGCTCGTGGTCTCGGAGAGCGGCATCACGTGGCCTTACGACGTCCGGAGCCTCTCGCGGCACTGCGACGCGTTCCTGATCGGGTCCGCCCTGATGTCGGCCCGCGACCGGAGCAAACGATTGGGGGGGTTCGTATTCGCGTGAAGATCTGCGGGATGACGAGCGTTCGTGACGCACTCCTCGCCGTGGCGGCCGGTGCCGACGCGATCGGCGTGGTGCTCGCGAGCCCCTCCCCGCGTTCGGTGAGCCCTGAGGTGGCGCGGGAGATATTTGCGGCGGTTCCCCCGTTCGTGACCAGAGTCGCCGTCACGTCGACCGACCGGCCCGAAGACCTCGCGGCGATCCTCTTCTCGCGGCCGGACGCGGTGCAGGTGGGGGGCAGCCTTGTCCTTCCCCGGGACGCAGAAGTGCGGGTCATCCGGATGCTCTCGCCCGGCGACGCTCTCCGGGACGACTGCGACGCGGTGATCGTCGACGGCAGCCACGGCACCGGGCGGACGTTCGACCCCGGATACGCCCGGGAGTGCGTGGCCTCCTCACCGGTGCCGGTCATCCTCGCGGGAGGGCTCGCCCCCGGCAACGTGGCAGAGGCGATACGGATGGTGCGGCCCTACGCCGTCGACGTCGCTTCAGGCGTCGAGGCGGCGCCGGGGGTCAAGGACGAGCGCCTCGTGCGGGCGTTCGTGAAGGTATGCAGGATATATCCATGAAAGCAGGACGATACGGAGTATACGGCGGGCAGTACGTGCCCGAGACCCTGATGAGCGCGCTGATCGAACTCGAGGAGACCTACGAGCGGGTCCGGGAGGACCCGGAGTTCTCCCGCAGGCTCTCCTGGTACCTCCACGAGTATGCCGGGCGGGAGACGCCGCTCACCTACTGTTCGAACCTCTCCCGCGACCTCGGCTGCCGCGTCTACCTGAAACGGGAAGATCTCCTCCACGGCGGTGCGCACAAACTGAACAACACCCTCGGCCAGGCGCTCATGGCGAAGTTCATGGGCAAGCGCCGGCTCATCGCCGAGACCGGTGCCGGGCAGCACGGCGTCGCGACGGCGATCGCGGGCGCGGCCCTCGGTCTGCCCGTCGAGGTCTACATGGGCGAGGTGGATACCCGGCGCCAGGCGTTGAACGCCTTCCGGATGGAGCTTCTCGGGGCCCGGGTCGTCCCGGTCGCTTCCGGGACGCGGACCTTGAAGGACGCCATCAACGCGGCGATGCGCGACTGGGTGGCGAACCTTGGGGAGACCCACTACCTGCTCGGCTCCTGCGTCGGCCCGCACCCCTTCCCCCGGATCGTCCGCGATTTCCAGTCGGTCATCGGCGAGGAGGCGCGGCGGCAGGTGCTCGAGCGGGAAGGAAGACTTCCCGATACCATCGTCGCCTGCGTCGGCGGGGGTTCGAACGCGATCGGCATCTTCTACCCGTTCGTGAACGACGACGTCGCGCTGGTCGGCGTGGAGGCGGGAGGCGAGGGGCTTGAGTCCGGCCGTCACGGGGCTTCGCTCTCGCGGGGCTCGGTCGGGGTCTTCCAGGGGGCGCTCTCCTACCTCCTCCAGGACGGCGACGGCCAGGCGCTCGAGACGCATTCCGTCGCCGCGGGCCTCGACCACCCCTCCGTCGGGCCGGAGCACGCCATGCTGAAGGACTCCGGGCGGGTCCGCTACGAGGCGGTCACCGACGCCGAAGCACTTGCGGCCTTCCGCTGCCTCTCCCGGACCGAGGGGATCATCCCGGCGCTCGAGTCCGCCCACGCGGTCGCCTACGCCCTCCGGGCGGCGGACGACCTCGACCGGGACGGCATTCTCGTCGTCAACCTCTCGGGGAGGGGCGACAAAGACGTCGCGGACGTCGCGAGCCTTCACGGGGGCACGGCATGAGCCGGATCGACGACCTCTTTGCCCGGAAGAACCCGGTCTTCATCGGCTTTACCGTCGCCGGAGACCCCGGTATCGAGGCTTCGCTCCGGGTGGCGACGACGATGATCGATGCGGGCGTCGACCTCCTCGAGATCGCGATCCCCTACTCCGACCCGGTGGCGGACGGCCCTGTGATCGAGCGGGCGCACGTCCGCGCCCTCGGGGCGGGAACCACGCCGGACGACGCCTTCGCCCTCGTCCGGGAGGTCAGGGGGCATGCACCGGCGCTGCCCCTCGTCCTCTTCACCTACTACAACATCATCCACCGCCGGGGAGCCGACCGGTTCTTCGCGGAAGCCGCCGCCGCCGGTGCGGACGGCGTCCTCATCGTCGACCTTCCGAGCGAGGAATCGGGCGAGGTCGCGCCGTACGCCGCCCGACACGGCATCGACCGGATCCTCCTCATCGCCCCGACGACGTCGCCGGAGCGGCAGCACGCGATCCTCCGGGAGGCCTCCGGGTTCGTCTACCTCATCTCGCTCGAGGGGGTCACCGGCGAGCGCGACCGGCTCCCCCCCAACCTCACCGGGCTGGTCGGCGCGGTGCGGGAGAAGACTGACCTCCCGCTCGCCGTCGGGTTCGGGGTCTCGCGCCCGGAGCATGTGGCTGCGGTCGCAGCCGCCGGTGCGAACGGCGTCATCGTGGGGAGCGCGCTCGTCCGGCTGATCGAGGAGCACTCGAGCGATGAGACCGCGATGCACGAAGCGCTCGCGACGGCGATCACCGCGTTGCGGCGCGGGCTCGTCCCCGACCCCGAACCTGATATACCCCGGCGGGCAAGAATAGAGTGATGAGACTGACCGTCGGGTTTTTGCTCAACCCGGTCGCCGGGATGGGCGGCGCCGTGGGGCTGAAGGGGACGGACGGAGCGGTCGCTGAGGCGATCCGCCGGGGGGCGGTCCCACGCTCGGCCGATCGTGCGGTGCAGGCCCTCTCCCTCCTCCGGGGCGACGATATCGAGTGGTGCACCTGTGCCGTGCCGATGGGGGAGAACGTCCTCGCGATGGCGGGGATCGACCGTTTCGCCGTCCTCTACCGCCCCTGCAACCCGACTGCTGCCGCCGACACGAAGGCCGCGTGCCGGGCGTTCCTTGATGCCGGGGTGGACCTGATCGTCTTCTGCGGCGGGGACGGGACGGCCCGGGACGTCTTCGACGCTGTGGGGCGATCGATCCCGGTCCTCGGCATCCCCGCCGGGGTGAAGATGTACTCGGCGGTCTTCGCGGTCAATCCCCCGGCGGCGGCCGACCTCATCCGCCGGGCGGGAGAGGTCCCCTGCCGGGACTCCGAGGTGATGGATGTCGACGAGGAGGCCTACCGCTCGGGCCGGCTCGCCGCCCGGCTCTATGGCTACGCCCGCGTCCCCTACATCGCGGAACGGACTCAAGGAGGGAAGCAGGTCTTCGAGCAGCAGGACGAGGAGCGGGCGAAGGACGATATCGCCGGGTTCATCGGCGAGATCATGCTGCCGGAGACGCTCTACATCGTCGGCGCCGGGAGCACGACGGCACGAATCCTGGAGCGGCTCGGGCTTGCCCCGACGCTGCTCGGGGTCGACGCCGTCTGGAACGGGGAGGTCGTCGCCCGCGACGCCGACGAGCGGACGCTGCTCGCCCTCCTCGACGAATACCCGCGGGCGAAGATCGTCGTCAGCCCCATCGGTGCCCAGGGGTTCGTCCTCGGCCGGGGAAACCAGCAGATCAGCCCGGGCGTCCTCCGGAAGGCCGGGCTACGGAACCTGGTCGTGGTCGCCACGCCGGGAAAGCTCGCCGCAACACCCCTCCTCTACGTCGACTCCGGGGATCCGGTGCTCGACCGGGAGGTCGGGGACTCGTTGCAGGTCATCTCCGGCTACCGGATTGCGCAGCGAAAGCGTGTCGTCCACCCCGATTGACGCCGGCTCGCTTCTCTTCTGGACGGAGTACTGCTCGGCAAGCTTGCGGAGATCCCGCACTTTGGCGTTCGCCGCCTCGATGATGGAGAGAACCTCCAGGTAGCGGCTGTCCGCGAAAGCGCCTTCCCTCTTGAGGCTGACGAGCTGCTCGCGGTAGCGCTCGTTGATGGCGCGCTGGAGTTCGACGTCCCGGGCGCGGAGTTCCGCGACGGTCGTATCCAGGATCTTCGGGAAGAGGAGCCCGAGCCCGACGATGTTCTCGTCCAGGATCCGGTAGACGCTTTCCGTCTTCTTCACCAGGCCGGCGGGAGCGCCGTTCCCGTTTTGGGACATCCTGCGGAAGAAATCCCCGAGGTCGGCTCCGAGGTCGCCGAGCCGCTCGATCTCGTTTGACATCCGCACCAGGAAGACCACCTCGGTTGCTTCCCCATCGGAGAGCTGCCTTCCCGAGACTGCCCGGAGCGCCTGTTCTATCCTCCCATCAAGGTAGTTGTTCAGGCTCTTGAGCTTCTCGACCATCTGGTAATCCGCCTCCCGCGACGTGGCGAGGTAGGTCATCGCCGCCCGGAAGAGGTCGAGCGTGACCTCGTGGGCGTGCCTGAGTTCCTTCTGGATCAGCGCGAACCCTGCTTGCGTGTCGTCGGGGATGCCCTCCTCGAGGTGGCGCGTCCGCATCAGGATCTCGGGTTCGCTCCCGGGCACCGCCCGCTCCACGAGCTGCCCGAACCTCCCGATGAAGAGGAGGAAGGCCGCCGCCGCGATCAGGTTGAAGATGAGGTGGGCGTTCGCCACCATCTGCGCCTCGGTCCCGCCGATCGCCGCCACGAGGTCGGCGAACGGTATGAGGAAGGGCAGGATCAGGAGCACGCCGCCGAGGTTGAAGGCGAAGTGGGCCACCGCCGCACGCCGGGAGTGGAGGTTCATCCGCGCGGAGGCGATGAGGGTCGTCGTGGTCGAACCGATGTTTGCGCCGAGCAGGATCGGGATCGCCTGCGGGAGGGTGAGCAGGCCCTGCTGGGCGAGGATGACGACGAGGCCGGTGGTTACGGAACTCGACTGCACCATGGTGGTGAAGAGGAACCCGATCAGGATGGCAAGCGGGAGGGCCGAGTACTCCGCAACAAGCGCGATGATCGCGGGATCGTTCTGGAACGGCGTGAGCCCCGTGGAGATGAGGTTTAAGCTGAAGAGGACCAGGCCGAAGTAGAAGATGGGTTTCCCCAGGAACCAGTAGCGCCGCCCGAAGATCCCGACGAGGAAGCCGGCCGGGATCAGCACCTGCCCGAGAGCGGTCATCTTGAAGGCGACGAGCTGGGCGGTGACGGTCGTCCCGATGTTCGAGCCGATGATGATCCCGAGGCTCTGGAGAAACGAGAGCGTCCCGGCGTTGACGAGCCCGATGGTGATGATCGTGGTCGCCGCGCTCGACTGCACAAGGGCGGTGACGACGGCGCCGAGGAGCGCGCCGACGACCGGCCGCGACGTCAGCCGCCCCAGGATGTTCGCGAAACTGCCTTTCGCGACCGCGAGGATCTCCCGGGAAAAGTTCTCTATCCCGTAGAAGAAGAGGATCAGGCCGGGAATGATGGCGAATACGAGTTCCCACGGGACCATTGCTGTTCGAGGAGTATGGAGTCTCCGCTCTGAAATACCTCTCTACATGCATCCCGGCCGGGGAGTTCCGGAAGGGGGATTTTTATTGGTGCTGCGCCGCACTCCGGCGGCAGGCGAGGACGAGGAGCAGGATGCCGAGCAGGAGGAGACCGGCGTAGATGTAGGCCGCTCCGGCGAACTCGTAGAGCGAGGGCGAGTGGACCCTGACGGTTTCCGGGAGCGGTGGGGCGAGGAAGAGGCCGTACGCCCGGACCAGACCGAACAGGCTGATGATCCCCGTCTCGATCACCGAGAACCACGCGAACGTTCCCATCCTGACCGGGAGCGCTCCGAGCAGGAGGATGAGGGCCGCCGGAGCAAGGAGGACGGTTGCGAGTTGGCTCGCCCCGGATGACCCGGGCAGCGGCCCGAAGACGGCGAGCGCGAGGAAGAGTGCCGCGAGGGGCGTCGCAGCCCACCATCTGCCGCCTTCCTCCCGCACGGCGACGGCGAAGAGCACCGTTCCCGCAAGGGAGAGGATGCAGAAGAGGAGGAGCACCGGCGAGATCTCTGTGATCCGGTAATCGAACTGGCCGTTGTAGGCGTACCGGGCATACGCCCCGGTCACGGGGACGGCGATGAAGTAGGCCGCGGTGAGGGCGAGTGCGATCGTTTGTCTTTCCGGCGCCGTATCTACCCCTCCTCCTCGGCGTGCCCCTCTTTCCGGGACCCAGGGGCGGGGGCGGCGATCAGGCGGAGAGCGGCGTAGAGTATGGTTGCGGCCAGCACGCACTCGAGGTAGAACCCGAAGATCCCGAAGGCGGAGAAGAGCAGGTTGTACGCGGGGGTGCCCGCGGTGAGGGGCAGGGCGTTCATGATCCCGTCGAAGAGCCACCCGAAGACCGGCACACTGTCCGCGAGGAGCGGGGCGGACCCGCCCGGCCACCCGCCGGGGTTTATCAGCAGGGCCGCGACGAACGGAACCGAGGCTGCAACGGCGACGAGCATCGCCTGCCGCTCTCTCCGGACCGGAACGGCGCCCGAGATAAGCGGGAGCGGTGTTGCGGCTCCGGCGACCGCAAGGGTGACCATCACGATGACGAAGACGGGGAGGACGAACGGTGGCGCCGGTCCGATGATCCCGGAGACGGTTCTTGCGGTACCCGCCCAGATCACGCATGCGACGACCGCAACGAGCGGGGGGATGGCCGGCGAGAACCGGCTCCGGGGAAGAGAGGCGATGTTCGTACCTGACATACTGCACCATATCGGGACGTGAACCGGGACGGGATTCCGCGGTTCGGCTGTCGGATCCTGTAACTCTGCGGGAGAGGTCAACGTTCTTCTATAAACGATTTCTGTCACGATCGTCTACACGTCGGGGTTTCGATCTATTTTCTCTCGATATTACGAAGCGATCGGGGCGCACGGTTCCCTCTTTTACGAGCGGTCACCGGATATCCATCCGCATGAACCTCGTGTACGCGACGGCGAAGAAGGCGACGGGATAGATGGTCAGGGCCGCAACGCTCGACCATATCTCGCCGAGCGTATCTTCAAGGGTTGCCCCCGGGGAGTTGCTGATCCCCTGGATGAGGGCGTTGACGGCCATCTGCGGTGATGCGAGGTTTGCAGCGCTCTCGATCAGCTTCATCTGGTCGAGGTACGCCGTAATCTCCGCCTGGTAACCTTCCGATTGGGTATCCCCGCCGTATGCGGCGGGGTCGGGCTTTTCCATCATGAGGGCCGTGCCGATATTCGCGGTGGCGAAGGGGACCAGGAAGACGAGGAGGACGAAGACAACCACCGAGAGGAGCAGGGCGCTGCCGCTCTCCCGGCAGAGGGTGGAGAGGGCGAGCGCGATGGAGAAGAATGTCACGAGGAAGAGGAGGGTGACGCCGGCATAGGTCAGGATCATCCACAGATCGCTGGAGGCGGGCACGATCGAGAAGACGAGGAGCAGCGCGGTGGATATAGCGAGCACGCTCCCGACGACGAGGGCCAGCAGCGCAACGCCCCCGAGCGCCTTGCCGTTGATGATCTCGTCCCGGTAGACCGGGTGGGAGAGAAGGCTTTTGAGCGACCGGGACTCCTTCTCCTTCGAGATCAGGTCGAACCCGAGCGCAAGCGCAAGGAGGCCCCCGTAGGAGACCAGTGTCCGGAACACCGAGGAGTAGATGCCCTCGACCGGCGGTTTTGCGGGCATCATCCCGGCCGGTCCGTCATTCTGATTATCCATCGTCGCCAGTTGCTGGGCATACCTGTCCAGGTCTCTCTCGTAGCTCCCGACCCCGCTGTAGGTTCCCACCAGGGCGATGGCGAGGAAGAGAGCGAGGATCACCAGGAACCGCCAGCCCGTGATCTGGTCGGTGAACTCTTTTTGGGCCACGGTGAAGACCCGTTCCGCCGTCATGTAATCTCACCGGTCAGTACGCATACTTCTATCTCCATGTTCATTCTCCATCCGTGGTCGCAAGAGTACCGCAGGCCCGCGACAATACGCGGTATCGCCCCTTAAGTGACAACCGAGGTTTTTCCGCCGCCCGGAACGGGCAAGGGTTACTCAGATGCACTTCCACGGGTGTTGCCGTCTTGAGACTGGATCGTTACTCCATATACCTTTTCTCTCACATTCCTCTACACGTCGGGGCGTGAGAGGAGTGGATCCGGCCAGTGGCCGTGGTAAACCGACGATACTCTGCACCGATCACTTTTCGGAAACTTCAAGCCCGGCCGGTCCCCATACTGACTTTAACCACGCCGGTTCCATCGGCCCGGAACTACCATGAGACGACCGATCCTTGCCGTTATCGTCGGAGTAATAGCTGTCTACGCCTGCATGCACTTCTTCATCTTACCGGAGGCCCCGGACGTCACCCGTATCGAGAATATCACCCATCTTGAGTCCCCGGCATACCATCCGGCCATCCTGGACCTCTGGGAGATCGCCGTCGAGAGCACCGCCGTCGAGAACGAGTCGGCGAGACTGCTGCGACTGGAGACCAACATCGCCGGGGACGGCGCGATTCGGGTGATATGGCTCTACTTCTACGGCGATAAGGACGGCGAACAGCACGGCTACGAGGCGTATGTGGGGCCGGGCGGAACGGTATCGGCTAAATCGCAGAAGTTCAATTTTTCCGTGCAGGGGGTGCACCCCCTCGAACTCTTGCGGGAGGTCGACGCTATCGCCCTGGAGGATATTCCCTTCCGGGACCGGGGTATGAGGCTTCTTGTGAGCGTGAACGCGTACGGGGACCACTACAACGAGACCCGGGGAAGGCTCTACGAGGTCTCGGGCGGAATGTTTTGCCCGGTGAAAGAAGTGACGTTCGGCCCGGACGTGCGCTGGTACACCATCACGATCACTCCCCACCGGAGCCCGGGATCCCCGCCACCTCCAGAAGAGGTTCTTATTGCGTTCACCCGGCAGGATCTCGCGGTAGCCGAGTCTGTAGTCTACGGATAGGTGAGCGTCGAGAACCGGGACTCGTTCATCGTCTCCAGCCCAAACCGCCCCCGGATGACCTAACCGGTTGTGTTTGCGCTCTCCTATCCGCCCGGAATACGATATCCCGCCTGGGGAAATAGCGCACCATCCTCCCGTCCCTCTCGCTCCGTATGGCACCGTCCCGGATGAGCAGCCCCGTATGCCAGGTCACTGATGCGCCGGAGATCCCGAGTGCGGATGCGACCTCTTTTCGCGCTATCCCTGGGTTCCGCGTGATGAGGTTGAGGATCTGTCTCCGCGTCCCGCTGAGGGAATTACTCTCTTCCTCATGCCCCCTCTTGCCGTTCGCATAATACCGCACCTGCCCGTGGTCGTGCTCCTCAAGAATCTTTCCCGTCTCGCAGAGGATCGCAAGGTGGTACCGGAGGGTTCCGGCGTTAACCCCTAGCCTGCGGGAGAGCGTAGCATGGCTAATTCCGGGGTTCTCCCGGATGCAGAGGTACACCGCACGGCGGGTGTCGTGTTCGAGAACATTCTTTCTGGAAATCCTCCTCTGACCGAGAACGAACCATACGGCTACTGATATGAGGAACTGGACCGGGAGAAAGAGCAGGGGTGCGGTCATGAAGACGAAGTCGAGCAGGACCAGTTTCAGGGGCACGTTCCAGATATATAGCGGGGCCGGATCGCCCGGTATCGTCTCCGGAAACTCCCCCTCGCTTGATATGGTGCCGGTAGCGCTCCCTGGGGCGATTATATGCAGGAGGACGAGGAGGAGCAGAGCAGTCCTCGCGAGAGGGAGTTGATGCCGCATTAAAAAGATCAGGTGACCGGGAATATAAAAAGGGGTTGGTTTATCCCGCCGTGGCTTCAAAGGAATAATCCTGCGTGCCCCGTACAATTTCTCCGTAAACCTGGAACTGCCACGTTCCGGCCTTTGGCGAGGGGATCCACGTGCGGATCTGTGCGTCTTTATCACCATCCAGATCGGTGTCGTGATAGTAAGCGTAGGTACTTCCACTCGGTGAGATGATCTTCAGCGTCAGCGATTGCTGGGGAATGAACCAGTCCAGGTCCACAAACAGCGTTGAGCTTCCGGAAGGCACGTATGCGTTGTGGCCGTTCGTCTCCCCCTGCTGTATAGAATAAAAGGCACAAATACCTGTGTCGTTTTCCAAGGCATTCTCTCCTGGAGCGGTGTTCACACCACGTTCGCTGCTCCCGGCAAAAGCCGGCGACACAATCAGGACCAGTGCAAGCACCAGTGCAAAGATGCGGTTGTATGTCATCATACCACGGGAGAACTTCTCTAACGACTTCTCTTAAGTTTTCTGTCGATCCTCTCTACACGTTCTCCAATAGGAGGTAGATTGACTGTCCGATACGTATCGGAGCAGGACGACCCAGACTGTGCGATGGCGGAGAGAGCCTGTCGTGCAGGGTGGGCGCTGGTGTCGGGCCATAACCCCCGGACATCGAGTTTCCCCTCTGTCGTGCGAGTACCTTATCGGCCCGCTCAGTGTGAGTTCCCGGTCGACTGCGGGATGATTTCGGAAGCAAAATGGATCGAACTGCCTCAATGTGTAGAGAGGATCGACAGAAATCGTTTATAACAGAACGTTGATTTCTCCATCGTGGATACCGGGACTGGTATCCCGAAGCGCGGGGGTCCACCCGGCCAAGAGCGAATCGGATGGGTGAACATCCCGCATGCCCGGTGGCAAAAGAGTGTACGTGCCTTGTGTACTTGAAAGTATGCCTCACTTGCCTCCGGGAAATTATCGGAGGAAAGCAGATGAATGGACAAGTTGGAATGCGGGCATTCCCCATGTTCCTAGCAATGTTGCTGGTGAGTGTGGTTGTGGTGCCTGCGGTGAGCGCAAATGAATTGGTAGTTCTCCCTGAGCCGGAGATCACACTGACGCAACAGGAAATTGACTGTATTTATGCTACTTTAATGGATGACATCAAATCAAGCGACATTGATGTGGATGTGAAAAAAGACCTCCTGCAGTCCTTAGATGAGGTCAGGAACAATACCCTTTCCGATGCGGAAAAATTAACTACCCTTACCGAAGTTGCAGAAATACTCCTCAACCAAGGTTCAGGCGGTGTTAGCATCCAGTGGTCGGGGTATATCGGGGGCGGGCCTGCACCTCACAACGACATGGCACGGATAGCCGGACAGAAAATGGGACTGAGTTCTGCGGCATGCGCCATCCTCAACGAAACAGCAGCCGATCCTGATGATTGGGGGGATGCATCTTTGAATCATTATTCCATAACTGGCGCTCCCGATCAGGCCGAGCGTTATGCAAATCTTGCCAGGGATTATCTTCATGACGATGACCTGTCAAACGACGATCTTGGTTATACATGTTTGGCCTACTCTCTGCACTTTATGACGGATATGTCACAGCCTTTCCATTACGCCCCTGTATATCTTGCAAATCACCAGGCATATGAATCCTATGTCCATAACAATTGGACAAGTGGCAAGAATTACCGTAGCGATGTCGAATTGAACTGGTATTATTACTATATATCTGATGTTAGTGACAGTGCCGGTAGTCTCGCATCGGCATCGTATCAGTATATGAATTATATCCGTAGCACCATGGATCAGTATAGTAACTGGGGGGATGACCCAACTCTCGTCCAGGATACCCGAAATTGTTTTGTTGACGGTGCAAAGTATAATATGGGCCTTGTAAATTATGTTACCCGTCCCTAAAGAGATCAAAGGAGCACAAAAACGATGGTGTCTTTGAATAAACTCAAAATCCTATTTTTAGCGGCTGCAGTTACCGTCATTCTTATGTTCTCCCTTACCCTGTTCGGAGTTGCCTGGATCAACTCAAACCCGGGCTATTACAGATATACGGTCACAATAGGCGACCTTTCCAACTATACCGGCGAACCGGTCACCGATATTATCGTGCCGATGCCTATGAGGGACGGGGAGCTGGTTTTTTCGGAAGAGGAACTCCAGTACAGGCAATTCGGCAACTGGAAATCGGTAATTGTCGTAACCCCCTATGGCAAAATGCTTGCTTTTCAATCGGTCGGCGCGAACCTTACCGATATCCACGCAGAATTTTTCAAAAATTTTGATCCCGGTGAGTTAAGACTGACAGACCCTCAGAATGAGTCTCTCTCCCCGCTCATGCGTGGCGGTCTCAATGCCTCTGCAGGATGGAATTCCAGCACGCGGGATGGGTCCGGATACACATCGGTCCTCTTCCTCCCGGAGGATCTTGTGCCTCTGAATGCGAGTGCAACGGATGTTGCCGTTAACCTGGAGTTAACCGTATCTGAGGGAACCCATCACTCTATATCGGGGGATACGTTCCGGGTGAGTATTCTGGAGCATGTTCCTCCTGACATTCGCGGAGTAATTCCGGTAAACGTTCATGCTGCGAGGTACGAAGGTGGTGGAAATTGGGTTCCGATAAGCGAGTTCTAATGCATGCGAAGTGAAAAGCAGATTCGCGTTCAGGGACTGCCGGTGGGCTTTCAAATCCCTTTTCCGGATGCGCAGATCCCGCAACCGGAAATCTTCTTGAGCCCTTGAAGAGGCATGAGCGTGCGTGAAGCTGGAGAATGCCAGAATCGTTTATTAATGGTAATCTTTGCCCCTGATGCCGGCTGTTCGCTTGACGGCGCAAGTTTTCCATCGGCCGGGACAGGGAGTCTCCAGGATCGGCGGAGGCGCATTTCCGGGGGCAAAAGGATCAGAATGCTTCGATGTGTAGAGAGTATGGACAGAAATCGTTTATAGGGAAACGTTGATTTCTCATGCATAGGTACCGGTATCCCGGAGCACCGGGGCCCACCCGGACGGTGATGAACCGGATGGGCGAACGTCTCGCATGCCGGATGGCGGAGGGGATGTACGTGCCTTGCATACCCGGGTGCCCGGTGAGACGATGGACGAAAAACATGTGAATACCGGAAAAACCATACTGCTTGTGCTGGGAGCGGTCTGTTTTCTTGCTGTGGTTGTCTTTCTGCTCCTCCTGGCTCCTGCATTCGTCGAGACGACCATGCCGAACGACTCCTACTTGATCCGGATCACCGGTCTCTCCGGTCTTGCCGTGAACGGCACCGCCACGGTCATGGTCCCGGTTCCGGCGAACGCGGAGGGCGAGCTGGTAATGTTCGAGTCGTCCAGCGTTCTCCAGCCCGCCGGGTGGCGGACGGCGATTCGGGAGACACCGTACGGGAAGATGCTCGCGTTCACGACGACGGAAGACTACGCGCAGGATATCTTCAGACCGACCGGCGAGTTCGAGACGAAAGAAGAGCCGAGGCTGCTCGTTCCGGTCCTCGCAACCCCTGACAACGTGAGTGTCGCCGGGTTCACCCGGGGGTCGGGCGGGACCTACACCACGGTCGTCTTCCTCGACGGCTTCGTCCCGCCGGAGAACGCCACATCGATCTCGTTCGACCTCGAGTACCAGGGCGGCGGGGGCATGAAATACCTGATCGAAGAGAATATCTGGACGGCGACGGTGAATGCGGCCGTTCCGAGCACGGAGTCGGGCTTTGTCCCGGTGCCGGCCGGATACCATGTCGGTGCCGGGGGGCTCTATCTCTGATGGACGAGACCCGTAACCGGGCGATCTCCTTCGCTCTTTTATTCCTCATCGCCCTTGTTTTTGCACCGGGATGTCTCTCAAGCGACGTTGTCGCCGACCGCCACGATCTCTCCGTCACCCGCACCGATGCCGCCGGTATCGAGATCTGGCACGCCGCCTTTGATGGAGGGGGCGACGAATACGGCACCGTCATCGTGCCGGTTTCGGACGGCGGCCTGCTTGTCGGAGGGTCGGTCAAGCAATCTCCGGGAAGCAACGAGCAGGCTCTGCTGCTCAAGATCGCGGAGGACGGCCGGATCGAGTGGAACCGGTCGTTCCCGACACGGTATGGCGTTGAGGCAGTCGCTGCCCACGCCGACGGCAGTTTCACCGCCGGGACGGGTGACGGGTCTCTATTCCGGGTTGCCGGCGACGGGACACCGGTCTGGAGCAGCCGGGTTTCGGGGTCCGTGCCTGGTGTCTCCGGTCTGCCGGACGGAGGCATCGTGGCTGCAGGGAGCAGGCACGATAGGGATGTCCGGGTGGCGGTCGCGAACGATACCGGGTCGCTCCTCCGGGAACGGACCTACCCGGATCTCGGCCGGGGACGGGCTCTGGGGGTCGCTTCGGCATCGGACGGGGGATGCATCGTTGCAGGGACGACGGACAGCCATCCGCTCTGGGTGATGCGGCTCGATGAAGAGGGTAACGTCACCTGGACCCGGACCTTCGAGGAAGGGCCTGAGTTTGCCGGGGTCACGCTTTACCGCGTATACTCGGTGCGGGAGAAGCCGGACAGTAGCGTGGATCTGCTCTATAGGGTAGGTAGGACTCTGGAAGGAGAGGCTGTCGGAAGATCGGTCACGGTCGACCGATCTCTTGACCGGGACGGCTCTGATATGGGCGTGACGGAGTTTCATATGCCCTGTCCGGTTACCCGGGCCTCCGATGGGGGTTACGCCTGTGCGTGCCTCGAGAGTTCCGAGGGTGAGGGTTACACCATGGGGAACCATCTCGGGTCGCCGATTCACGTGATGAAATGTGACGATCGCGGTGAGATTGTCCGGGTCAGTGCCGGCACGGAGGCGGAGGTGGAAATCGTCACGGATATCGTGCAGACCCTGGATGGGGGGTTTGCGGTGCTTGGCGGGTCTACGAAGACCTGAATCTTCTAGATCCCGGATGTGCGCAAGTCCTGGGGTGCCCGTTGCGAATATGCTCTACCGGGGCCGTCCCGGAACCCGCTTTCGGGCGGGATCCGTCCATCACAACCTTTATAGTTAGGTCAAACCAAACTAATCAGCATCAACCATGGCGGCGAGACACGAGCACCTGTTCGAAGTGTTTGATCGCCTGATCGCCATCAAGAACGAATGCTCCTCCGAGATCATCTCCGAATGCGGGCTCTCGGAGATGACGGCGAAGCAGGTCGCCTACCTGAAAGTCATCGACGAGCACGGCGACGTGACGTTCAGCAGTCTTGCCGAGATCACCAGGAACTCGAAACCCACCGTGACGGAGATGGTCGATCGGTTCGTCCGGATGGAGTGCGCCTACCGCCAGAAGTCCCCCGACGACGGGAGGGTCACCTACATCCGGCTGACCGAGAAGGGGCGGATGCTGGCAAACGCCGAGCGGAACGCTCTGAACCGGATGATCGAGAGGATGGTGCGGACGCTCGATGAGAACGAAGTGGATCTCCTGGTGGAGATCCTGAGAAAGGTCGGATGATTTTTTTGGCCGGCCAAATTGTTAGGTAAATGCGAACTAAACAATCCGGAGTCACCATGCACTTACCAGATACCAGCAACGAGTACATCGTCATACCGCTCTTCGAGACCGTGGTCTTCCCCGAGACCCGGACGAAACTCCAGGTCGAGACGGCCGTCGGAGAAGCGCTGATCGCTGCCCTGAAGAGCGACGGGTCGGCGTCCGCGGTCGGGCTGACCGCAAAGACCGACGCCGAACCTTCGGAGAATCCGGCCGACGCATTCTATTCAGCCGGGAACCTCCTTTCAATCGCACACGTACAGCCTGCGGACGACGGCTACCTGGTCTTTGCGCACGCAACGAGCCGGGTGAAGATCACAACGCTCACCGAGAAGGACGGGCAGTTCTATGCGATCTCCGAACCCCTCCCGGACGTGCCGGACCTCGACGAGGAGGGCCGGGCGGAGATGCTCACAGACGTCAAAGCGGCCGTCCACGAGCTCAGCGACAACTTCCAGGGTTCCGAGCAGTTCACCCGCCCCGTCGACAGGATGGAGTCCGTCGACCAGATCATGGGGTTCGTCATGCCCTTCCTGCCGGTGGAGGTCGAACAGAAGCAGTCGCTCCTTGAGATCACCTCCGTCCGGGAGCGCCATGCCGCGTTCCTCCGGCTCCTCCTGGACCTCAACGAAAGCATCAACCTCCGGATCGAGGTGGCCAGGAAGGCTTCCGAGAAGGTCGGGAAGGCGAACCGCGAAGCGATGCTCCGCGAGCAGCTCCGGGTGATCCAGGAAGAACTCAACGGCTGCGACGGCTCTTCCGGCGAGGAGAACTACCGGGAGCGGATCGAGCGCTCGACGATGCCCGAGGAGGTGCGCAAGAAGGCGCTCGCCGAGCTGAAGAAACTCGAGTCTGGCGGGAGCCAGCACCACGAGAGCCAGGGGATACGGAACTACCTCGACCTCCTGCTCGATCTCCCCTGGACGGTCGAGAAGAAGAGCATCGATATCGAGGAGGCCCGCCGGGTGCTCGAGAGCAACCACAACGGCCTCGAGAAGGTCAAGGAGCGGATCGTCCAGCACCTCGCCGTCATGAAACTCAAGGAGGAGAAGCAGGGCTCGATCCTCCTCTTCGCGGGCCCGCCCGGGACCGGGAAGACGAGCCTCGGACGGAGCGTCGCCGACGCGCTGGGGAGAGAGTACGTCCGGATCAGCCTCGGCGGCGTCAAGGACGAGGCGGAGATCCGGGGACACCGGCGGACCTACGTCGGGGCGCTCCCCGGCCGGATCATCCAGGGGATGAAGCGGGCCGGGACGATGAACCCGGTCTTCGTCCTCGACGAGATCGACAAGCTCGCCGTCTCGTACTCCGGCGACCCGGCAAGCGCCCTCCTCGAGGTCCTCGACCCCGAGCAGAACAGCACGTTCTCGGACCACTACCTGGAGGTCCCCTACGACCTCTCGGACGTGCTCTTCATCGCGACCGCAAACAGCCTCGCGACGATCCCGGCGCCGCTCCTCGACCGGATGGAGCTCATCGAGATCTCGGGCTACACGAAGAACGAGAAGTTCGCGATCGCGAAAGACCACCTCCTGCCGGAGACCTTCGAGGAGCACGGCCTGACCGCGGATCACCTCCAGGTCGAGGACGAGGCCGTCTCGGCGATCATCGATCGCTACACCCGGGAAGCGGGTGTCCGGACGCTCAAGAAGCAGCTTGCCCGGATCGCCCGGTATGTCTCCGCGAAGGTCGTCTCGGGAACGGTCGACCTGCCGGTCGTCGTGACGGCGGAGATGCTCCCGGAGATCCTGGGCCGGGAGACGGTCCGGCCGGACGTGGCGCGGAAGGAGAACCCGCCCGGCGTCGTGACGGGGCTTGCCTGGACGCCGGTCGGCGGGGATATCCTCTTCATCGAGGGGACGTTCATGCCCGGCAAAGGGAAACTGACGCTGACCGGCCAGCTCGGGGACGTGATGAAGGAGTCGGCCCAGATATCGCTCAGCCTGATCCGCTCGAGGCTCGCGGCCACCACGACCGGGTTCGACTTCTTCGCAAGCGACGTCCACATCCACGTGCCGGCGGGGGCGACCCCGAAGGACGGGCCGTCGGCAGGCGTGACCCTCTTTACGGCCCTCGCCTCCCTCGTCACGGGGAGGGCGGTCGACCCGACGGTCGCGATGACCGGCGAGGTGACCCTCTCCGGCGCCGTGCTGCCGGTGGGCGGGATCAAGGAGAAGGTCCTTGCGGCGCACCGGGCCGGGATCAGGACGGTCATCCTCCCGCGGGAGAACGAGCGGGACCTCGAGGATGTCCCCGAAGACGTGCGGAGCGATCTCACGTTCACGACCGTGGAGACGATCGAGGACGTCCTCCGCGAGGCGCTCGGGATAGAACTCCACGGGCCGGTCCTGCCGTATGTGGGGAAGAACCGGTGCGTGCCCGTGCACGATCTCTAACCCTCCTTCGTGCCCGAGTCCGGGCACACCCTTCTTTTACCACGATCCGTACCCGGGTGCCATCCCTCTTCTACCCGTCGCGGCCCGTTCCGGGAGCCTAACGGCTCGAAGCGGTTCGATACGTAGACGATCGTGACAGAAATCGTTTATAGGGGGACGTCGACCTCTCACCGATAACTGCCGGAATCGGTGCCCCGATGTGCGGGATCTGTCCGGCCTGCGCCGAGACCGGAGGAGACTGCATGGAGCCTGACAGGAAGCGCCTGATTGCCATAGGGATCTTCGCGTTCGTCGGCGCCGTCGTTCTCGTCGCGACGGTTGTGCTCGCGTATACGGCTTTCTTCGCCTGGCTCGCGGGGAGCAGTGGCTCTCCGGGGCTGAGCGTCTGGGAGGTCAGGGGGGAGCGGCTGGAGAACGCTTCTATCATCCACCTGACCGAGAAGGACTTTGAGCAGCACCCGGCACTCGACTCCGTGATCCGCGGCGATAACAGGGGTCCGTTGCCTTGGGACCTGGAAAGCACACCTCATGATGATCCCGACGAGCGAACAATTGGGCATGCTCCGGTGACGTACGTGGAGCGAAGCGTTCTCATAGAATCGTTTGGCACCGATTTCGAGGCACAGAACCGCCCTTACCTCGAATACGACGGTGCGTACTATTACCTCCTTGTCTCGATCCCCTGATGGGTTCAAAAGGGTGAAATCGGAATGAAAGAAGATGGGAAACCGGAACCCGGGAACCGGCTCAAAACGGCGGGGCTCGTCGTCGCCTGCAGCCTTATCGGCATCGTCGCCGTCGCGCTCGGCTTCATGCTCGCCGACGCCCTCATCATTTACGCCATGGAGAGTTCTGGCGGGCAGCCGATGCTCTACGTCATGGAGCGGGCGGAACCGGGGGAGAGCATGATCGTTCCCCTGACCGAGCGGGACTTTGCCGACCATCCGGCGCTCGATGCGGTGATCCGGGGCGAGGAGAAGAACCCGTCGGCGTGGGGGTGGGGTATGCGGGACCAGCGCTTCATCGGGGGTGTCGGGGTCTCCTACGCGGAGAGCAGGGCGCTCCAGGACGCCTACGGCCCCGACGGGGAGACGGGGCTGTACCCGCTTATGGAGTACGAGGGTGCGTACTACGTGGTCCTGACGATGTGGCCATGATAGGGGTTCCCGGGGAGAGATATTGTCCGGAATCCGCCAAATGCTGGCAGGCATGAGCTTCCCTATCCTGGATCTCCCCTACCGTGCCAGTTCTCTTCTCGGCCGATGCAACTCAGGTCCCGGTCGTTGTGGCATACTTTGGAGGGCAAAAAGGATCGAAATGCCTCGACGTGTAGTTGGTCGGGCCGGAAAATGGATATAGAGGAACGTTGAGTTCTCAGTCGTGGGTGCCGCGGGCGGCGCCTGCAACAGCGCGGGGGTCCACCCGGCCAGGAATGAATCGGATGGGTGAACGTCCCGCATGCCCGGAGGCAAAGGGATGTACGCATTCTCCATACTTGAAGGTATGCCCCTCCTGCCTTCGGGAGGAGGAAAACGAAATGAACGGAAAAATTGGAATGCGAGCAGTTTCCATGCTCCTCACCGGACTGCTGGTGAGCGTGGTTGTGGTATCGATGGCAAGTGCGCAAACAAGTATAGATGCGATCGCTGAAGAAGAACTTGCGGATAGCGTAATCATCACTCCCGACTTCAGTTCTCAGGACATTGTCGTTTCACCATCGTTAGGGGAAGACGACCTGATAACACTGGTGTTTCCGGAATCTTGGATCAAGGATCGGAATTCAGCGGATTATGCCGATCGGGTTGAGCTTGCTGATGCACAAGTGTTACTGAAAAATGAGTGTTTTGATGAAAAGACTGGATTGAGATACTTCTCTCCCGTTCAAGTAACTGAAGCCCAGAGTCTGACTGTGTTAAGGATCCCAAAAAAGATGTTTGAACTTTCGCTTGCCATGAACGACGGGAGCATCTCATTTCCTATGAAGTATTTTACCGCGTACCCGGACATGCAGACCATGCTGAGCGAAGTGCGCGTAGCCACCCCCTCTGAGCCCGAAGTCTACTCACCTGAAAATGCACGATCCGCTTCGTATGTATCCCCACCCCTGCACGGTGAATGGGCACAATACAATGTGAACTCCCAATACGCTGGCAGGCCGGTTCACCTCGAGGGGCTGATCAAGCCGGGTTCGTTTACAAATAACGGGCATGAAGGCGCAATCTATCATGAGCGTGAGATTTATCTGGATGGAGGAGATGCGATTGAGTACATATTCTATTACGACGAGGATTATTATGGTGACAAAGTATGGCTGGGCGTAGCGATTTACGATAATAGTGACTCATACCAGGGATGTCCGACAATTAAGTGGTTCGATGCAACCTCAAGACATTGGTACGATTACGATTTCACGATAAGTAGCGCTGGAACCTACTACATCTGGTTCAGGGATTGCACGACAGGTAGCTGGAAGGAGCATATTTACTACGACAACGACGACCCCTCCGCTTCGATCAATCGGATCTGTGGTTCCGCTGAAATCTATGCCGATGTGCCTGTTCAGTATTCATTCGAGGCGATAACGGATCGCATGATCGATGAATACGTGAGAACAAATGACGGACTAACGAAACTTCCCGGGGAGGTTTTCTCCTGGGCCGCTTACACAGGTGAAGACAGGACGTACTGCTTTATGAATGCATGGATTGCCTCGGGTAGAATTACTACATACCACGAGTGCGATAGCACCTTATAACCTATTTTTAAGAAATGAAATTGTATTGAGGTGTTAGATGCAATCGCGACGATGGATCCCCTGGGTGCTGATAATGACCGTGTGCGTGACGGCGGGCTGTAGCATAATCCCGGCTACCCCGGAACCTCTGCCGCCGGACGAAGTACCCCCTCCCGGCCCTGAAGTTGCCGCGAAGTTCGTTGAGACGTACGACTCCCTGCAGGATTTCTCCGCGACGGTGACAACCGTATCGGAGCGGGGAACGTTCCGTGAAGAGGTCTGGTTTAAGAAGCCGGATCGGTTCCGGGTTAACTACCTTGAAGGACATCCCAACAACCCTGAGCACCACCCCGCGAAGGAAGGGGATCTCGTTGTTTTCGATGGCGAGACGCAGTGGCACTATGTCAATGCTACCGGTGAGGTTCTCTACGTCTCTGCCCGGATGCGCAACTATACTTTCAGTGAAGAGTACGCGACGGGAGCTTTCGACGCTCTCGACCTGATCCGGAACCTGCTTGCTGACCATGAGTGCTCGTTATCCGGGGTGCGAACCGAGGATGGAAAGATGATTTACGTGCTTGAAGTTGCGAACACCACCCGGATAGCGGACACTCCGGATCCCCGACGGTACCCGGTCTACGCCGTGAATGCCGGGGTTGAGAAAGATTCATGGATCCTCAGGAGAGCCGACTTCTTCAACGCCAGGGGCGAGACTGTCCTGATGGTAGAGTACCACAACGTCACCTGGAACACCGGGATCCCGGAGAGCCTGTTCCAGTACAGCCCGCTGGAGGAGGCGATCGTCAAGCCGATGAGAACCGTGGCGATTACCCCTCCCTACACCGGCCCCTGAGAGAAGCTGGGTAGAAGTACATCATTCACGACGGCGACGTGGTGCTCGCCCCCCGGTTCCCGTCCCTCGGCGGCGTTGCTATGTTCAAAATCGATCGGGAAGGCCCGACGTGTAGACGATTGTCACAGAAATCGTTTATAGAAGAAGGTCGACCTCTCCCACATGGGTACCGATATCCCGGAGCGCGGGTCCGGTCATGCGACCCGCACCAAAACCGGGCCGGCACCCCGGCGGAGGGCAAATGGACGAAGATGCAGGTGTTCTTGAGGGGAGTCGATGACGCCGTCAAGTCCTGAGAAGGGCACCCGGCTGAAGCGATACCTCATCGTGGTCGTGGTCGCCGGGCTCCTCCTGTTCGGCTGCTACGTTGCTGTCGCCTCCTACATCGCCGCGACCATCCCGCCCGACGAACTCCTGCTCTACGAAGTCACGGAGGAGACGGCCCGGGAAGGTATTGTCATCCCTCTCGACGAGGAGATGTTCCGGAACCTGCCGGTTCTGGACGCGATCCTCCGGGGTGAGGGGCATGAGGACGAAGGGGGCCCGTATACCACCGGGGACATCCGGCTGGTGGGGAGCGTGGAGTACCCGGAGAAGATCCACCAGGAGACGATCGACACCTACATCTTCGATAGCGAGACCGGCAAGCGGAAATACTTCGAGTACGAGGGCCGGTATTACCGGGTCGGGACAATTTACCGGGATTGAACTGCGGGAGATTGAGAATGAACGGAAAGGCCAGAACATGGACACTCCTCCTCCTCGCGGTGCTGCTCGCGGTCGCCCCGGCGGCGGGCGCAGGTATCGATCTCGATCACTACGTGATCCCGGAACTGAAGGTGAACGATTCGATGGAGACTATTGCCATATCCGGGGTGTTGATCCTTCAGCCGGAATGGGACGGGAGTAGAACCTCCGGGATACCGTTCGGTTCGATCATGGTCCATACGGCGGATGGGAGGACGCTGGTCTTTGATAAAGACGGGAACCAGTTGCTCTCCATCAGCGACGAACTCTCTGCAAAAGTTCCCACCCCGGGCGGTGTTGAGAAACCGTGCACCTGGCTGCACCCGCTCCCGAACGATTCCCGGGTCTACCATCGTGACAACGAGACGTTCGTCCTCGATATTGCCGGGAACCTCATCCTGACCGTCATCAACAAGCATCCGCCGCCCGTCGAAGACCCGATCACCATCAACATCACCTCCCCGCGTGAGGGCGAGACGGTCTGGATCGACGTCGTGCCGCCCCGCGTCGCCGTCGTCGGGGAGGTGCATGCCCCTGCAGGCCTGCACAGCGTGGTTGTGCGGAGCGGAACCGGGGAGGTCTCGTGCGGGAACCGTCCCGAGTTCGCCTGCTCGGTGCCGGTCTCCGCCGGGGAGAACACGATCACCGTCGTGGCGGACAACCACGGACGCCGGGCCGAGAAGACCGTGAACGTGACCGTCCGCATCGGTCTCCCGCCGCCCCCGGCGATCGCCGTCTCGGGCAGGGTGACGGACGCCGGCGGCAACCCGGTCCCCGGTGCACTGGTTCGGTTCGAATCGGTGTTTACGCTCGACGACGAACCCCTCGCGGGGACGAACGTGACGGGGGAAGACGGCCGCTACCGGGTAGACACCCCCGGCTACCGGCAGACCGTCACGGTCGAGAAGGAGGGCTACTCCATCATCCGGGAGGAGTTCATCTTTGAGAACCTGACAAACGACCTCGACCTGGAACTGGAGCTGTCGAGCCGGACGGTTCCGGGGTTCGGTTCCGCGCTTGCTATCCTCTCGCTCACGGGGGCGTTCCTCCTCATCGGCCGGAAGAGGCGGTGAGATGACAGAGAAACGTTCGATGATCCCGGCGCTCCTCCTCACCGCAGCAGTCACGGTGCTGGCGGCGGGGTTCGCGGCTTTCGCGCCCGTCACGGAGGTCCCCGTAGCCCCGCATGAGGAGATAGCCCCGGAGGATCAGGCCCTGGTTCATATCGACTTCTTCACGGAGAAGAGGGATGCCCCGGTCGAGGGCGTGGATATCCTCTCCTCGATCCGGCGCTACGACCTTGCGGTCTACGATACAGAGGGAATCCGGGATAGCCTGATTTCCGGCGAACCGCTGGCGGTGCATATCGCCGGGCAGCCCTGCACGGCGGATCTCGAGGAGGTGCTGCACGACCCTCCCTCCTTCACCGGCACCCTTTCCGGGGAGGGGAGGGTGCACCTGACCATCAGCGGCGACGTTCTTCGCGGCTATTTCGAGACCGGCGGTATCGCATACCACGTGGAGAGCACCGGACGATACGACACCGAATCTCCGGGGAAGGTCCTCCACTATCTCTTCTCCTCCGCCGACGTGAAAGGGTTGAGCGGCTGCTACCTCATACTGCACAATATCAGCAACGGGAGGGCGGAACATTACGGGTTCGAGCTTCCTGCAAACTGGACCGAGGCCGACTTCCTGAACGCCGGCCACGAAATCGTCCCGCTCACCGATGCCGATCTCGCCGACCTCCCTAAAGTGAACGAAACCCTTCGCACCGGCTTTATGGAGGTGCCGCTCTCCTACAACGAGACAGTGCGTATTGCAAAGAGTTACCGGGGGAAGATCGCGGAGTACCGCGGGAACTACTACCTGATCGACTTCATCGAAAGTTAGGCTGTGACGGGCCCCTAAACCCTCTTTGCTATCGTCTCGATCGCCTCGA
Source organism: Methanoculleus sp. UBA208 (assembly GCF_002498065.1). GTDB lineage: Archaea > Halobacteriota > Methanomicrobia > Methanomicrobiales > Methanoculleaceae > Methanoculleus. The sequence continues at coordinate 3,703 of NZ_DAFZ01000068.1, read as the reverse complement.
TCAGCGTCTGCTGTTGCGGCTTGATGATCGCGACCGGGCAGTCGACGATCTTTTCCACAATCGGCGCGAGGATGGGGGCGCAGACGATCCCGAGCGCTCCTTCCTTGTCCGCCCGCGCCGCTGCGGTGATGCACTCGTCGAGCGAGTCGGCCGCGTAGCCCCGGATATGGTATTGCTTCCCGCCGATGGGAAGATTGCGGTTGTCGATCTCGTCGAGCAGGAACCGTGCCGCGATCACCGCGATGAAACTCTTCTCCCGGGGCTCGAGGACGTTCACTATCCGCCGGACGGTCGAGAGGCGCGGGTCCGCCCTGCCCGACGTGAGTTTGTAGAGGGTTGCGGGCGGGATCCCCGCCCGCTCCGCGAGGTCGCGGATGCTCATATCCTGCCGGGCGAGTTCCTCCTGGAGCGCGTCGGCAAACTCGGCTTCAAAGATCTTTCTCGAGAGCATTATTCTACTATAGTAGTATATATGAGGTAAGGCTTTTCCTATTTTGGTTAACAGTTCCGCTATGGAGAACAATCCTTATCTTCCTGCATGACGACCCTCCTTCATGGACCCCTCAGCCGTCCGCGAGATCACGATCCTCCCCGGCCGGAACCGGAACGGCGAGCCGGAGCGGTTCGAGGCGATCACCATCCGGCCCGGCGACACGATATCGATCGTCGGCCCCACCGGTTCGGGGAAGAGCGCCCTCATCAACGACATCGAGGTCTTCGCCCGTAACGACACTGCGACGGGGCGCACGGTCCTCGTCAACGGCGAATACCCTCCCGAAGAGTTCGTCCGCGACCCGGCGTACAAGCCCGTCGCCCTGATCACCCAGAACACCCGGTGTCTCGCCGACCTCACGGTCGAGGAGTTTCTCGCGATGCACGTCCGGTCCCGCAAGATCGAGGACGAAAGCATCGTCGGCCGTACGATCGACCTTGCAAACGAGTTCACGGGCGAGAAGATCCGATCCTGCGCCCGGATGACCGCGCTCTCCGGCGGGCAGACCCGGTCACTTCTGGTGGCGGACGCGGTCCTCGTTGCGGCTGCGCCGGTCCTCCTCCTCGATGAGGTGGAGAACGCCGGGATCTTCAAGGAGCGGGTGATCGAGGTCCTCCGAGCCGGGGGGAAGGCGGTCATCTTCGTCACGCACGACCCCCTGGTCTCCCTCCTCTCCGCCCGGCGGATCGTCATGCGGGACGGGGCGGTCGAGCGGGTCATCGAGCCTGACGGCAGGGAGATCGCCGCCCTCCGGGAGGCTCTCCGCCTCGACGGCATCCTCCACCGGATGCGCGAGCAGATCCGGGCGGGCGACCTGATCACGGGGCCGGTCGGGGCATGAGGCTCGCCGTCGTCGCGGGACCGCCGTCGGCCGGGAAGACCGCCGTCGTGCGGCAGACCATCCGCTCCCTCCGGGACCGGCACCGGATAGCCTACCTCAAGATCGACGTCGTCCGGGCGTTCGAGGACGAGGAGATCGCGGCCGAGTTCGGCATCCCGGCGCGGAAGGTCTGTTCCGGCGACCTCTGCCCGGACCACGCCGGGGTGATGGTGATGCGGGACGCTATCGCCTGGGCCGGAGAAGAAGGCGCCGACCTCCTCCTGGTCGAGAGCGCCGGGCTCTGCCTGCGCTGCTCTCCCTACACGACGCAGGCGCTCGGGATCGTCGTCCTCTCCGCCGTATCGGGCACGAACACGCCCCTGAAGATGGCCGCGATGCTTGCCCTCGCTGACATCGCGGTCGTGACCCGGATCGACCTCGTCTCCCAGGCCGAGAAGGAGGTCTTCCGGGAGCGGATCCGGGAGGTGAACCCCGACCTCGATATCGTGGAGACGAACGCCGTCCAGGGTACCGGGATGCGCTACCTCCTCCGGGCGATCGAGGACTGTCCGCCGATAACCGATCCCGGTACAATCGTCCTCCGGGGTGCGCCGCCGCTCGGGGTCTGCACCGTCTGCATCGGGAAGACGGAGATCGGGTGGCAGCACCACTTCGGGGTCGTCCGGAGACTCGAGGACGCAGACTATCTCTTCCGGGGGGACTAGTCCGGTGACCTGGCAACCGCCCGGGAAGGATTGCGGGGCCTGCGGCGCCCCGACCTGCGAGGCGTTCCTGGCCCGGGTCCGGCGGGGGGAGAAGGAGCCCGGGGACTGCGTCTTCTACCCTACCGGAACCGCAGCCCCGCGGTTCGAGGGCGAGGCCCTTCATACCGGCCGGGACGTCCTCGGCGGCGAGTACGATTTCATCCTCGATCCCCTGCCCGGCGAGGTCTCGGCCCGGAAGATCGTGCTGCCCTTCCGCCCGGACCTCGTGGAGAAGTGGGGGATTACGGCCGGGGATATCGTCGTCGGGAGGCCGGCCGGTGCGGGCTGCCCGGTCCAGCACGTCCTCTCGGTCCTCCATGCAAGCCAGACAAGCGGCCTCCTCACCTGTCTGGTCGTCGGCCCGGAGGCCTCGCGGGGCGGAGAATTTAAGGACGTTGAAGCCTACCACATCGTCGGTTTCGAGGGGATTGCCCGGACGGTGCGGCGCGAACCGGTATTCGGGATGCGGCAGCGGTTCCTGCCCGGCTACTGCATGATGAACCTCGGGCATACGGGTGTCGTGAATCTGATTCTCGCACAGTCCTCGGGTCTCCATGTGCGGGTGGAGGATATCAGGTTGTTATGAAGACGATAGCAGAGATCGACGAGAAGATCCGGAACGGTTCGGCGGTCGTCTACACCGCCGCGGAGTTCAAGCGCCTCGTCCGCGAGGGTGCGGAGATCACGGCCGCGGATGTCGACGTGGTCACCACCGGAACCTGCGGGGTGATGTCCGGGACCGCGGCGATCCTCTCGGTCCCGGTGGCGGCGCCGGGGACATTCGAGCGGGCGGAGCGGGCCTGGCTGAACGGGGTCCCCTGCATGCCCGGTCCCTGCCCGAACGAGCGTCTTGGCCTGCTTGACCTGATCGTCTCCGGGACCGCCCACGCCGGGACCGGCTACGGGGGCGGGCACCTCTTCTGCGATATCGTCGAGGGGCGGGAGATCGAGGTGCTGGCGGAGGCCGCCGACCGGTCGGTCGAGGCGCGGGTGACCATCGACGACTTTTCCTACGCCCGGCTCTTCACCACCCGGAGCGCGTTTAAAAATTACACCGCCTATGTCAACACCCGGCCGACGCGGGTGAAGACGATCTTCTCTATCGAGGGGCTGCAGGGACCCTGCCGGGAGGTCTCGGTCAGCGGGTGCGGCGAGATCAATCCCCTCCAGAACGACCCCGCCCGGCTCGCGATCCGGGACGGGACGCCGGTCCTCCTGAACGGCTCGATAGGCATCGTGACCGGCGAAGGAACCCGGAGCACCCCGGCTCGCCCCAACCTCACGGTCATCGCCGACATGGTCGGGATGCAGCCCCGCTACATGGGCGGCTTTAAGACCTCCGCCGGGCCCGAGTGCATCACGAGCCTCGGCGCCGCGATCCCGGTCCTCGACGATCGGCAGGCCGCGCCCCTCCGCGTCCTCGACGAGGAGATCCCCCTCCCGGTCGCCGAGATCAACACCCGCACCGTCCTTGATGAGGCGACCTACGCCGACGTCTGGCAGCGGCCCGACCGCGAGGTGACCTACCACCCCGAGTGGTGCGAGGAGTGCTCGGCCTGCGTCGCGGCCGCGATCTGCCCGACGGCTGCGTTCTCCCGCGAGACCGGGATCGACCGGGACCGCTGC
>NZ_DAFZ01000017.1 GCF_002498065.1 Methanoculleus sp. UBA208 | reverse complement strand
GGAGGGGGGAGACCCCCCTCCCCTGCAACCCCTCCCCCTATGGCGATATTCCCACGGTCCAGTGTACGGTGCTTGAGTTGGCACGCGTGAAGGGGCATCTCTTGGAGCAGGGGGGCGTTATAACTGCCGTTCTCAGTGCCATTTAACATCCCCACCCCCGGGTGCCCAACCTATTTCCTCCTGTCAGACAGATGATCTACCGTGATCGGCAGCCTCGACCCCGACCAGAACGAGCGCGAACGCCGGCTCCTTGACGCGATCCGCGAGCAGGGGGCAACCCCGGAGAACATCCGCCTCTTCCGGGATCTCATCCTCTCGTACTACCGTGCCCACGGCCGCGACCTCCCCTGGCGGCACACCGCCGACCCCTACCGGATCCTGGTCTCCGAGATCATGCTCCAGCAGACCCAGGTCGAGCGGGTCGCCGTGAAATACGGCGAGTTCCTCGAACGATTCGGGGACTTCGAGAGCCTTGCCCGTGCCCCCAGAAGCGAGGTGCTCCTCGCCTGGCAGGGCATGGGCTACAACCGCCGGGCGATCGCGCTCCAGGAGACCGCCCGGCGCGTCGTGGACGACCACGGCGGGGAACTTCCCGCCGACGTCGAGACGCTCGCGACCTTCCCCGGCATCGGAAACGCGACCGCGTCGGCCATTGTTGCGTATGCGTTCAACATGCCGGTCGTTTATGTCGAGACGAACATCCGGCGGATCTTCATCCACTTCTTCTTCCAGGACCGGAAGGATGTCCGGGACGACGAGGTCCTCCCGCTCGTAGAGAGGACCCTTGATCACGAGAACCCGCGGGAGTGGTATAGTGCGATGATGGACTACGGCACGGTGTTGAAGAAACGGACGGCGAACCCGAACCGGAGGAGCGCATCCTACTCCCGGCAGAGCCGGTTCGAGGGGTCCGACCGGCAGATCAGGGGGCGGATCCTCGCGCTCGTCCTCGAAGAGGGGACGGTCACGGAGAAGGAGGTGATCCTCCGGCTCTGCGAAGAGCCCGGACGGGTGAAGAGGATTCTCGGGGACCTCGCACGGGAGGGGTTCGTCGCCGAGAGCGAGGGTGCGTACACCTGTAGGTAAGGTTGATACCCGTACGGGATCACCCGAAAGAAGCATGAAGATCGGCTACCCGTGCATCAACCGGAGCATCGGCTGCTCCCCGGGCCGCACGTTTCGGCTCTCCTCCTACTCCGACGAACGACTGGAGGAGACCGTCCGGGAGAACCTCCGCTGTCTTGCAGAGATCCTCCGCTTCAACCAAAGAGAGTGCATCCTCTTCTTCCGGATCGGCTCCGGCCTCGTGCCGTTCGCGTCGCACCCGGTCTGCACCGCAAACTGGCAGGAGACCTTCGCGGAGCCGTTTCGCGAGATCGGCCGATTCATTCGCGAGCACGGGATGCGGATCTCTATGCACCCCGACCAGTTCGTCGTCATCAACGCGAAAGACCCTGGTGTCGTTGAGAAGAGCGTCGCGGAACTCCGCTACCACGCCGCCGTCCTCGACGCCATGCGCCTCGATGGGACCGCGAAAATCCAGATCCATGTCGGCGGCGTATACGGTGATAAGAAGGCGAGCATGGAACGGTTCGCGAGCGTATATTCCCGCCTCGATGAGAGCATCCTCCGCCGGCTGGTCGTCGAGAACGACGACTCGCGCTACACCCTGGCCGACTGCCTCCGCATCCACGAGGAGACCGGCATCCCGGTGCTCTTCGACGTCTTCCACCACCAGGTCAACCCCTCGGGCGCCGGGGTGGCCGAAGCGGTCGAATTGTCCGGCGCAACCTGGCGGGCCGAAGACGGCATTCCGATGATCGATTACAGCACCCCGATGCCCGGCGGGCGGAAGGGTCGGCACGCAGAGAGCCTTGATAATGCCGACTTCGAGCGGTTCCTCGCCGAGACCGCGCCGGCTGATATGGACATCATGCTCGAGATCAAGGATAAAGAGAAGAGCGCTCTTGCCGCCGTCGGGATCGCCCGCCGGGACGGGCGGTTCCTCATGCCGCGAGAGCGGTAAGTCCGGGGGCTCCTCCTCAGGGTGTAACGACGTCTATCGTCGGCGGGACGAGCGCCGCGCTGATGGCGTGGCAGATGCCGTTGGTACAGAACGCGTCTGCCTCGACGATGGGGACGCTGTTGACGGTGATGCCTTTATCCGACGACCGTATGACAAGGTCGGTCCCGAGGCTCGACCTGACGGCAGCGATGCTCCGGAGATCCTCCGAGGTCAACTGCCCCGGCACGACGTGGTAGCTCGTGATGAGAAGGAGTTTGTCCGCGTCCTGCCGGAGCTCGTCCATCCGTTCGTCTGGAACCCTCGCAAACGCCTCGTCCGTCGGGACGAAGACCGTGTACGGCCCCCTCTCGCGGAGCATCGGCTCCATGCCCGACATCCTGATCAGTTCGAGAAATACGGTGAGGTTATTGGAGTCCTCCAGGGTTTCGATGATGTTCTTCATGCTGCTCTCTCCAATCGCATCACTACATGTGCCGGATTATTTATACGTTCTCCCGGGCCTCCGGCCGGATGGTGCCGGCCCCGGACTCTTCTATGCAGCAGCAGCTCTTGCAACAGGCGACAGAAGCAGTGCGGAGACCGCATGGCAGATCCCGTTGGTACACCACGCATCGGCCTCGACGACCAGCACGTTATTGACCAGCACCCCCTCCGATGCAACCTCCACGGTCAGGTCTTCTCCCTGGAGCGACCGGAGCGTCCGTATGCCGAGAAGGTCAATCATGGAATGGACTCCCGGGACGATATGGTAGTTCAGGGTCTCGGCGAGCCGGTCGGCATCCCGGCGAATCGTGTCGAGTTCCGACCCGGATACAGCCCGGAACGCATCGTCGTCCGGGACGAAGAGCGTGTAAGGTCCTTCAGTGCTCAACCGCTCCTCCATGCCGGCCGCCCGTACGAGGTCGAGAAACGTGGCAAACGATCCCGATTCCTGCAGGGTCGCGAGGATACTCTTCATTTGAACCAACTCCCGGCGGGAGATGAAGAGACGGGAGTATATAAAATTACGGGTGGTTCCGCACGGCTCCCGGGGCCGGTTTCCGGCATCCCCCGACCCCCGTTGCCGGACATGCGCCGGGCCTGAACCTACCTCTTCACCCGTGCCTCGACCGCCCGAGGCAGGAGCACCCTGTCGATGACGTGATAGATGCCGTTCGTGCACTCGACATCGGGCTGGATGACGGCGGCATCGTTCAGCCGCATCGCCTCCGGAGGGCCCGCGATATCCAGGTGGTCCCCCTGCAGGGTCCTGATCGCCTCCATCCGTGCCAGTTCCTGCGTGGTGAGTTTGCCCTGGATCACGTGGTACAGGACCATGCTCTCGAGCCGCTCCCGGTCCTCCGTGATAGCGTCCAGCACCTCCCGTGGAAACCCGGAATACGCCTCATTCGTCGGAAACAATGCCGTATACTCCCCCTCTCCCCGGAGCGTCTCCGCCATCCCCCCGGCCTGCAGCATCGCAACGGAGGTGCTCAACCGATCGTCTTCCCGGGCCGTCTCAAAGATGCTCTTCATGGACCCACGGATCATTTAGCCAGATATATATAATTACGGACATAGCAGATCAGGGCTCCAGGGACGGTCGTCGAGGGGGATAGGGCCCGAATCTGCGCACCTTTTCCCGCCGGAAGGAGTCCGCGTGAAAAAAGATTCCGGTCGGACCGTGAAGTCATGTCCGCCCGTGGTCCTGCTCACTTCGTTGCGTAGGCCTCGAATGCCTGCGAGAGCGTCACGAAGGGGATTCCGTCAAGGACGTGGATGATACCGTTGTCCGCCTCCATGTTCCCCTCGAGCACGACGGCCTCGTCCACCTGGGTGCCCTGCTCGGTCTTCCGGACCATGATGGGGTTCCCTTCGACGGTCTGCACGACGTTCTTTTCGAGCAGCGCATCGAGCGTGCACTTATGGTTGCCGATCGTGAAGAAGTCGATCAGGTGCGAGAGCATCTGTTTGTCGTTTAAGATCATCGCCCGGTTCGGCTCGGGGATCGCATCCCATGCCGAATCGACCGGAGCAAAGAACGTCATCGGCCCCTCGCCCTGCAGCATCTTCTCCTCGCCGAGGGTCCGGATAATCTCGACGAGCCTGCCGAACCTCCCATCGTTCTGTAACGTCTCAAAGATCTTCGCCATACCAGGTACCTCCCTGCGGGGCGGTTCGTGGTATGTTATCGTATATATGGATTATTATATTCTCAATATTATGAAAACCGTAGTGGAGATACGCGCCTCTGTCTGCGGGCCGGGCGGCGGGGTCCGCCCCCGCTCCCCGCGAAGAACGGGGGGATCGGACCCGGCAACGGCAAAACCGTCACTCGCGAATCAGGTCGCCGATATACCGCTCGAGGAGTTCGAGCGCCTCCCATTCCCGGGAGCCGCCGCACTTCCGGGCGAGGCCGGTGTGGTGCTCGATCAGCTGTTTAAGCCACGGGTCGCGACTCCTGATATAGCGGGTGGCATGGACCGTTGCGTCCACGATGCTGGCAAAGCCCCGGTTCACCGGGTGCAGCCGCAGGTCGAGCACCCCTTCGTGGACGGGGACGAGCCGGACGACGAGCGCCTCGTCGCTCGACCGCTCCACGTCGGCGGCAAACGCGGCCCAGGCCTCCGCGTCGCGGAGGCGGCAGACGACCATCCCGTTGATCTCTTCGAAGACGAAGGCATCCTCGGGGAGATCGTCGAAGGCGGTCCGGACGTAGATCACGGGATCGAAGACGAAGTTCGCCACCACCCAGCGGTCCCGGGCGATGTTCCTCGCCGTATGGCTCCCCCGGAAGAGGACCATGTGCAGGGAGCCGCCCCGGTTGATGATCCCCATGGGAGCGGCGTTGCCGTCGGTGGTCGCGATAACCTCGTTGATCCCCTCGGTCAGCAGTCCCATTGCCATCCCTCCCCGAGCGCCACGTATATCCCGGCGATGACGATGTCGGCGATCGAGCCCGGGTTGATGCCGGCATCGACGCACTCGGCGTCGAAGGCGCGAAGATCGCGGCCACCGCCGAGCACCTCGGCCGCACACCGCATCGTCCTCTCCGCGGTCTCCATCCCGTGCTTCTTCACGATGAAGGTATCCGGCACTGAAGCGAGGAGGTCGAGGAACGCCGCGACGATCGCTTCACGCCCACTCCCGTGCGAATGCAGCAGGTTCGCGCACCGCCGGGTCAGGGCAAATCCGTTCGTCCACTCGCGGGCGACCATGTCCCGGGGCGCCGAGTAGGCCATGACGTCGGCAAGGGTCATGCCCCGCTCCCTTATCACGGCGACCGAGGCCGGGTCGTTCACGTCCAGGTCGTCGCTCTTTCCCATCCGGACATTGGTAAGGCCGAACGCCGCGTAAAAATCGATTGCGTCCTCGACATCGGTCCCGGCGACGACCCTCCGCGCCCCTTCGATATCTCCCCCGAGGACGAGCGGGACGAGCAGGATGAACGCCCCGAAGTGGGTGTTTCCCCCGGCGTGGTCGTTCGTGCGCATGACCGCCTCCCGGATCAGGCTCCCGACCCGGCCGCCGGCCCTCTCGGCCGCATAGAAGACGGGTCCCGCGAGGATCGTCGAGGCGAGGAAATGCTCGAGGCGGGTGTCCGGGTAGTCGTGGCACCGGTCCACGTTCCCGGGTTTCGGGTAGGCGCAGACCTCGAGCATCATCGCCATCTGCGCACGTTCAGATCGATTCATCGGCGGTTTCTTCTCCACCAAATACACTGTGCAGGATCTTCTCCGAGAGGTGGTGCTTGCACCGCATGTACTCCCGCGGAGAGAGGCCTTTCTTCTCAAGGGTCATGTTGCGGAACATGCAGGGAGAGCTCATCTTGCAGCACCAGGCGAGGCTCCCGAAACAGGTGTTCTTTCCGTCGTCGAGCGGGGTCCCCTCCACCGCCTCCTGTTTGACTCTCAGGTAGTCGTTCCGGGAGAGCCCGATCCTCTCGAGGGTCGGGATGAGCGGGCAGGCCTTCACCGGCATGCAGCAGAAGGCGAGCGCCCGAATATCGCCGCCGCGGCAGAGCTGTTTCGGGGCGTTGTACCACCCGCCCTCGTCGGCGGACCGGGTGATGGCGGCATCGAGGCCGGCAAGCGTCCAGGGATCGGACTGCCTGGCAAGGGAGACGAGATCCGCCCCGTGGGAGAAGGCATCCATCGCTTTATCGAACGTGGTTATGGAATTGTTCGCGATCAGCATCAGGGGAGAGGCGTTGCGGATCTGGCGGACCTTGTTGTGCCCGAAGTCCATCAGGTCCACGTGGAGGATATCCGCCCCCGCCTTCCAGACGGTGCGGGCGAGGTCGGCGTCGTTCGCCGCGATACCTGCCCGGACCTTCACCGAGACGGTCACATCCGCCGCTTTCAAGGCCCGGATGATCTCGACGAGTTTTGCCGGATGCTGCAGGAGGTACTCGCCGCACCCGGCGTCAAGCATCGGAGGCTGCCGGCAGTGGGCGTCGATCTCGTAGACCACGCGGTTTTCAAAAGCCTCGGCAACCTCCCCGTAGGCGGCAGGAGTGCTCCCGCGGAGGTTGATACCCGCGACAACGTCGCTCTGTTTAAGGGCATCGATCTCTTTTTCCAGCGCTTCCAGGGGATCGTCGTATAAAAACTCTTTCCGACCCGCCTCTGCCATCTGCCGGCTCGCGTCAAGGGTGGGGCCGTCGATGGAGTAGCCGCCGATGAAGGCCGCCCCGATATGAGCCGCCCGCTCGAGGACGTAGGCCGCATCCACGATCCCGGCCATGGATGCGATTGCTATCGGTGTTTTCACGATCCGATCGTTTATGAGGAGTTCAAAACGATCATATGCTTCCATCATGCTTCTCCATCTGTTGGCGGTGAGAGAGGATATTGATTTGTATCCAGGCCCGGGAGGTCGTACTCCTCACCGGAGCGGATGAGCGCACAGCAGAGCCGGAAATCGTCTATCGAGATGCCGGGGACGTTCCCGTAGTATTGAAGCACCGTGTCCCAGGGCATGAGGTATGCCTCCTTCGCCCTCCCCGCGCCGAACCGGAACTCGACGGCAAGAAACCCCCGCCGCCCGGTCCTCTTGATGAAGTCGGTGATCGCGTCTATCTGGTGGACGTTGTTCTTGTCGAAGTGGAAGTGCTGGGAGAAGTAGATCTTCTTGCCCGATATCGACTTGCACTCGATGGCCAGGTAGTAGCGGGGGTCGAGAGAGTCCACGAGGACGTCGACGTACTGGGTATTGAATTTGCTCTGCTTGAGCCGGTAGGCGAACCCGTGGATCTGCCGGTGAGTGAAGAATCGGTTGACGCAGTAGGTGATCTCCCGTTCGAAGTTTGCCATCACATAGATCTTGAACCGGGCCCTTAAAAACAATCGGTAATTATTTTAATATAGTATCGTAGTACCTTGTAACATATGGGTAAAAAGGGAATGTTACTGATCGGACATGGGAGCAAGCTCCCGTACAATAAGGAACTTATCGAAACCACCGCAGGGATCATCGCCGAAAAGACCGATGAATTCCTTGTCAAACCCGGTTTCATGAGCCTCAACACGCCGACGGTGGAGGAGCAGCTCGAGGCGTTCCGAAGCGAAGATATCGACATGCTGGTCGTCGTCCCGCTCTTCCTCGCCAAAGGCGTCCACATCAACAAGGACATCCCCGAACTTCTCGGCCTCCCCGAGGGGACCCGGAACGGCATGTTCCAGCTGAATGGGAAGGCAGTCCCGCTTGTCTACGCAAACCCCATCGGCAGCGACCCGCTCCTTGCCGAACTGATGCTGAAGAACGCGTCCGACGCGATCGCCGAACTGAAACCCTGAAGGGCATGCGAATCCTGGTGCTGGATACCATCCACGGCGGGGCGGAGCTCGCCGGGGCGCTCCGTGGTGCCGGCCACCAGGTGGACGAGGTGGACGTCTACCGGGGACAGGCCGGCATCTCCATCGAGGAGGCACTCGTCCGCACATACGATCTCGTCACTGCACCGGTCCACCTCGACCCCGATCACCCACTTCTGCGGCATCACGGGCCCGCGGTCCCGCACCACGAGATGGTGAAGCGGGTCCTCGACGGCCGGCTCCCGCACCCTTTCATCGAGATCACCGGGGCACGGGGGAAGACCACCACCGCCCACGCCCTTGCCTCGCTGCTGCCGGGCCCGGGCATCCTCCACACCTCGACCGGGACCTACCGTTACCCGGAGCGGGAACTGCTCTGGAAGAAGAGCATCACCCCCGCTTCCCTTATCCCGGCAGTGCGTGAGGCGGAACGGATCGGCGGGTGGCTGGTCGCCGAGGAGTCGCTCGGGGTCGCCGCCGCCGGGGACGTGGCGGTGCTGACCTCGCCGGAGGACTACCCGGTCGCGGCGGGGAAAAAACACGCGATCGCGGAGAAGTGCCGGCTGCTCGCCCGGGCGCCGAAGGTCGTGCTCCCGCCGGGGATCGATCTTCCAGGTGGGGTCGCCGCCGATGAGATGGTATCCTTCGAGGGGCAGACCTGCCGGTACGCCGGGTCCGGGATCGCCGGCACCTTTGCTAACCCGCTCTGCACCCTTGCGGGCTACCGCACCCCCCTCATCCTCGCGGCCGCGACCGCCTGCGTGCTCGGGGTCGATCCTTCACCCCTCGGGCGGTTCGCCGCTCTCCCCGGCCGGATGGCGGCCCGGTGGGAGGGAGACCTCCTGATCCTCGATAACGCGAACAGCGGGACGAACGCGGTGACCACCATTGAAGCCGCCCGCTACGCGAGGGAACTCTCGGGCAACGGCCCCCTGACACTCGTCATCGGCGAAGAGGCACGGGCGGTCTGCGAGGGGTTCTGTCCGGAGGATGTCCGGCGGACGGTGGCGGCCGTCAGGCCCTCGGCGACGGTCTACGTCGGGGAGGGCCATCCGGCGGCGACCATCGACGCGGGGCTCGATGCAGCCCGGCAGATCACCCCGGCGGGCGCGATCGTCCTCGCGGTAAAGACGTGGAGATAAGTATGGATTACATTCAACCAAGACCGAGTTCAATTGTCGCGGCGCTCTACACCGCCCGCGACCTGGGGGTGGACGTGGCGATCCTCCACGGCCCGTCGGGCTGTTCGTTCAAGCACGCCCGTCTCCTCGAGGAGGACGGCATGCGGGTGCTGACGACATCGCTTGCCGACAACGAGTTCATCTTCGGCGGGCACGATCCGCTCATGCGGGTGCTCCGCTACGCGGAGGAGACGTTTTCGCCCCGGCGGATGGCGGTCGTCGGGACGTGTGTCGCGATGATCATCGGGGAAGACCTCCAGTCCGCGATCCGGGACGCAGGGGTTGAGACGCCGGCGATCGCGGTAGACATTCACGCCGGGTTCCGGGAGAACATCGACGGCGTGCTTGCGACGCTCGAGCCGGCGGCCGATGCCGGCTGGATCAGCGGCGACGAACTGGAGCGCCAGCGCTACCTGTTAGCAAAGGCAAACGAGGTGGAGCGGCTGCGGGGAGCGGCATCGCGGACTTACATCGAGCCCTCCCGCGGCGACCTCAAGCACGTCGCGGCACAGCGCCTCGCGGAACTCGCCGACTCCGGGGCTACCGGCGTTGCGGTCATGAACGCGAAGAAAGAGACCGCCTACATGTTTGCCGACGAACTCCTCGCCCTCCACGATGCCTGTCCTGAGGGCAGGATCACCTACCTCGCGAACCTCGAAGATCGCGGCCTCCCGAAGGTCCGGGAGGACGCCGCCCGGATCCTCGCCGGGATGCGGGAGCGCGGGGTCGACCCCGAACTCCTCGGGGCGCTGGACGAGTACGGCGCAAACGGCCCCGCGATCGGGGAGCGGATCCGGGAACTCGAACCGGACTTCGCCCTCATGGTCGGGGTTCCGCACGCCGTCCCGCCGGAGTACACGGAAGGTATCGAGGTCTTCTCGATCACGAACGGCCCCCGGCAGGTGGAGCCGCTCCGGGAGATGGGGCACCGGCACGTCATGGTCGAGATCGACCTGCACCCGAAGACCCTCGGGGTCCGGGATATCGTCGCAAGCGAGTTCGGGGCGGTTCTCCGGAGCATGCGATGAAGTCCTTCCTCGTCGCCGGCGACCGCTCCGGGAGCGGAAAGACGAGTATCACCCTCGCGCTCTCGGCCCTCCTCTCGGCCGACCGAACCGTCCAGACCTTCAAGGTGGGGATGGACTATATCGACCCGTCCTACCTCGCCGGGGTGACGGGCCGGCCCTGCCGGAACCTGGACGGCTACGTGATGAGCCCGGACCAGATCCGGGCGGTCTTTGCGCACGGCTGCCGGGGGGCGGATATCGCCGTCGTCGAGGGAGTGCGGGGGCTCTTCGAGGGCGCGGAGGCGCTCACCGACCTCGGGAGCACCGCTGCTATCGCGAAGCAACTCGACCTGCCGGTCGTTCTGGTCATCAACGCCCGGAGCATCACCCGGAGCGCGGCGGCGATCGTGAAGGGCTTTCAGGCATTCGACCCGGACGTCGATATCCGGGGGGTCATCTTAAACAACGTCACCGGGACCCGCCACCGGGAGAAGGCGGTCCGTGCGATCGAGCACTACTGCGGCATCCCGGTCGTCGGCACCATCCCCCGGACAGAGGAGATGGAGCTTGCCATGCGCCACCTCGGACTCGTCCCCTACCGGGAAGGGCAGGAACACGGGGGGTTCCTGGAACGGATCGACGTGATCAAGCAGAAGATAGGGGAGCACGTCGACGCGGGCGCCCTGCTCGCGCTCGCAGCGGATCTCGAGCAGCCGGCGGAGAGTTCCATGTATGCGGCTCCCGATCCGGACGTCCGGATAGGCGTCGCGCTCGACGAGGCGTTCAACTTCTACTACGCCGACCTCTTCGACGTGCTCTCGTCGTGCGGTGCGGAGGCGGTCCCGTTCTCCCCGATCCACGATACCCTGCCGGAAGCCGACGGCTACATCCTCGGCGGCGGCTACCCGGAACTCTTCGGCCGTGAACTCGAGGCGAACACCGCGATGCGAGAGGGGCTCCGCGAGGTCTCCCGGAACGGCACGCCCATCTACGCGGAGTGCGGGGGCCTCATCTACCTCACCGACCGGATGGTCCTCGCCCCGGGGTTCATGGACGCGGATAGGGAGAGGGTCTACGAACTCGCCGGGGTATTTTCGGGCGAGACACGGATGCCGGCCCGTCGGATGCTCGGCTACGTCGTGGGGACGAGCGCGGCGGGGAGCCCCATGGGCGAGGCGGCGTTCAAGGGGCACGAGTTCCACTACAGCAGCGTCCGCCTCGCCCCGGAAACCCGCTTCGCCTACCGGCTGAGCCGGGGGAACGGGATCCGGGACGGGTGCGACGGTGCGGTGCGGGACCGGACACTCGGGAGTTATACGCACCTCCACCCGGTGGCGAGCAGAGGGATGCTCGCGCACTTCGTGGACTGCTGCCGGGGCTGAGAGCCCGGGCAGCACATTTCTGCCGGAACCCCCCCAGACTGTGTCTGAAAACTCTCCGGGCTTCATCTTCGAGAGCGTCCCGGCCTCCCGCCGGACGCCCGGTGCACGAAACGCAAAACATACAAACAAATCGATACCACACTACTCCCATGATAATTTACCTTGACGGCAGGTACGTCCCGGAAGAGGAGGCGAAGATCTCGGTCTTCGACCACGGCCTCCTCTACGGCGACGGCGTTTTCGAGGGGATACGCGCCTACAACGGCAAGGTCTTCCGTCTTGAAGAGCATCTCGCGCGGCTCTACGACTCGGCGAAGACGATCGACCTTGCCGTCCCGATCACGCGGGAGGAGTTTGCCGAGGCAATCAAGGAGACCCTGCGGCGGAACAACCTAAAAGACGCCTACATCCGCCCGATCGTGACGAGGGGCGTCGGCGACCTCGGCCTCGACCCCCGGAAGTGCAAGAAAGCGACCGTCATCGTCATCGCCGTCAGCTGGGGCGCGATGTACGGCGACCTCTACGAGAAGGGCCTCCGGGCGGTCTGCGTCTCGGTCAGGCGCACCCCGCCGGAAGCGATGCCGCCGAACGTCAAAAGCCTCAATTACTTAAATAACATCCTCGCGAAGATCGAGGCGAACTACCGCGGCGTGGACGAAGCGATCTTCTTCGACATCAAGGGCAACATCTCCGAAGGGTCGGGCGACAACATCTTCGTCGTCAAGAACGGCGCCATCGTCACCCCGCCGACCTTGAACAACCTGCGCGGCATCACACGCCAGGTCGTGCTCGAGATCGCGGAGTCGATGGGCATCACGCTCCTCGAGCGGAACCTCGGCTACTACGACCTCTACGCGGCCGACGAGGTCTTCGTCACCGGGACGGCGGCGGAAGTCGCGCCGATCCGCGAGATCGACGGCAGGGTCATCGGGAACGGCAAGCCCGGCCCCGTCACCCGGCAGCTGATGGCGGCCTTCAAGACCGTCACCCAGAAAGAGGGAAGCCCGATCTACGAGTAAGCTGTCCGGGTCCCCGGGCAGGGAAGCCCCGGTCTCCGGGCGGTCGGCCGGGATTTCCCCGACATAACTTTTTTATCTCCAGGCATCGAAGTTGTATGGCACATTGCATGGGCTGCTATAGTGTAGGGGCCAATCATGTCGGCCTTTCACGCCGACGACTGGGGTTCAAATCCCCATAGCAGCATACTGTTCTGAAAAAATGGACATATCTGGGACGAATGTTCAATACACATTCGATTATCAAAATATCGACAAAAGTGAGAGCCACCTGAAGATGTTATCTCTAGTGTGCAGTAGGTGTGGCACCTTCTGTGACCGATGCCTGGTGACGATAATGCAACTACATATTGGGTCGAGCCGTTCCAAAGATCTACACTGCATTTGTTTTAGGGCCTAAGTTGAAAGGTGTATTTCGTATTTGCTCCATTAACAGGTCCCTCTATTGAAATTCTACTCACCCTTGCCATCTCCTCAAATTTTTTCGATCCAAGCGCAGAACAAACAAGTGGAAGTCTATTTTTGAATCCAAGTTCACCGTGAACATCTCCAGATCGAATTGTTACTGTAGTTACACCGTTCCTTCTGGCAGGAACGATGATCTGATCTCTGCAATAAGATCGAACCTTATCTGAAGGGCTTTCACATTGATCTTGCGCCATGAGTATTCCCTTTCTTGAACATTAGCAATATGGTGGATATATTTCTTTGGCCTGATCCGCTTGGCATAGTTACCAAGATCTGGACCATTTTGAGACGAGCTCAAGAAGATAAAATAAGGGATACCGCCACCACAAGCAGGACACCATACGGTACTGCTAAGACCAACGGAATATACCGCTCGACCTTCGTATAGGGAACGTACTTTTTACGATTCTTTCCATGCTCAAGGATTTCCCATTCCTTTTCGTAGCAGGGAAACGGCAAGCGCTTCTCCATTTCGTGAATAACAGTGAACTTTGCCTGATTCATCTGTTTATACGAGTTTATATTGATAAACCAGATACCGCAGAGTATCAGGCCCAGTACGGCAATGAGAAGTAACAATATGTTGATGACATCACAGAGTACTGTATTCGAAACCGCCCATGAGGTCAAAGCGAGGAGACCCGTCAAGATCGTGATATAAATTTATTTGTCAGGCCTCTGCGTTCGCTGTTCCGGTCCGCCATTTTCACGAATATTTTATACTGCTCCAGCAGGAGCATCTTGGAGGGGTCGGCATCGGGTTTTGTATCCATGGAAACTATCACCCACGATTTCTCTGAATCCTATCCAGTTCTGCCTGTAACGCCGATAGCTTCCACGGCAGTACTTTATCCCCATGTTCAATCATAGGCTGTGGGATTTTGTGGTTTTTATCGCTGTAAATTCGCATTCCGATTACGGGCTTACCCAGCTCGTGTGCCTTCCGGATTTCCCATAGGACAGCCTCGCGCGTGTGCGTTTCTTCACCTATGGCAATAACAACGACAGACGATTGTTTGATCCGTTCGGTGCACCGAGTCTTCCACTTGTCATCAAACGGCTCTTTAACCGAGTAGTCAGTGAACTCAAGTTGGTCAGAGGTCTTTGCTTGATGGCGCAGGAGATTGACCTGTGCCTCGTCTTCGATGTGGAAACTTATGAATACTCTCGCCATCTTCTTTTCACCAGAGCCTTCCGGTAGTTTCGTCTGCTTGCGGCTCTCATTGTCATGATATCGGAACGGAGAGTAGGATCTCCGTTCTCCGCGTATGCCACCACCCATATTCTCACTCACTTTTGAATGCAGGAATTTTTGATCGGTTGTTCAGTAGTACCTACACGACGAGTACGGCCCGCCTTCACAGCAGATGGCAGATTCAGTCCTTGTTGGTATGATAGATCATCCACAAAGCGACTGATCACAGAGAGATTGAGCATGATCGTGTCCCAGGTGATGACGTGCCCCCGGCCTCTGACCCATCTCGCCCCTTCGTACTTGTAGCCATAGAATGCTTTGACGTAGTGCGATTGCGTTGCAAACCCATCTGCGAATCTAAGCGCATTGATGTGCCTCCTTGATCCAATACCATAGATTATCAGCTCAGGTACGATCGTTCGGATGGCAGACGCGAACCTCATGCCGACACTTATGGTCGCATGCGAGCCGCGGAAAAAGTCACCCATGTGGAAGCAACATCGCCTAATACCAAGGCTTTGGAGACTTGCTGCATGGTACCGTACCTGCTCAAGCGTACATCCCTTCACAAGTCCAACGGGAGTATACTTTGGGCACAACTTGAGCAACGCTTCGGTCTGATCCAATACCCGAAACACTTCAGAAGCAGAGTGAGCCGCCTCTCCGAGGTACGTCTCGCCATCCGGGGTGATGTAAGAATTTACACCGGTGACATCAATCAGTTCGGCATAGAGTTCATCGGTCAAACCTGCAATGGCATGATCGGGCATTATTGGCGATAAGATCACGTCACCATCGTAGTCAAGATGGCTATGAATACCTCCTTCATCGCATATTTGACGGAACATCCTGGTGGTCGATCTGCCATCCTTCGAGACGAGAGGTTGTGCCTTGATTATCACTGCTGGGCAATCGATCTGCCTTTCGGGATTGTATGTGGTTCTCTCACCAAGTTTTATTATCGGATATACGGATTTGTGAACCGTGGTGGGAAAACAGGACTCGGAATAACCACCCGAAAAAGCGGGTTTCCGAAATATATCAGTATTTCCGGGGTTTTGAGTAAGTCTCGCAGCCAAACAATCACTCCGAGTATTCAGTTGGATATAGGTCGCCGTATCAGAAAATAATCCTTATTATCGTTAGTAAAGTTAATATCGTTCATCACAATACTCTATTGGTGATTTCGGTGATGACCTACCCCCTTCGAGTGCATATTGCACCGGTCGGTTACGATATCGACCGCGTGGTGTTACCGCTGGAAAGGATGGCGGCAGATAGAGTGTGGCTCGTCAAGGAAAGAAATGAAACCGAAGATGATGGATTAGAGTATTATCAGGGAATAATCAACAATTTACAGGAGAGACTCCAACGGTGCGAGGTGAAGAACAAACCCTGTGACTTGATTAACCGGGATCTGTTTGATATACTCCGAGCATATCGAGAAATTATAGAAGAAGAGTCACAGAATCACATCTTTATCAATGTTTCAACGGGAACCAAAATTCATTCAATCGCGGGGATGCTCGTCTCTATGATTTTCAAGGAGAAGAAACGCGATATATATCCATATTATGCTGTTCCTGAAGATTATGATGGGAAAACAGCCAATGACCGCCCATTAGTTACTGGATGCAAAAAAATCCATTCTATCCCCAGTTATAAGATTGAAAGACCTCGTGAAGACCTGATCAATGTGCTGAAGATAATCGAAGAATTGACTCAAAACAATGAACGATTGACAAAAAACGTCCTTATCGGGGAGCTCAACGAAGCCCATTATTTAGATCTCCGAAAAAAGCAAGGTGATCGATCGAGTCAAGATGAGAAATCAGCCAAATATCGAGCGTTGGATAGAAAATATATCCAGCCTCTTGTAGGGTGGAATTTCATTGAGGTTGCGGGCACCGGGACACGGAAGGAAATCCAACTTACGATGGAGGGGAGAAATATTCTGAAATTCTTGGGTTAGTTATAAGATAGAAACACAATGCAACGTTTTAGATATGGCTATAGGTATTCATCCAGTAAAGTCTCGTTATTTTAGCTCTAAAAAAGAGAAATTGAACGAAACTTTTATATGGGCATACATGCACATAGGGCGGTATAAGAGTCAGACGCAAATTAGTTCTTGCCGATGACAGTGGAGCGCAACTGGGCTAACATCTACGAAGTTACTTACAATGTGCTCCTTGCGATGAGGAGGGAAAACTTTGAACCCGGACAAATATAACAGGCAAGTAATGCTAGTGTGCCCTACGTGCGGTGGCGATCTGTTCGAGATACAAGATGACATCGAAGAGTCAATACCACGAATCAAATGTATCTCTTGTGATCGAGAGTTTACAAAGGATGAGTTGATACGGGAAAGCGGCGAAAATATCGACGCACATGCATCGGAAATTAACACCCAAGTCGTCGAGGATGCTGCAAAGGAACTTAAAAAGAACCTTAAAGAAGCGTTTCGGGGTAACAAGTATATAACAATAAAATGACGGATGGTACTATCTCACTAGGTGAGATCACAGCGATCATTGCTCTGCTGCTCTCTGCATACGCTACATGGAGAACTCATAAATTCAAGAAGCGTGAGGAAGAGCTGTTAGATATTCAGAAGAAACTCAATATATTTATACTTGATAAAGAGGAGCGAGAGGCTACGCAAGAAAAAAAGGCCGACTTAGGTGCTAATTTTGTAACCATTGGAAGTAATAAACATCGGCTTAAAATATTCAACAAGGGAAGAGCGACTGCGTATAACGTCACTATTGACTTTCCAGAAGGAAATCATATGATTCTCGATCACGACATTGAACAGAAATTTCCACTCGAATCGTTGGAGCGTGGACAGTCCGTCGAATTGATTGCGGTGGTGGGAATGAGTACGAAGAGTAAGTTGGCTGTTCGCCTATTCTGGCAAAACGAAGATGGCAAAAAGAGCGACAAAACGGTTCACGTCACGCTGTAGAAATTCAAAATAAGGTCAACAGGAGCGCATCCACATGCTCTGCCCGCGTTGACCTCCACCAACCGGGCCAAATCGCCCGCAGTGGATCTCGTCATGCTCGTGCGTGAAGGGTCCCGACCACGGGGGAGATCGGACCCGGCAGGCTGTACATGCACGTCCATCCGTTCTGACAGGGAACGGAAGAGGCGATCTGCAGATAGAAATTACAAGGACGGATGATCGTGAAAGGCTCTTCAAATAGCATCATAAACGGTCTCCCGCCTCCAGACCTTGTCATGTCCATAATAGAAAGTTTATTTATTTTCACACCACACGGCTAATTCATAAGTAAGTGCCCGGCAGAAGAATTAAAGATACTTCAGCTGAAGAAGGAAGTTTTTGTGACTTATGGAAGACAACATAAGAAAAATCGAGGTAAAGATTGCCCCCAAAAATAAGGCTCAGTCAGCGGTTTCCATCTCGATTATCGCAGATTACTTACGTGCTCTTCAGAACATGATGTATATCGCAGGAGACTACCTCGAAGGAAATAAATACCGTACAGGCGGCAACTTCCCCAATTCGATTAAAGTGCGATGTGATCTCGTCATAACGGGTTTACATTACAGCAGCTTTGAGGCGACTGTTGGCCTTGCGGATCAGCAGACCTCCCTTCCATTCCCCGATTTCCCTGACCCAGGGACAATAGGAGAACGTGCACTAAAATTGACAAAAGAAATTGTCGATATTTCAGCCGAGAAGGAAGACATTGCTCCCCAAGTTTTTGAGATCATTCCGGATGAATTTCGAGTGCATAGGTGCCTTCAGGAGCTCGAATCAATTTGGCCTGATGAAAAGTCCCAATATGTCCTGAATATTGGATTTAACAATCACAGAGTTGAGTTGAATCCAAAACAAAAACCCGTTCTTCAACAGGCAATTAAGAAGACACCTGAGAAGTATCAAGGAAAACTTACTGGGAGACTGGTTGAATTTCGGGCTGATAGAAAGCGGCAGTGTATTCTCGATACTCCGGAAGGCGAAGTGATCTGTAAATTTGGACCCGAACTGCAGGATTTCATCTTCCAGAATATGACAAAACTCATCACAATCTCTGGGATTGTGGAGCAAAAGCAGAATAAGATATTTGTCGAGTTTGATGATCGATCAGCCCTACAGACTGCCAATTCTTTGACACTTTTAGAGGTAGACTTTGGAGAAGGGAGTATCAAAAAACTTGCCTATCCACTCGAAATCCATGCGGATTATGAAGACGAGACTGACAGTTACATAGTCTTGAATGATGAGTTCAATCTCCTCGCTGTGGCAAGTAACCTTAAGGAAGGAATGGAAGAAATTAATGAAGAATTGAAGGTTCTCTATACTGAATATGTAAAAGAAGATGTATCGAATCTTACCAATAGTGCCGTTACTCTCAGAAACAAACTCCTGAAAATTTTTGGCGAGGAGTTTTGATGGCATCTCGTAAGAATTCCAAAATTCAGAAAGCACTTTTAAAGAAGGGTTTCAAAACTGTGAATACGGACCATAAGGTGTTAATTTTTCGGCTTTGTTGAATTCCTCCA
>NZ_DAFZ01000023.1 GCF_002498065.1 Methanoculleus sp. UBA208 | reverse complement strand
CAAGAGGGTTTCAACAGAGCCCTTTCTCGCATTTTCACCTCACCAGATGCACCGTGCCCTGCTCCATCAGCACGGCTTCGCCGGTTGCGTTCATTGCAAGGTCGAAACTTGCACATTCTTCATACCGTAAGGATGGCTGTCCACGGAACGAAAAAGACTCTGGACTCACCAACTTTAAAGACGTGGCCGACCTCCTCGCCGTCCTGTGAAAAGTTCACCTTTCCAGTGTGGTGCTTGCCCTCCAGTGGCCTGGTTTTAGAACGGTCACATCTTCCGGTCGAACCCCGTTTTCGGAACCTCCCTCGACCCCGCTGCAATCCAAAAAACGGATAACACATCCTCACCCCCTCTTCCGAAATCCCATGGCAACCAACACCGGCCCCCTGGCAATCACCATCTCCCTCCTCGGCATCGCGTTCGTCCTGCACTTCTCGACAGCACCCTGCTCCTTCATCGGATCGGCGCCGACGGGGCTCAGCACCGATTCACCCGGCCTGATCCTCTGCGTCATCGCGGTGCTCCTCGCCGGCGTTGCGGCCGCGAAGCAGGGCTGAACCGGTATTCACTATTTCTGGTCGCCGACACATATCACTGATACATTTATAAATATATCATAGTTTACCGATACATATCACTGATATCTATAAATAGGTATCACAATATAGTGATAATCGTGACCTCGATTGATCAATCCCCGGAAGTCGTCGCGTTCATCCGGGAGGCGCTCGGTCTCTCCCCCGAAGCCGGAACCGACGATATTGCAACTCTGCACCCCGCGATGGAGATGGAGCTGCCGTTGCAGCCGGATATCGTCTTCAAAGACGGCGATCGGCTCTACTTCGTCGAGGTAAAAGCGAATGTCATCTCGATCGACACGATTGCCCGGATGCAACTCCTGCGGGAGCTCTGGCATCGCCGGAAGCCCGATCGGCTTCCGGTCGAGCTGGTTCTCGCCGCCAGAACCATCCGCCCACGGGAAGAACAACTCGCACGGGAACTCGACATCCGGGTGATCAGACTCCCCCGGACACTCGGCCCGCCCCTTCAATCCAAGTTCAAGCCGTCGAAGAGCAGGATCACTTCCGAAAAATCCTGGAAGATCGTCTCCCGCCTGCTCAAAGAGAAGTGCACATCTATCCGGCAACTGGCACTGCAGGAGAACGTCTCCTATGGCTGGGCGCACAAAACCGTAGAGATGCTCATGAGCCAGGGCATCGCGAAGAAGAACAACAGCTACGTTCAGATCGGCGATGTGAAGAAACTCCTGAACGGCATTGCCTGGGAGCGGCCGATAAAGAACCTGAGCATCGCGGAGATCCCGACCTCCTTCAGCGATTCGATACCGGCGGCGAGGGACATCACCTACATGCTCTCCGACCAGGATGTGCCGTTCGCCTTCACGGGCTACACTGCCGGCGGGCTCTATACGGGATACGCCGTCCGCCAGGATGCGGTCTACCTCTACCTCGACAAAAAGAACCTCGCTCTCTTCAGAGAACTCTTCGAAACGCCCTTTAACGAGTCAAACCGGAACAGTATACGGGCGTGGATCTACGCGCCGGACAGGGACGTGTTTACCAACAGGCAACAGAAAGAAGGTATCACTGTCGTATCTCCTGCACAGACCCTGCTCGACCTTGCAGGATTCGGGTACAGCGCGATGGATCTCACCAAAGCGATGGTAGACATGTATGACGCTCTATAACCCGGGCCAGGAGGTTATCGAGCGCTCGCTTGCCGAGCTCCGGGAGATCGTCGCCTGGGTCCGCGAACGCGAAGGAGATTCACCCGCTCCGACGACGATCCTTATCGGAGGATGGGCTGTCGATGCATACAACCCGTACGTCGGTTCCGTCGACATCGACCTCGTCACCAACAGCAGAACCCGCCGAAGCCTGATGTATCATCTGGTTCATCACGGGGGATTTCATTACAGGCGATACACCCACCATACGACCGTGGAGAAGGGATCCGGTGCGGAAACCGTCACACTCGACTTTTACTCAAGAGAGCGGGCGAACCCATTCGAGGGCGGGCGGGGAGAACTTGCATTTGACTTTCTCGATGATCATACGGCTGTCATGCCCGTCAGGGGCAACATCCGGGTGGCCGTTCCGACACGCGGAGCCCTCCTGATCATGAAGTTAAAAGCCGTATGGGACCGCTCATTCCGCTACGAACTGGGGAGATCGCCCGATCTGGAGTGGGAGTATTCGAAACTCGTCAAGGACAATGCCGACGTCCTGGCTCTGCTGGATCCTGAGCATGGTGGGCATGATCTCGATCTCGAACTCCTCGGCGAGCTGCTGAATCGCCATCCATTCCTGAGGGAATGCATCGAGGGACTGCCGGATTCGGACGATGCCCGGGAAAAGTACGAGCGGATGGATGAGAAGACCATTCGGCGGGTCTGCGAGGATTTTCTGTCGGTGTTGTGAGAACCCGGCTCGATAGAGGTGAAACCGCTCCTCGGAAAAAGTTACGGGAACAGTTGAGGCAGGGTGTTAACACCCTCGCCTCGCAGGCGGCACCTGCTGCTCGAATATGTTTCCCGAACTAACCTTGCCTTCACTACAACCCAAAAAATGGATAACCTCCTCTCCCTCATCTCTCTTCCGAGACCCATACCAAACGACATCGGCCCCCTCTCCCTCACCATCTCCCCCTCCCCGGCACCGCGTTCGCCCTGCACTTCCCGGCAGCACCCTACTCCTTCATCGGACCGGCGCCGACGGGGTTCAGCACCGGCCTGATCTTCTGCATCATCGCGGTGTTTCTCGCCGGGTTTGCTGCCGCGAAGAAGAAGTGTAACGAGATTCTCCGATCGATGAGCAACCCCTGCAGGGTTAGGGACCCCGGGAATCGCGGCCGGGAAACATTTAACACGGGGGATGACAGATGACATAATTAGCGCACCGTATACGGCCTGCACGCAGTTCTCGGCCTGCCGTGTCCGTTGCCTGGAGAGCGTTCCAGACAGGAGACACACCAGATGCACGTGGCAGCGATTCCCCGAAACACCCGTTCCTTCATGTTGTCTCACCTATCGGGATGTATGGCTTTCTATCCCGGACGTTGCTGATCGGTTACGCACTGTATGCGTAAGCGTGATACCGAATCCTGACTGCTCACTCGGGATAAACGCGTCGGTTCACGATGCATCCTGCCGTTTTTGATCAAACAAACACGATCCTGGATGCATGATCGAGAAACAGTCCACGTGATGAAGGCCGTGCGGGATCGTGTCCGCCACCGCCGCTGGACGTCCTGCCGGTAACGCTCTCCGGCGTGCGCATATCGGCTCGCAAAACGGGAATACCGTTCTGTTTTGTATACGGCTCGAACAGATCAACGCGCTGATATACCTGGCTGCACGATCTGCTTTCCTTTATTCTCTCCAGTCACAGCAGCGGATACATTATGAAAAACCCTTATCAAGCGTCTCCTGGCTCTCCGGGTTCAGGCCGATGACGTAGACCGATTTACCCTGCTGCTGGTACCTGTGCACGACCCGTGCTATCGCCTCCACGGCCGACTGGTCCCAGATATGGGAACTGGAGAAGTCGATCCGCACCCGCTCCGGGTCGCCGGCGTAGTCGAAGAGACCGATGAACGAGGTCATCGTGCCGAAGAAGAGCTGGCCCTTCACCGTGTAGATCTTGACGCCGTCGTGCCGGATCGTGCCCGACGCCGAGATGACCGAGATCTTCCACCCGAAGATCAGGGCCGCGAGAACGACGCCGGCGATGACTCCTTTTGCGAGGTCGTGCGTGTAGACCACGATCGCGATCGTGAGAAGCATGACCGCCGCGTCGCCTGCCGGAATCCGGGGCAGATCCCGGATCGACTGCCACTCGAACGTCCCGATCGCGACGACGATCATGACGCCGACGAGAGCGGCCATCGGTATCTGCGCCACGATATCGCCGAGCGCGATGATGAGGAAGATCAGGAAGAGACCGGCGACGAGACTTGATAGCCTGCCGGTACCGCCGGACCTGACATTGATGACCGACTGACCGATCATCGCACAACCCGCCATCCCGCCGAAGAACCCCGTGACGCAGTTTGCAATCCCCTGCCCTCTGACCTCGCGGTCCTTATTGCTCTCCGTGTCGGTCATCTCGTCGACGATGGAAGCCGTCAGGAGCGACTCGAGCAGCCCGACGATGACGAGCGTCAGCGAGTAGGGCAGAATGACGAGAAGCGTCTCCAGTGTCAGCGGCACGGCGGGGAGGTGGAAGGCCGGGAGCGCTCTGGTGATTGTCCCGAGATCTCCGACGGCGAGGACGTCGGCCTTCGAGACGATGGCAGCGGCCGTTATCACAACGATAGCGACGAGCGACGACGGTACGGCCTTCGTCAACCGGGGGAGGAGGTAGATGATGGCTATGGTTGCGGCAACCATTCCATACATCGCAAACGAAGCGCCGATGAGGAACGGCACCTGCGAGAGGAAGATCAGGATGGCCAGAGAGTTGACGAACCCGAGGACGACGGAATAGGGAATGAATGTAATGAACCGCCCGACGTTCAGCTGCCCGAGGACAAACTGGAGGATACCGGTGAGGATGGTCGCGGCGAGGAGGTATTCGAGCCCGTGGTCGCGGATCAGGACGACCATGACGAGGGCCATCGCCCCGGTGGCTCCGGAGATCATCCCCGGCCTTCCGCCGGCAAAGGCGATCACGACGGCGATACAGAAGGAGGCGTAGAGTCCCACCATGGGGTCGACGCCGGCGATGATGGAGAAGGCGATCGCTTCCGGGATGAGGGCCAGCGCGACGGTCATCCCGGCAAGGGTGTCGCCCTTCACATTGGAGAGCCACGCCTTCTTCAGCGCGCTCAAATTTATCTGCGAGTTCAGATCCACGAAAAATCCTCGGTTTAAATTGTTCGAAGGTAAAAACGATCGGCGGATGCCGCGAGTGACCCTTTATTTCGCCCGCTTAAAACTTGAAGTTTTCTCTGCATCTCCCGGGGTACTGCCCCCGATCATCGGTATGCCTATATGGCGTGAATGTAAATCATTGAGAATACGGGTTCTGTGGTGTCGTACGGTCTGGTGTCTGTCCGGTTTTTCGGCCGGAAATGCACTGTACGGTATGCATGCCGCCGGCAGCGCCGGTTTGATTGGAGATATTTATGTTTCGTACGATTCTTCTCGCTACAGACGGTTCGGAGAACGCCCTTCGGGCGACAGAGGCCGCAATCGATCTGATACAGGAGTTCTCTCACCCGACGGTCATCGTGGTGCATATCGCCACTTCGACCCCGTCGCAGTCCCGGATGGTCAAGGCAGGGTTTGACGTCCATGCTCTTCTTGAGGAGGACGCACGGCAGGCGGCTCGCGAGACGCTCGAGCGGTTTGAGGCGGCAGGGATACCCTATGCGCTGAAGGTTGCGCTCGGCGATCCCGTGGCGGAGATCCTCGCAATCGCCCAGAAGGAGAGCGCCGACCTGATCGTTGTCGGAAGCCGGGGGCTTGGTGCGATTCGCGGTGTGATGATGGGCAGTGTCAGCCAGAAGGTCGCCCAGACCGCGAAGTGTCCGGTGATGATCGTCAAGTAGGGGATGACCCTCAGGTCATCCCGGGCAAGAGAGGAGTAAAGCGGTATTTTCCGGCTGAACGGCAACCTCTATCGGGTCGGATCTTTTCCTGGGTCACGCTCTGCGGAATAGTCACGAGCAATGGCGAAAAGCGGCGTGGAAGTTCCGGTGGGTGCGGCCCGCGTCCCGACACCCTATCACTGATACCTATATGAAGGTATCAGTGAATAGCGATACAACCCGGAGACTGTCCCGTGTTCCTTCAATGAATCACTCATACAAGGCAATTCAAAAGATGGACAATGCAGCCTCATGTATTCATGGCGAAGAGCCCGTGGAGTTGCCAGATCCTTCAAAAACGTCTTCTTATAACGGCAAAGAACCATGCTATCGCTTCTTCATCTGCGCATAGCACTTTTGCGCCTCACTGAGCGAGAGGGATTCTTCCTCCCCGACCTCTTCCATGGAGAACGCAAGCCCGCAATCTTCGAGGAGCTCCTCGATCTTCTCGAAGGTCTCGATGTCAAGAACGACCCCGATCTTTCTGTCGTTGTCGGTTACGATGTACTGCCGTTTGATGTTGATCACCGCTTACCACCCCCTGCCGCTCTCTCACCTGTACGGGTGTCCTGGGGGAGCGGAGCGATAAATGTTGAGGTGTTCCGGTGCTCTGCCGTATCCGGCTGGACGGGACAACGGTGATGCTGCGGGGAAGATGGCCTTGCCGCCCCTCGCGGCCACAAGGGCCACGTTCCCCTTCACTTCCACGGCGTTCGTCGGGGATTGGAGCGAAATGGGCACGATCCGCCTGCCGTCCCGTGAGGGAGTTCACCTTTGCAGTGTGGTGCTCGCCCTCCAGCGGCCTGGTTTTTGAACGGTCGCGTCTTCCGGTCGAACCCCGTTTTTGGAACCTCCCTCGACCCCGTTGCAATCCAAAAAACGGATAATTCATCATCACCCACCCTCTTCCGAAAACCCATGGCAAACAACACCGGCACGCTGGCACTCACCATCTCCCTCCTCGGCATCGCGTTCGTCCTGCACTTCTCGGCGGCTGGCTACTACTTCATCGGCTCGGCGCCGACGGGGCTCAGCACCGGGACGCTCGGCCTGATCCTCTGCGTTCTCGGGGTGCTTCTGGCCGGGTTTGCGGCCGCGAAGAAGGAGTGAAACCTGTACTCTCCGGCCGGCACCCGGACGGCCCGATACCTAGATGTGGCTCAAACCGAAAACAGGTAGGACGAAGCACGGGAGCCGGAAATGGAACTGCAAATCCTGAACGCCATCGTCCTCATATTTGGAATCTCCCTCATAGTCGGACTGCTCTTCAACCCGCTGCGCATCCCCCCGCTGGTCGGGTTCATCCTGACGGGCATCATCGTCGGGCCGAACGTGCTCGGCATCGTGCAGTCGGTCGAAGAGGTCAACATCCTTGCCGAGATCGGGATCATCCTGCTGCTCTTCACCATCGGTCTCGAGTTCTCCTTCGCCCACCTCTGGCAGATGCGCAACATGCTCCTCATCAGCGGATCGATCCAGGTCTTCCTGACGTTTCTGGTCTCCTTCTCCGTCGCGACGCTCATCGGACTGCCGTTTGCGGAAGCCGTCCTTCTGGGTTTCCTCTTCGCCCTCTCCAGCACCGCGGTCGTGCTCCGGATCCTCCATCAGCGGGGGGAGATGAGCACTCCGCACGGCAACATCATCCTCGGGGTCCTGATCTTCCAGGACATCGTCGCCATCCCGATGATCATGGCCATACCGTTCCTCGCGAGCATCTCCGCACCCGCGGCAGTGCAGGCGCTCAGTATGGAGTCCCTCTCGTCGATACTCGCCACGGACATCCTGATCCTCGTCATCCTCGTGGTGGCCGCAAAGTGGGGGGTCCCCTGGTTCCTCTACCAGATAGCGAGAACGAGGAACCGCGAACTCTTCCTTCTCTTCATCGTGGTGACGTGCTTCGGTGTCGCCTGGCTCGTCTCGCTCGCCGGGATCTCGCTCGCTCTGGGCGCCCTCCTCGCCGGACTCCTGATCTCCCGGTCGGAGTACAGCCATCAGGCCATCGGCAGCATCGTGCCGTTCCGCGACATCTTCACGAGTTTCTTCTTTGTCTCGGTGGGGATGCTGCTCGACGTGGGGTTCTTACTCGAGCACCTCGGAGTGGTGTTTCTCCTGATCGTGGGCGTGATCGTCGCAAAGGGAGTGATCGCCGCCGTGGTTCCGGCGGTTCTGGGCTACCCCATCCGCACCATCACCCTCGTCGGGCTCGCCCTTGCCCAGGTGGGAGAATTCTCCTTCATCCTCTCAAGGAGCGGTCTTGATTACGGCATTCTCTCTCCCGAGAGCTACCAGCTCTTCCTTGTGACCGCCCTCATCACGATGGCCGCCACACCGTTCGTCATCGGCGGCGGGCCGATGCTCTCCGAGCGCCTTCGCCGCGTCGAGTTCCTCCACCGGGCCCTTGATGCACGCCGTCCCGTACAGGAGCCCGAGCGCAAGCACCTCAGGGAACACGTGGTTATCATCGGCTACGGCGTGACGGGGAGGAACCTTGCGAGGGCGGCGAAAGTCGGCGGGATCCCGTACGTCATCATCGAGATCAACCCCGAGACCGTGCGAAAAGAGCGGGCGCTCGGCGAGCCCATCCACTACGGTGACGCCACCACGGAGACGGTCCTGGTGCACGCCGATATCGAGTCCGCCCGTATCGCCGTGATCGCGATCAACGATCCCGTCTCGACCCGAAAGATCGTGGAGGCCTGCCGCCGCCTGAACCCGTCCCTCTACATCATCGTGCGAACCCGCTACCTCATCGAGGTGGCGCCCCTGCAGGATCTCGGGGCCAGCGAGGTGGTCCCGGAGGAGTTTGAGACGTCGCTGGAGATCTTCACCAGGGTGCTGAACAAATACCTCATCCCGAAGGACCGGATCGAGGGACTGACGGCTGAGATCCGCTCGGACACCTACCAGATGCTCCGCAACCCGCAGGAGCACCCTCCGACGTTCACGGATTTGATCTACCGGCTCTCCAACGTGAGCATCGTCACCTACACGATCGACCCGGCCGCCCCGGTGGCGGGGAAGACGCTCGGGGAGATCAACCTCCGCAGAAGACACGACGTGCTGGTCCTCGCCGTCCTGCGGGGAGAGGAGACGATCACGAATCCGGACGGGGAGACGGAGATCCTGCCCAACGATATTGTCATCGTCCTGGGCGCGCCCGAGCCTGTGGCACGGGCGTCCGCCCTTTTCCAGTTGTCGGGTTCGTGACCCGAGGCGAACCGCGTACGACTTACGCCGGGCTACCCCCGGTAAAAAGAGAGCAGGTCTCCCTTCCACAACTTACTGTGCCGGTGCCGCCATCGGCTTCTTCTCCTCCGTTTCAGCGGCTTCGACCGCGTCCCGGAGCGCCGCCCCGGCCATCACGAGCGCTTCCGGGGTGACCATGCCCTCGGCGATGAGGAATCCGTTGGCATCGCGGAGCGCCTGCTTGAGGTCCTTCGCCCAGAGGTGCTCGATGAGGAAGATCGCGGCGGCACTGTCGTTTTGGATGGTCTCCGTGATTCTCCTGACATTCTCTTCGGTCATGCCGAAGGTCCGCCGGGCGGCCGCCATGGCGCCGGTCTCCACGCCTCTCCGTGCTCCTTCTTCCCCGCCGGCGCCGAGGCCGATGAGCGCCCCGACGGCGGCGCCGAAGCGCTCCCGTTCCTCCTCGTCGAGCTGCGTGGCCCCCATGGCCTCGACGTTTCCGTCTGCATCCTTGTACACGAACCGGAGGTCGATCAGCCTGACAACGCCCGCCTCCATCGCCGACCCGAACGCCTGCCGGATCTGACCGTGGAAGTCCGGGTTCTCGAATCCGATGACCAGGAGCTGCATCGGTCCGTACATAACTTCAGCCATTTCCCATGTTCCCCCTTAACAAAATTCATAGATTGCCTGCCCGCACCCAGCGATTCACTGCTCTCGTGCTGCAATACGAATGCACCGGCAGAGCGCCTCTGCCTGTGATCTCCTGTACGTCTCTTTGGAAGCGTGCACACCTGAGACGGGTCCGAACCACGATGGGCGAACTAATATAAAAATTAGATTATATAAATCGGAAAACTCCAGACTTCCGAAAAAGTGCCGGTTTAAGAGGCCTGCCTACCCATGCCTCTCCGGCACTTCAGTGGTGAGCCATCTCTACGGATCCGCTGATTGCCCTCGCTCTGCCCTTCTCCCATAGCGGCCTAATCGTGCGCCATCTGGTCGATCGCCGCCGTAACGGCGAGGACGAGTGCGTCGTCGTGTCCCGGCTCCACCTCCACGCCGTAGGTGTCCCGGACCCGGAACCACTTCTTCGAGACCTCGGCAACCCGCTCCCGTCGCCCGGCCTCGATCCGGTACTCGTGGTCGAGGATGTTGCCCTGCACGTCCCAGTCCCCCTCTCCGGGGATGCTGACCGTCCACCGGTCCCGGAGCGGTGTTATCAGGGCCTTCCCGATCGTGGCTGCCGTCCCGCCGCCACCCCGCTCGATCTCCATGGTATCCTTGATGCGGAGCATCCGCTCCTGGATCCTATAGAGATCCTGCCCTTCCTTGCTCTGGATGATCAGGGTGTTCCTGACGCGGAGCGCTTTCCCGTCCACCTTGAACGCCCGCTCTCCCGCCGCGTCCTCGATCCAGTAGTCGTCCCCGATGGAGACGAGTTTTTCGCGCATCCTGTACCGGTGTGCGCCGCCCGCCTCTTCGCGACCCTGCAGACCGCCTTCCGCTCTTCTTCCCCTCATCTTCTCCACCTCACAGAAAGGCCCGTCACTCCCGGGCCATCATCGCGGCTGCCTCTTTCTCGAGGTGAGCGTACGGTTCCCCGGTGACGTCCACCATGATCTTATGAACCGTCCCGGTGAACGCCCACGGCCGCTCGCCGGGATAGTCGTCGGTCACGGCATCGCCCGGGTTCTGTCCGACGGAAAGCCCCTTTCCCGCGAGATCGAAGTACGCGGGCTGGGTCTTGATCCGTCCCTCGCCCACTTTCTGGTCGTTGATGTAGATCGCGAGCGTCCCGTGTGCGGTGCCCGCCGGCTCCTCGCTCTCCCTGGTGAAGGCAACGGAGAGCGTGGCCCTGCCGGCAGGAATCTCGGCGTCCGAGGCGATCACCTGCTCGGCACCGACGAAGTTGTAGACGTACCGGGGCCGGTTATCTTTGACGTAGAGTGCATGCCCCCCGAACCTGCTCCCCATGGTGAAGAGGACTCCTTCTGCACCGCCATCCGGTATCTCGACGTCGGCGGCGATGGTGTAGGACCGGTTACGGATATTCACCGCCACGCCTTCGGGGACCGGGGCTGTGTTCGGGTAGTAGACGAAGAGGTTGCGCTGCGGCGCGGGCTGGGGCCGGGGTGAGGTCAGAACTTCCGGTGCAGTGCGGTCTTCGAGCGGCAGCCCCTGGTACTTACCGGCCTCGTGCCACCAGAGCGCAATCATCTCGAGGAGTTTGCGCGGCTGCTGGTCGGCCAGGTTGCGGGTCTCCGAGCGATCATCCTCGATATGGTAGAGCTCCCAGGTGTCCTCGGTGAAGTGGCCCCATCCGGCGATGGTCGGATGGGTGGTGACCGCCTTCCAGCCGTCGTGCCAGATGCCGCGGGAACCGAGCATCGAGTAGAACTGGGTATGCCGCTGTGTGGGAGCATCACCCTTCTCGAACGTATAACGCATGCTGGTGCCCTCGACGGGCCACTGGGTGTACCCCTTCACGGTATCGGGCATCGGGATGCCGATGCATTCCAGGATGGTGGGTGCGACGTCGATGGCATGGTGGTACTGGTGGCGTTTCTCCCCTTTTGCCTGAATCCCCCGCGGCCAGTGGAATATGCAGGCGTCCGCGATGCCGCCGGCGTAGCAGTAGCGCTTCCACATCTTGAACGGGGTGTTGAAAGCCATCGCCCACCCGGAGCTGTAGTGGTTGTAGGTCTTTTCGCTCCCGAGGTCGTCGATCAGCTGTAGGTTTTCTTCGAGAGAATCCGGGATGCCGTTGAAGAATTTGTTCTCGTTGACCGAGCCGTTCGGCCCGCCCTCGGCGCTGGCGCCGTTGTCGGAGACGAGCACGATCAGGGTGTTGTCGAGTTCGCCGCTCTCTTCGAGGAAGTTGATGACCCGGCCGATCTGGGCGTCGGTGTGGGAGAGGAACCCGGCGTAGACCTCCGCCATCCGGGCAAAAAGTCTCTTCTCCGCATCGGAGAGTGAGTCCCAGGGCCTGACGCTGTCCAGTTCCGGGTACGGCTTCCCTTCGGGACCCGTTCTGGTCTCCGGTGTGCCGATCGGGTTGATCGGCGGCAGTTCCGTATCCTCCGGGACGATCCCCATCTGCTTCTGCCGTGCAAGCACCATCTCGCGGTAGCGCTCGTAGCCCATGTCGAACCTGCCCCGGTACTTCTCGATCCACTCCTTCGGAGCATGGTGCGGAGCGTGGGTGGCGCCGGGGCAGTAGTACATGAAGAAGGGTTTGTGCGGGTTGATCTGCTTCGCGTCCCGGATGAATGCGATCGCCGTATCGGTCAGGTCTTCGGTCAGGTGGTAGCCGTCTTCCGGCATCGTCGGCTGTTTGACCGGGTGATTGTCGTAGACCAGGGCAGGGTAGTACTGGTTCGTCTCGCCGCCCAGGAAACCGTAATACCGTTCGAATCCCCGGCCACCCGGCCAGTTTCGCTTGTTCGAGGCCAGGTGCATCTCTTCCTGCGGACAGAGGTGCCATTTGCCCAGCATGTAGGTGTTGTAGCCCTGCTCGACCAGCACCTCCGCGAGGGTGGCGCACTCGAACGGGATGTGGCCGTTCGAGTTCGGAAACCCGGTGGTCGCCTCGGCGATGCAGGCCATCCCGACGGTAGTATGGTTCCTGCCGGTCAGCAGGCATGCCCGGGTCGGCGAGCAGAGTGCTGTCGTGTGCCACTGCGTATACAAGAGGCCGTTTGCCGCCAGGCGGTCGATGTTCGGTGTTTCTACCAGCCCGCCGTAACAGGACATGGCCGAGAACCCGACATCGTCGAGGACGATCATCAGGACATTCGGGGCACCTTCGGGCGCTTTCGGTTCTTCATACGGTGTCCAGTCGGCAACCGAGTCCCGGACATCGACATTGATGAAACCCTTCCATTGTTCAGGCATACTTTCTCCCCCCTCATCTGAATCGGTGAGCAGGGTCCAACAAGGCCTCTTGCCATTTATATAATTGTCCTTGAATATTTTGGCGGCGGCCTGCCGCCCCGTTAACGGCTCATGCGCCCGCAGCATTTCTTGTACTTCAAACCGCTCCCGCAGGGACAGGGATCGTTCCGGCCGACCTTTGCCGGCACCTTCTCTCGTCCTCTCTTTGCGGCGGCGAGCATCGGCATAACCTCATCGGCGTTCCGCCCCTGCCGGAGAAGGTCGGCCATCATCCGCATCGGGCGGTCGGCGTGGGAGAAGAAGATACGATAGCCTTCGCAGAGGTAGTTTAAGCCCTCCTCCCCGTCCGGTGTCCTGACGTACCGGTTCTTCGGGCACTCCCCGTTGCAGATAGCGAGGAAGTCGCATTCCCGGCAGTACCGGGGAAGCGTATCGCGTTTGGCCGTTCCGAACGCCCGCTGTTTTTCGGAGTTTACGAGCTCGATCAGCGGTGTCGCGAGAATGTTGCCGAGAAGGTAGTCAGGTTCGACGAAGTGATCGCAGGAATAGACGTCTCCATTGTGCTCGAGTGCCACTCCAAGGCCACAGGTGGGCGCGAAGATGCAGGCCGTCCCCGCAATCCCGAGCCAGCCCGCGAGCGCCGCGTCGAAGTTCAGGACAAACATCCGGCCGACGTCGTTTTCAATCCACTCATCGAAGATCGCAACCAGAAACCGTCCCCATTGCTCCGGCCGGACGGATCGGCCGGTCACCGTATCCCCTTCCTGGAATCCCGTCGCGTTCTCCCGCTCCACGATGGGAATGAACTGGATATACTCCACAGAGAGTTCGTCGCGGAAGAATCGGTACACCTCCAGAGGGTGGTCGGCGTTAATACCGTTGACCGTGCAGAGGATGTTGAATTCGACCCGGTGCTTCTGGAGCAGACGGGCGGCTTTGAGAACCCGGTCGAACGTGCCGCGATCCTGCCTGTCTCTCCGGCAGGTGTCATGGAGTTCCCCCGGGCCGTCCATGGAGAGGCCGATCAGAAAGTTGTTGTCGTGGAAGAACCGGCACCATTCGTCATCGAGAAGAATGCCGTTTGTCTGGAACGTGTTCTCGATATGGGTTTTGGGCTTTGCGTATTTCTTCTGCACCTCAACAGAGCGCCGGAAGAACTCCAGTCCCATCAGGGTCGGCTCCCCTCCCTGCCAGGCAATCGTCACATGGGGCACGCGATGCCCTTCGATCGTCTGGCGGATGTACTCCTCCATCACCTCGTCGGTCATCCGGAAGTTGCTGTCCGGGTACAGGTGCTCCTTCTTTAAGAAGAAGCAGTAGGCACAGGCAAGATTGCACCGTGCGCCGGTCGGTTTTGCCATGATATGGAAGGCGGGGTGTGCCCCGCCGTCAGGCCCGTTCATCAAACAGCTCCGCTCTCATGCTAACGATCGGGATTACCGGGAACTCGATCCACCGTTCTCTCCTTGTTCGATTCATGGTCCCCGGCTTCAACCCTCCCTCGATACATAAAGATGCGGGTCCGCCCATCTGCCTCGATGTATTGCAGACGGTTCTCAAACAGGAAAAGAGGAGGGCAGCGCCTCCGTACCTAACCCCGGCCGTCCGGGTCGCCCCCTCATCCCGGCATCCGGAGAGCGAGGATGACGGCCGCGATTCCCCCGGCGACGGCAAGCACTGCGAGGAGCAGTACCAGGGCCAGCGCCGCGATGAACGGGTGCGCGATCAGGATGAGGCCGAAGATGATGCTTATGATGCCGAGGATCGTCGTTCCCCAGCCTTCGCCGGAGAATCCCTGCACCAGGTAGACCGCCCCGATGATGAGCCCCTCCACCCCGATGATGATGGCGTAGATCGTCGGGATGAGGACGGCGCTGTAGAGCGGATAGATGAGCACGATGACTCCTGCGAGGATACCGAGGATGCCGACCAGCATCTTCCAGCCCCATCCGGTCCTGTCCCGGGACAGGCTGATGAGCACGACGATACCGTTCGCCAGCCAGTAAACGCCGAGGACGGTGGCAAGGACCGTCAGCGTCGGGATGGGGTAGACAAAGAAGAGGACGCCGAAGAGGATCGCGATAATGCCGAGGAGCAGCACGAACCAGCGTGCCGAAGCCATAGCAGCGCCGGACTCAGGGGAGTCGGCACCGGATTCTACGTTATTAACCATAATAGCACCATGTGTGGTGTTAGCTGGCACTATAAATACGTATACGCTCCGGGTCGTAAGATCATGGCCTGCCCATCACCGTTCAGCCGTCTCCCGGAGCGTGAACAAAAACGCCGCCCCTTCCTCCGGACGGCCCGGCACCCGGTCTTCGACCCGGATCCGGCCGCCGTAGCGTTCGACCAGGATCCGGACCAGGTAGAGCCCGAGCCCTTCCCCGACCCCCCGCTGCTTCTGCTCGTAGCGGTGGAAGACCGCCTGCTTGTCCGCATCCGGGATGCCGGGCCCGGTGTCCTCGACGGATACCAGCACCTCGCCGTCCCGCTCCTCGACCCGGATGGCGATCTCGACCCCGGGCCCGCCGTACCTGGCGGCGTTGCCGATGAGGTTTGAAAAGACCTCGCTGAGGAGGTCGTCCGCGCACACCCGGCGGGAAGATCCGTCGTACCGGATGCGGGTATCGGGAAACTGCTCGATCTCCCTCCGGACCACCGCATCGAGGTCCACCTCCTTAAGCCCGGAGGTGGCCTGGTGAATCCGGCGGATGGTGGAGACGTTCCCCAGGATCTCGATGCTCTTATGGATGCTGCGCTTCAGTTTCTCCGCGTAGCCGGCCGGTTCTCCTTCCAGGGTCTCGGCGAGCATCTCGGCATACAGGTTCGAGACGTTCTCGGTATTCCGGATATCGTGCGTCAGGATGTCGAGATACAGGCTTGTTTCCCGGTGTGAATCCTCCAGTTGCCGGTGGAGCCGGGCGAGCTCGTCGGTGCTGCGCCGGAGTTCCTCCTCCGCTCTTCTGCGTTCGCGCACTTCGGCCGTCATCGCCTTGAGAAGATTCTGCTGGTTGCGGAATACGAAGAACGCGGCGGATACGGCAAGCAGGGTGGTGAACGCGACGGTGGTGATGTGCGTCTCCATGATGGAGATATTCGGGTAAAAGAACGTCTTCGCGAGCTGGAATGCGCTCATCAGGAGAAGCGTGATTGCCGCGACTTTTCCGAGCGCAAGAAGCATGCTGACGGACCTGGATTTCTCGTTCAAGGCTATCCCTCGTAAAAAAGATGTATCTCCCTGAGTGCCGTGCGATAGCGCCGGCATGACATAACTACTGGCGGTGGCGTGTGCGCGGACATGGTTCGCGGAAGACGGAGCCTTCTCGTCATCTTTCAGCAGGTGAGGTGGGATCCGGACAGCCCCTGATACTTGCAGGGCTTGCAAAGTGGTAGTACTTTCTTTTACGATAAAGCAATCCCGCACCATCTGTATGGCACGTGCCGGAGAGCGCGGCGATGCCGCCTGAATGCCCGGGAGTTCCCTCCTGGGGGGTCGTTGCAGTCCCGCGCCCATCACGGGCAACCGTATACCGGAAAAGGGATGGGAGGGGCCGAACGATCTCCTCTTGCCCGGGTGCCGGATCGCCCCTCTCACCTCTTCACTGCGTAGACGAGGTGGACCGTGTCCTGCTCCATCTGCACGGCTTTCCGGAGTTCGAGCGCAGTCCGTCCCCCGGCCCGGTCGAAGAGCTTCTTCTCTCCCTCGCCGACGATGACCGGATGGACGATCAGGCTGATCGTATCCGCGATTCCCTCCCGGATCAGGACGTCGTTCAAGTCGGGGCCGGAATCGGAGACCACCCGCGAGATCCCGAGCCGCTCCCCGAGTTCCCGTATGGCCGCTTTGAGGTCAACCCGGCTCCTGCCGCACCGGATGAACGGGTACTCCCGCTCGCGGAGGTAGTCGAGGTAGTCCTCCGGCGTCGCCTCCGAGACGAGGATGACGACGTCTTTCGTATGCTCCATGTTCCGGTAGAAGTGGAGCAGACCTTTCAGCACGCCTCTGCTGTCGACGATGACGCAGACAGGGCGGGGATCGTCCGGCCGGACCCCGGGCCGGTGCCGGTCCGCCTCCGTCTCGGGCTCGCTGATATCCATGAACAACTCGATTCCGGACTTTGCCGTGGCCGAACCCGCAAGCACCGCCCCCGGCTCGAGGGCCAGGAGCGCGCCGTAGTGCAGCCCGAGATCGACCTCGAAACCCCTTACCGCGTGGTCGAGGCTCACGCTGTTGTGGATGATGACTTCCGGGTCCATGCCGGGAGATTACGAACGCCCGGGATATAGCACGCATGGATCCGTCCCGGCCGGAAGAGAAAACCCTATCCCCTCTCCCGCCCGAGAACTCTTTACCGGAAGGTCTCGGGGCAGGAGACCGTCCCGGAGGGCGCCCGATGGAGATCCCGCAGAGTACCTTTGACCGGATGGCCGAAAGCATGGCCGAACGTGAGTCGCTCCTCTCGCCCCGGGCGACCCGGAACGCCGATTACCTCAGGCGGTCCGGCCGTAAGCGCGAGGAGCCGGTGATCCGGCCGCCGTTCTTCCGGGACGCCGACCGGATCGTCCACTCGAAGGCCTACGCCCGCTACATCGACAAGACCCAGGTCTTCTACCTGGTCGAGAACGACCACATCACCCACCGCGTCCTCCACGTCCAGCTCGCGTCAAAGATCGCAAGGACGATTGGAAGAGCCCTCGGCCTGAACGAGGATCTCATCGAGGCGATCGCCCTCGGCCACGACATCGGCCACGTGCCCTACGGCCATCTCG
Source organism: Methanoculleus sp. UBA208 (assembly GCF_002498065.1). GTDB lineage: Archaea > Halobacteriota > Methanomicrobia > Methanomicrobiales > Methanoculleaceae > Methanoculleus. Next base: position 15,042 of record NZ_DAFZ01000023.1, on the reverse strand, counting down.
GGGAGAAGTTCCTCGACGAGCTCTGCACCGAACACGGTATCGGGGGGTTCCGGCACAACGTCCAGAGCGTCCGGTTCCTCGACGTCGTCGAGGACTGCGACCTCACGCTGCAGGTGCTGGACGGGATCCTCTGCCACAACGGCGAAGTCCACGACCGGAGCCTCACGGTCGAGGGCGAGGCCGACTGGGACTCGTTTGCGGAGAAACTGCAGAGGATCGAGGCCGGGGGCGACGCGCTCCCTCTCACCGCCGAGGGGTGCGTCGTCAGGTGTGCCGACAGCATCTCCTACCTCGGCCGCGACCTTGCGGACGCCCTCGAGGTCGAGGTTATCGGGGACGACGATCTCGCGGACTTCCCGGAGAACTGCATGGACCTCTTCGGGGTTACCGGGAGGGGAAAGGAGGACTTCCGGGAGGTCAACCAAAGAGTGCTCGATATCCTGATCAGGGACATCATCGCCGTGAGCTACGATGCCGACTGCATCGCCTTCTCAGAGGAGGCGTCGGCGTGCGTCGCGGCTTTCAAAGAGTTCAACATGGACCACATCTACGGGAACAGAAAACTCCTGAGAAACGAAGGGAAGATCCGGTTCATGTTCCGGTACCTCTTCGAGCACATTCTTGAGGACATCGAGGAGGGGCGCAAGGACTCGCCGGTTTATCAAGATCTCATCGATACGTCGTGGGCATCCCGGGGTTACATCGCTGCCGCGGCACCGGAGGAACGCGTAAGGGACTTCATTGCCGGGATGACCGATCGCTACTTCGAATGGGTCTTCCAGCAGTATGTTCTCCCGGCGAGGGTCCGGTCGAGGTACCGGGGGTGGTGAACCCCCGCACGGCTTCTGAAAGGGGCAACTCCCGTTATCACCCTGATCCGTTCATAAATACCACGTCAGGCCGATTGATCTAACCCGGAGGGTTATATACATTTATATGGCCATTCCGGTCAATGCATACTGATGAGCAAGCGGATCTTTATTCCCGGTCTGGCTGCGGCGCTCGTTCTGACAGCCGGTTGCATGGGACTTGGCGGCCCGAGCCCCAAGGTCGTGGAGGACTCCCTGACCAAGGACATCAGCCTCTCCAAAGGGCTTGTATATAGCGTGAACGCGGTGATACAGAACGACGGGGGCGACGGCGAAGTCACCGTGACGATGAAACTGATCGACGAGGAGAAAGGTTTTGTCCGTGACGAGGTCTCGGCGGTGGTCTCCATCCCCTCGGGGGAGACGAAGAAGGTCAGCCTCACGCTGGACGGGGATATCGGCAGGACGTACCGGCACAGTGTCGAGGTGAGTTAACCGCCACCTCCGGCGGAGGGATTTCTTCCCTCCCGGCATACAGATTCCAGGATGTTCTCGATGTTAATCTGCTGCATCCGCGGCAGACGACTGCAGTTCTCTATAGTATTTGCATTTAGCTCGTAATGGGCATTCCAGATGCAACGGATTTTTTGACCTGCAGATCGCTGCTGAAAAATCAAGGATTGCAAAGAGAAATTTTCCCGGTTCATCCACATCAAAAAGAATGTCCGCCAGTTCCAGTACCTCCTTCTTCCTTCGGATCTCACCCTTGAGTTGTAAGCCAAAAAATCTGTTTATAAATCGTGCTATATTTGCATCCACAACACGGTGAGGTTTCTTATAGCATACTGTGATAATCGCACCGGAGACATATTCCCCCACCCCGGGGATGGCCTGCAGTTGACTTTCGTCGTCCGGGAATATTCCCTGATAATGCTCGACAACATACTTTGCTGCCCCGATAAAGTGACCTGATCGCCAGTGCAGTCCAAGGTGCTCTGTAACTTCTTTTACATCTGAAGGGTCCGCTTCCGCAAGAGAGTAGACGTCAGGATATTTCTGTAGGAATTGGGTATAAACTGGAACAACCTGATCTGCCCGGGTTCTATGAAGCATGAATTCTGCAATCATTATTCGGTAAGGATCCCGGGTGCGACGCCACGGATAATCCCTGTAGTGCTTCTCGCCCCAGTGCAAAAGATCTGATTGGAGCACATTTTTCTTACCTGGCTTCATAGCTTATCTGCCACATTGAGGTTGCACGAGAACCACGGAAAAAAAATACTATGACTCAGCCCCTTCTTTCTGGCCCTTTTCCGCCAGTGTCTGCAGTATTTTCCCGGCCTGTACAATCTGTGCCTTCTTCGGTTTCATTCTTCTGCCGGACATCTTCTGCATCCGCCTGAGAAGAGCGATCTCCTCACGAGAAAAACACTCTGCTCCGGCAGCGTCTCGAATAATCTTCAGCCACTTCTGAGGAGTCAGTTTCTGGATAAACTGTTCATAGTCAATGGAATCCCCCTGCTGTGCAGACTCGTGCCGGGCTGTCATCCCGTCTAATTGCTCACTGCCGGAAGTCCCGGTTTCATCTGACCCACAACGGGCTCTGACATCACGTGTAAGTACGGTGTCTTCGTCGACCAGTTCCGGTTTTAATGTATCGGGAAGCAGGATATCCTTATTTAGCAGCGATTCCCAGCACTCCTCCTTCTTGCACCACTCAGTGATGTTCTTGCCTCCGGGAGGAGTCGTGATGTGTGCCTGCACTATCCGTGACAGAGCGACGATTGTATCTTCAAGAGCCGGTGAAAGCCCCTGCTCCTTCCAGATCCGCTCAAGGTCAATACGCTGACTTGTGAGCTTCGACAGAAGGGCAACCGTGTAAGTAACGATATTCGCCTTATAACCACCATATTTCAGGCCCAAGACGATCTTATCCGTGCGTCTGAAAAGAATTCCCTGTGCGATCAGGAGCCGGAAGTATTCGGCATCCGGAACAAACTCGCCCCGCTCCCTGTATCGGATAATGAAATCACGGTAATTCTTCTCCGCACCGAGACTGACGATATGAGGCAGCTGGTCCCAAGACTGTTCAAACTTCGCAAGATCTGTCTTGGTGAAACGCTGCCCGGTCGGGTTCTGCTCCCCGAAAACCCTCCTCTGCTTCGGGGTAATTTTTCGTGCTTTATCATCCTGATACTGTCCCCGCGCCCGCTCATAGTACCAGTGAGTTTCCCTCTGGCTCCCTCGTTTTGCCGGAGCCCATATCTGACGGGATAATTTCTGGATGGCAACGTGAAATGGATCGTTTGAGGTAAAATCAGCAGCATTTATTTTGTTCTGACTGTTGGCGCATTCAGAGATCTTCGGAACAATGTAGTCGACATCGTCTGGATTTTTCAGAACGGTCAGTTTAACCTGAACGTAAACTCCTGAGATATCCTTCTTGTCCTTTGTCCGGGTGTGGTAGATCGATGCGGTTGTCTGTCCTCCGTTCACAATCTGAAAGTCACGGATCCGGCGGATCCCCGGCATGCCACTGTCTGTATCCACCAGCTCGACCTCTTCAGCCGTTGCAGATATGCCGTTGTTGTATGCCAAGAACATATGCGGATTGTTGAGAATCGTCTCACGGATCCCTTTGTTGACATTTCCCCTCATCTGGAGATATGCCCGGACGTTCCGCTCCAGAAGCCGGGGACCGAACATTCCGTAGAGATCCGCAAGAACGTCTGCCGGAATGATACAGAGATATGTAGTGTACACAGGGTTTTCTTCCGGCATCGGAAGGCACAGAAGAGGTTTCCCAAACTCGCGGGTCAAATCAATCTCGATCGGTTCCGGCCGGCTCTCCGAGCTCACCAGCCGGTGAAGTCGCTGGATATCCCAGACATGGCTGGAGATCCGGTATGAACCACAGTCCTCATCCTCAATGGCATCAATGCTGGCAATGCCATCGGTCAGAACGAACAGCCGGACAAGGGTCAGCCTGTCCCGGAGCTGGTATATGCGGTCGGCAAGGTCAAAGGCCGGCGAGGATTCTTCAAGGTTCGCATATTCACGCTGGACCGCCCGTTCAAAGAATGTTCTGAGTCGTTTCAGCTGCTGCTGGAGGTCCCCCTTCGCAACGCGGACCGGCGGACATTCACCGGTATAATGCGAAACAAACAGATCAAGACCCTCATTATCATTGAAAAATGCATACCCGTTTACTTTGATACCCCGGGCCTGATGCGAGCAGATTTCACGGTCATCTATCTCGCCTGCATCGGCAAGATACCCCAGCATCAGATCTGTGAACTGCTCTTCAGAGAACACCCCGGCATCCACGTCCCGGGAACCAACAATAATATCCTGATGAAAATTCTCCGCAAACTGCTCAAGATCCGTATCACTCATGCCTGGACCTCACAATCTCTGCCCGGAAATTCCCGTCGTCCACGATGAAAGGGGCACAGGCAGCGAGACTCACTGAATACTGAACGTCCCCCACCCCGTTAACAAGAGCCTGCTCGGTTATCCGGGGGAAACCTTCCCGGACGTGGAATGTCTGCATGGTCCGGTCTGCGTAACCTGTACCCTCGTACCTTCCCCGGTGCTCATCCAGATAGCCTGCGAGAATCAAAAGATCCTCGAAATGTCTGGATACATCAGGATCGTTCGACAAATCATTGCGTATTCTGTCAATAATCCCTGGCAGTGTTTCGCCACCGTCATGCACCTCCCGGAGTGAAAGATGATACAGATACAGCGCATCCAGACCGGTGTCATCAAGCTGCTGTTCGCTTGCGACCGACACATTCTGATGCTGCTTGGCAATGCTGGTCTTCACCTCGATGGCAATCCCGGAGATCTGGAAATCCTGCTGGACTTTTCGGGGTCCCGTCCATGCCGGAACAGCCTGCGCGACCCCGACAGCAGGCATAAGGTAGTCATGGAGGAATCTGAGTTCACCATACAAACCCCGTTGAGCGGCGGGGCTCAATCCCTCTGCTCCGTACCGGTCGAGGAACTGCTGCCACATCGTCAGCCTCTGGAGAAGGGCATGGATCATTGCCTTTTCTGAAGGTTCATGGGAGCAGGAGGATGCAACATCTCCCGTAAGCCGGGAGAAGATATCCTGATACCGGCGATCGCTCAGGACTAGCTGGATCGTTGCATGGTGCCTCCGGTCTTCCGGAAGAACAGTCTGCCTGATCTCAAAACCTTTTGAACGTGGAAGTGACAACTGATTGATCACATTCTCACGCTCAATCCGGATCAGGAGCATCCGGATGTTCTCTGGAACCTGCACCCCGAGAAGGAAGTCGAACGCCGAGTCCTGAAGGATTCGCAGCGAGAGGATTCCCTCCTGGGTAGCGTATTCGGCGTGCTGTTCCAGTTCTGCCCATATACCATCGAAGTTTTCAGTCACCAAACTCCTGCTCCCAGTAGGTATTATTTACTATATACTCCACCTCGTCGTCCCTCGCACTTCTGGGAATACTGAATGCAAGCCCCATAACTGGCATTTCAACCCCCGGTGGATTGTGATCGAGGGGATAGATCAGAAGCAACCCCCTCTCCGTCGGTCTGACTCTCCGGATATATCGACCACTCGGGAACTCTGGTTCTTTCTCTGACCTAGATCTTCGTGCAGGATCTGCTCGCATCTCCCGAAGAGCTTCAGCAATCTGCTCCTGAGTGAGGTCGATAAATTCATGCTTGGGATCAATGATGTGCATTTTCTTCAGTGCATATTTCGAATCAGACGTATTTTCACCAGGTGTACGGATGGTCAGGCCAATCTCGTGACCTCCGATGGTGTATGTCTGGGCTGCTGTACTACTGTTGTTAATCAGGGCAACAGTCCAGTGTGTAAGTTCGCCCCGGGATAGCCGCTTCTGCATATATGCTTTCAGGAGATCTGGGTTTGCCGTTCTGGACTCTTCGTGCACTATATACCTGTCCAAAAGATTGAGAATTTCCTGCGTCGGCACACTATTCCAGAGCATATGCCGTCCTGACGAAGCATTGGGTGAAGGACTGCCTAAATCCCGGATAAACTGATCGATCACATTCAGATTATTCCGGAGAATAACTGGATTCTTATCAAAGAAAACGGTTTCAATAAGGGAATCACCAAACGACACTCTCATTACTGTACCGGTCCGCATCTTGTTCACGGCGGTGATCCGCAACCCTTCCGGATGTGTCCTGACTCGGAGACCGTAATCGGCCGGAGTGGCATTCAGGCTTGCCATATAGTCAAGTTCAGTGCGCAACTCTTCGGATGCAAGGCTGATATGCCGATACCACCTGACCAACTCTGGGGACGTGTAGAGCCGGCAGAGATCAATGTAGCCCGGCCGGAAACCGAACCACCGACCCATCTGCATCAGCGTATCGTACATTCGTGATGCCCGCAGATAGTAACTGACGCTGAGTCCTTCCAGTGTCAGCCCTCGGGAGAGTTTTTCCCCGCCGATTGCAATAACATTCAGTCCGTCAGGATGCTCGCCATAATCCAGCAAATCACGTGCCGTCCCGTTGATCTGTCTGACGTCGATCCGGGCTGCAGCGGGCAGCAGCTCCGTCCGTACATCCTCCCAGGTCATTTCAGTAATCAGCGGATCCTCAATCTGGTGCAGAACAGAGCGTGTCGTCGGGACGTAATCCGATTCCCAGAGTCTCTCCATCTCGCGGTATATATCCCCGGGAGACTGCGAATCACCGGCATACTCCAACTGGCGGCGCACGAAGAGCAGTTCGTCACGGACCAGTCTGTATATTTCTCCCTGAACATTAGTATACCGAGTTACATGGATCAGCATTGAGTTATGGTTTTTCCGGGTATCGCGGACCTTACGGGCAGCACAGGAAATAACAAAGGATTTTATTGCTCTTTTTAAAGATCCAGGTAGTTCGTCAGGTGCGTGTTCACTTTCATGATTGTCGGGGATGAACTGCTCATAATCATCAATTTCCCTAATAATCGGGAGATCATTCTGATTTTCCGTGTCATCATCATTGTTACAAAAGGCGCCGAAAAGCTGTGACGGCCCTATATAGTTCGGTGGTGGCGGGAGATTAATGATAAAATCACGTGGGAAGAGATCTTCACCGTAGATCCTGTGCTCTCCCTCCGGATGGATAAAAATGTTGGCAAACGGTGTCGCGGTATAACCCACGTACGCGCTCTTCTCAAAGTGACTGAGAAGAGAGCGGATTTGACCGTTTATCGCAGTGACGTCATAATCATCAGGCATCACCCCCTCTTCATTTTGGGTGATCCGCCTCGTATTTATCGAGGCATTATCCGCTTCATCATCAATAACCAGAAGCGGGATTTCATGCACGATCCTTCTCCCGGTTTCGGGGTCATTTTCCCCTCTGATACTGACAGCCCAGTTGATAAGATTTTCTAGGACGGATTTCTGCTTTTTGACGACCAGCAACACCGGGTCGTGACCTCCTGACATGACTCCGGCCTGGGATGCAACTGTCCGGTTGAAATCACCTTTATCCGCACTGCTGGTCAGCGAGTGAACTGTGATTAAATTTTCTCCTACAAGATTTCCAACACCAATCCGGAGGTTTGTCTGATCAAAAGCGCGGTTCAGCCGGGTGTCGAAACCGAGGAAACCTTCGTCAAGGCGCAGCTGCGTCTGGCTTCGCAGACTCTTATGCATGCCAGCAAGAACGACAATGAGTTTGTATCCTGCGTCGGCTGCCTTACAGATAAGACCTGTATAATTCGCCGTCTTCCCGGACTGAACGTGTCCGACCACCATACCCCGACAGTCCCACGCTCCCTCTCTCTGCGGATCTTCAAGCCGCTCCAGCACACGATCTGTGAGCTCATCCAGTTTCATGACACTCTGTTCAGAGAATCCTTTCTTTTCCATCAGATAGCGATCGTACCGTTTCCGGAATTTCCATTCAATCTGATTTTTTTTATCCGGGAGCCAGGCAATGTGGTTCCGGGGCGCATCCAGACAGGCAGCCTGCCCCCGCCAGGTTGCACATCGGGACTCGATCTCCCGGATCAGCCGATCACAATCCACAGGATCAGTATTCCCTTCCGCCTCAAGCATTCTAATAACCAGATCCACATTATTCCGGATTTTTTCAGAGGTCGGATTCGGGTCCCCTCCAAGCATGAGAAGGACGATCCTAACTGCCTTGTCATAAGCATCTGTCATTAACTTTCCTCCATTGATTCGAGAAAAACTGCTACATGCTCTGGATAATCACAGAATGGTTCCATCCGGATAATTCGCTCTCTGATATCAGCAATGGATTCCCCTGATTGTCTCATAGATAACCAGATCTCATTCATCACTGCACGAAGTTCTCCCGATGGACAGCCTTCGAAGGGACGGCGAAGCCTGTCAGGGTTTTCCGTGTTATTTACGATAATCGTCGGGACCGGGACGGTCTCCTCAACAAGCCTCAGCATCGCCTCGATATTCTTCCTGTTGCCACCGGAATTCTCAAGGACGGCCGCAACAAGGGGGTGGCTGCGGTTGACGGTATAGAAGTACGTGCCATTCCTGACATTCGTATCCCACGGGAATACATAATCCTCGGCAGTTTGGCGCTCAATAACCTTCCCCCGGTGCCGGTAAACTGCCGTAGCACGCTCGATTGTCAGACGGGCAATACGTTTGAAATCGTCCCTGAGGTGAGCGGGAGGGCGGGCGACGGATTTTCTGACATCAATCTTCCAGTCTTCGTCCATTGAGTTAGGGATATCCACGAGAATCCGGGCAAGTTTGGTATGGGTCTCCTTCCTGAAACCGAGACCGAGCCAATCACCGGCGACGATAAGGCGGTTGTTGCGGTAAATATAGAATCCCTGGCGCAAATTCCAGCCACCTGGCCCGCCCGCGGTCTCATATGCCCTGTCATTTAACTTTGCCCGGTAGGGAAGGACAAACGGACGGATGGTTATCTTTTGCCCTGAATGGTAAAGGGGTTCTTCTGGAAGGAGCTGTGTCGAGGGATGATTTCTTAGGAATGGATCCCACGGGGAAAGCGGGCGGTTATTGATAAAGATTTTCAGGGTGTTTTGATTTTCAAGGAACCGGTGAAATACCATGCTTAAATGACTTTTAACCGTGTCAATATGCTCATAGAACAGGTTTTCACGCCGGTGATCATCCTTCTCAGCACCTCCAACCAGACGATCAATCTGTTCCCACAGAACAACTGTGCCGTTTGTTCCAGTTTCAAGGACTGAAAAGGCGTCGCCATTATCGCGGGGATCTACCTTCTTTAATCGCCACTCTCCGCACTGGTTTACATAATCGAGATCCCAGATTCGCATAGCCGGTTCATGTCCGACTGCTCTCGATCCGACAGAAAGCTTACGGCACTGAGAAAACGAGGCAGTCTTCAGACCGAGCCCGAACCGGCCGAGGTCACCGGGATCACGCTCTTCCAGAGGACTCCTGCTTCCAGGCCGCATGGCGTTAACCAGCTTGTCTTCGGTCATTCCACAGCCGTCGTCCATAATGGCAATGGTGGACTGCTCCCCACGCCAGGCAAACTGAATATGAATATTGCGGGCGCCTGCTGTGATACTGTTATCGACGATATCAGCGATGGATGCCTCAAGGCTGTAACCGAATGACCTTAATGATTCAATCAACGCCCCAGGATCGGGATTTACTACTTCAAAACCGCCTGGTATATCATAATCCATATTCAGTCATTCCTGATGGCGCTGTGCCGGGAAAGCAAGCTCACTTTATCGGAAATGACATGCAAAGAAGGTTAAAACTTTTGATTCTGATTTCAGGTTTTTTCGAGCAGGATCCTGATTTCCCGTGCAATCCCTGTGGCCATAAGCGGGGGGACTGCGTTTCCAATCTGGACATATTGTGCGGTCCTCGGGCCTTCGAAGAGATAATTATCAGGGAATGACTGGAGGCGGGCAGCTTCACGCACTGTAAGGGAGCGGGCCTGCCTGATGTCCGGATGGATAAAGTAGTGTCCGTCTTTAGACAGATGAGCAACAACGGCGTGGGACAGCCCATCACCATCGACCACTTTAAAACGATCCCGGAATGATGACTGGTTTTTATGTGTTTTCAGGTTCTCCGGTAACTCATTATATCGCAGACGTTTTTTACTGTTGTTCCACATCCGTATCGCGATTCTGTAAATCTCACGATCTCTGTCAATATGGCTCCGGGCAATGTGATGTCGGACATATTTCTGGCCATTGCGGATTTCGTACTTCCGGAGGTATTCACAGGGACGCACAGATCTATAACTCTGGGGGCCGTCGGTACCCGTTCCGGGTTCAAGCTCCGGAAGATCCCTCAGCACATTCCATACTCGATGCCGTGATTCATCACATCCGAATACCGGATATTCAGAGTTGCGGTCTTTTTTCCATCCAATACAGATGACACGCCTCCGATTCTGCAGGACCCCGAAATCCCGTGCATTCAGTATCTGCGGTTCAGCGTGGGTGTAATATCCAAGGTGATCGATCCTTCGGAGGAAATCCGAATATATTTCGCCATTTCTGGCACTGATAAGACCCGGGACATTTTCAAAGACGAATATCTCCGGCTCAAATTCATTGATGAACCGGAGGTAGTGAAGATACAGATGGTTTCGAGGATCGTTCCGCATACTTTCCGGGTCCCTGCCTCTTCCAATCAGAGAGTATGCCTGGCAGGGCGGACCCCCAATAATTACATCCACCCCGTCCCGATCAATTTCAGCAAGTCTTCCGTAGACCTGCTTTACGATCAGATCCTCGGTCGCGCGCGATAATTCACAACTTATGACCCCCGGATCTGGAATGTCGGCCGATGTACACTCTTCAAGAAATTCATCCCGGGTCATCTCTTGGTTATAGTAACGATAATAAATATTTGAATGCCCTTTTTCAACGAGGGCGTGATATAATGCCCGAGTTTCAAGTGTTCGTGCGGCATGGGTGTTCATCTCGATATGTGAAACGATGTTGAAGTCGTTCCGGAAAAAGCCCTCAGTGAGTCCGCCTGCACCTGCGAACATGTCAAGCACTACATACTGAGCTGCCATTGGAACTTTCACCTAATGCCCCTGATCGAAATGAAATTGAGCCTAACTGATGGGTTTGCCAGGACAAGAAATTATAGTTTCCTTTTTGTACTTAATGTCCCGCCGCGCGTGGGGCGAAAGTGGAGGGCGGATCATAGATGGTTAAAAATACAAGGACTACGCGATCAACGAGAACCTCTTCCACTGGCAGTCCCAGAGCACCACATCCGCGTCGTCACCGACCGGTCAGCGCTACATCAAGCACGAACAGCAGGGGAAAAAGATCCTCCTCTTCGTCCGCGAGTACAACAGGGTCGACGGCGTCACGCAACCGTATCTCTTCCTCGGGACTGCCCGGTACCTCTCCCACGAAGGGAGCCGACCGATGAGCATCACCTGGAAACTCGACCGACCGATGCCGCCGGGCTTCTTCCTGAAGGCAAACAAGATGGTGGTAGGATAACCGCCGCCGAAACCTACATCGCAGCTGGCATCGGATCATGAATGGATGAACCGCTGCTTGCCCGGAGGAGGCGTGCTACCATCCGGATGAACCACCGGTGTCCGGCCGTCCTGGTCCACGGGTGGCGGAGCCATCCCGGCATCTGGAACCGCCTCATTCCGGCGCTTTCCGGGGCTGAGGTGCCCTTCTGGAGGTTCGACCACACCGCAATGCAGGGTGCCGGGACGGAGACGATCGCCCTCGCTCTCCGGGACTATATCAATGAAAAGCGGGAGGAGACCGGGTACGGCGGCCCGGTCGACGTCGTCTGCCACTCGATGGGGACGTGCATCGCCCGGTACCTCCTCGAGGTCCTCGACGGCGATAAACGGGAGGAAGATGTCCGGCAGCTCGTCGGGATCGGCCCCCCGAACAACGGCTCGGCCATGGCCGAACTCTTCAACGACCCCGTTCGGGGTCCCGAAGTGATCCGGCGGCTTATCGGGGTGTTCGTGCCGCAGGACTACGACCCCCGGGAGGACACCATCGTCCAGGAGTTCCGGCCCGGGAGCCGGATCGTTGCGGCGCTCCGGGACGCCGGGACCCGCGACGACATCGCCTACCGGATCGTCCTCGCCGCGAACCTCACCGCGACCCCGGCGTTCTTCCCGGCCTTCGGCGGGAAAACCTGGGAGTTCGGCCCGGAAGGCGAGTGGCGGACGACATATGCCGGCGACGGCATCGTTCCCCACACCGACTCACTTCTCCCGGGAGCGGGGGTGGAGGTGCTCCCGGCGGACCCCGGGAACCTGGCCCGGCACCCGGAGCGTTACTGCCACATCATGCTGCCGAGAAACCCCGAGGTCGTCGCCCGCGTCACGGAGTACCTCTCGACCTCCTCACGTTCTCCGTAAGGCCTGCCGTGCGGACTCCGCCCAGGAGTCGATCGCCCGCTCAAGATCCTCCCCGGCCTTGCGTGCCGCCTGCTGGATATGTTCGTGCCCCTCGGGCGTCCCTAAGAGGTGGTGGCCCGCGTTCATAACATCGTTGACCGCTTTCCGGACCGATTGGGATGCCTCCTGCATACGTTCGTCGACGGTGGGGGAGGCCGGTGCCGGCTCCTCCTCCGGTGCAGGGGGGGGATTGGGGACCCACCGCCCCTGTTCAAAGCGACCTTCAGTCTCGCTCATAAACGTGGGTGTAGGTCTGCCCGGGATAAAAACCTGGCTCTTTTACATCGTCTCTCCTGCTGTCGGTCGGTCACCGCCCCGGTTCGCACCTGCGGCAGCAGGCACCGGCTCTCGACCCGCACCGGGAACAGAAAGCACAGTCACCAAACACCGGGTGCAGGTAGATTATTCATCTCCACCAGGGTTGCCCGGGACAGTCCCGGTGCGCAGGTTCATCTACCTCCGGGGTACACAGGAGAACAATGGTGAGGGTTGCTGCCGTCGAGGCATGCGGGCGGGCTCTCTCCCCGGGCACCTGCCGGTTCCGGATAGCGCGAGCCGCAGCATTCGTGCTCCTCTTTATCCTGGTGATCCCGCTCCTTCTCGGCCTTGCCTTCGGCGTGCCTCCGCCGGCGGTCCTCGCCCTCATCGGATCGACCCTTCTCCTTCAGGCAGCCGCGGCCGTCGTCGGCCTCTCGCTTGGCCTGCACCCTGCGGTCGTGCTGGTCTTCCTGACATCGGTGGCGGTCGCAGTCATGATCGGCATCCACGAGGTCTGCGACCTCTTCGCCGGGCGCTCCCGGATGGTTCAGGGGCTTCTCCGGAAGATCGACGAAAAGGCAGGGAATATCGATTACCTGAAACGTTACGGCGCCCTGATGCTCATCCCGATCATATGGATCCCCGGGATAGCCCTTTACGGAACCCCGGTCGTCGCCTGGGCCTTCCAGTACCCGCGGATCACCTCGCTCCTCTGCATGCTTGCCGGGTGGGCGATCGCGATCGTCGTGGTCATTGCAGCGGCAGTGGGGCTCGTCCGCCTGGCTTTCTGAGTCGGGGAGGGTCGCGAAGCAGGAAGATTTTTTCCCGCAGGACACAAGAGATCGATACCCATGAACAGCGACCTGAAGGCAGCCGTCCTCGAGCGGTGCCGGAAGATGGAGATCCCGCTCGTCGGGGTCGCGGGGACGGACCGGTGGGAGAACCCGCCTTTCCTACCCTGGATGCCGGAAGAGTTCTACCCGCAGTCGATCTTTCCGGAGGCCCGGTCGGTGATCGTCATCGGCCTCCCGGTCCACCTCCCGGTGCTCGAGACCTCTCCCTCCATCTACTACCACGAACTCTATAAGACCGTCAACACCCTGCTCGACCAGTACACCTACCGGCTCGCCTCCTTCCTCAACGACCGCGGCTACCTGTCGGTCTTCGTCCCCCGGGACGGCTACGGAAGCATCGAGGCGCTCCAGAAGAACCCCGTCGCCTTCTTCTCGCACCGTCACGCCGCCCTCCTCGCGGGGCTCGGGACCTTCGGCGTGAACAACACCCTCCTCACGCCGGAGTACGGCCCCCGGGTCAGGTTCGGCTCGGTCTTCACCGCCGCCGACCTCCCGCCCGACCCCCTGCTCACGGAAAACCTCTGCACCCGGTGCATGCTCTGCGTCAGCGCCTGTCCCGCGGGCGCGCTCGACGACCGGGACTACCCCGAGGGCCTCACCGACAGGGCGGCCTGCGCGCGAAACAGCGCCGAACTCGCCCGGCGCCACATCTCCCCCTGCGGGATCTGCATCAAAGTCTGCCCGGTGGGGGAGGACCGGCGGCACTACGGCCGCAGTCCCTCCTCAGGGGACCGGGATCAGCGCTACCGGCGTGCCAGGGAGCATGTCAGGAAATTCGGCGGGCTGTAAGCCCGCCTGCTGAAAAAAAGGTTATTCTTTTTTCACCTTGCCCATCAACCGGTCCATCATCTCCGGCGCCCGATCGCGGAGGCCGAGCCCGACGATGATGGCGATCGCCGCACCGAGGCCGAGTCCGACTCCCCAGGCGATCGGGACAACGAAGACGTAGATGATCGAGAGGTCGATCAAGAGCTGCTGGAGCGCGAGGATGGCGACGACGAAGTAGAGGAACGCCCGCAGCAGCATCGCGATCAGCCCGAAGCCCTGGATCTGCTGCACCTCCCCCATGTTCTGGAGCATGTCGATCAGCCAGTCGATCAGGATGAATCCGGCGACCAGGATGATGATGAATGCGACGATGTTCGGGATGTAGGCTACGATGGCCGCGACCGCCGCCGTCAGGGCCGGGATCTGCAGGACGCTGACCGCTGCGAGGATTGCGATGAGGTAGATGAACCAGCGGACGATGAGGTCGAAGAGGTGGCTTATGTTCATCGTGGATCGTTCGATCTGCTGTCCGACCGATGTCTTCCGGAGAGCGTCGTCGACGCCGATTCGGTCGAGGACTTCGGCAACTACTCTTCCAAGGATGCGCCCGAGGATCCAGCCGATGATGAGAATGACGATTGCTGCAATGAGGTTTGGCAGAAACAGAATGACATTACGGGCCAGTTCTTCAACCGGCTCAAACACCTGAGCCGAGAGGTCTCCATTTGTCACGGTATATCACCGGGGGAAGGATATGGTCCGTACTATATAAATCTTGATGTTCCCGCCACCCGGGGAGCGCGGGGAGACCGCTGCCGGGGGAGTGCGAACACGAGCGAACTTGAGCACTTCAACGTGCACCGGACAGGAACTTGAAAACCCGGAGAGTTTCGGGTTACGACTGGCCTAGTTTCGGGTTACGACTGGCCTGAGGG
>NZ_DAFZ01000069.1:13976-23108 GCF_002498065.1 Methanoculleus sp. UBA208 | reverse complement strand
AGTTGATGTTGAGTATATGTTTTCCGGGCTCTGTTGAGACCCTATTCTGATCTTCACCCTTACCCTGATGAGGGCGGTGCCGGACCAGGCTTGTCCCTGGGACGACCTTTCTTCTCTCGGGCATGTCCTCATACAGTGGACCGTGGTGGCTATCGCCATTGGGGTGGGGCCGACGGGGAGGGGGTCTCCCCCTCCCCTGTCTCCACATACGAAGGGATTCCTGTAACCCCCATTCGAAGACCTCCGGTCTTCTCATGCTCCGGACGTTCCGTCCGTCGCACCCCACCCGGCCTCCGGCCTCCTCCCCCGCACCTTCGGTGCTTCAACTCCTGCCCTTCGGCCAGTCGTTCCCCGCCCTAAGGGCGGGGGCAGTCATGGCGATAGGCGATGCCCCTACGGGACATCGCAGGAGAAGACCGAAGGTCTTGGACTTGCGATGGACGGAACGCCCGGAGCACAAGCACCGCAGGTGTGCAACCTAGTGAAAAGCCATGCCCATGAGTCCCCCTGATTGTGGCCACCTGGAACAAACAGGTGGGGTTTCAACAAAGTCCAATTTTAGTAGCATTAAATCCAAGAGCGACTCCTCCTGCCCATTTAATTTAGGCAATATGTGTTGCGTTTTTGTTGGCTGCCGCCCCATATCCGAGCCCGCCTTTCCAGGGCGTTTAGAATTCCCTCCTGAAGAGCTAGCCCGTTATTTCCTGACTATGGTGAATGCAGTCTGTCGCTCCTATCTATCTTCTTCATCACCTTCTCCCAGGTGCCCGTGATGAGGAAACTCTCCTCCATGAAGCCGACCACCCGGGTAAACTTCTTCATGGGGAAGGCCATCGTCAGGACATCCAGCGGGACGCAGGGCCGTGCCGAGGGGTCGAACATCCCGAGCACCGCTCTTGGATTCTCGTTCTGCTGCTCGAGCCAGGGGAAGTAAAAGACCGAGCTGCACCCGGCGCCGAACGGGCAGACGACACCGTTCGGGTCGCTCTGGTCGAAGTTTGCAAGCGTGAAGAGGCCGGAGAGCACCTCGGGCCGGGCGAAGAAGACGACGGCGTCCGGGTTGTCCGCGTCCGTCAGGTTATCCCAGCGCTTGAAGACGATCTCCTTTCCCTTCGTCGGTATCCGGGCGGTTCCCCGGTCGAGTTCGTCCACGATCTCCGGCGTCTGCTTGTAGCGCTCCCCCTCCATCTCGCCGGGTTTTCCGTAGGAGAGGAAGTAGCGGAAGTCGGGGAACCGCTCGGCGTCGTAGCCGAGATAGAACCTCCCTCCGCGGCACCCGATGGAGTCTTCGGAAAAGACGAGGCTTTTGCCGTTTCGTACCTTCGTAAGGTCGCAGACGAAGCACCTCCAGCCTTTCGGGGCGGGAGCCTTCTCCACACCGTCGGTCGCGCCCCCGACCTCGAAGGCGATCGGGAGTTCCGTCCCCGGGAAGTAGTTCTCGTGGAGTTCAATATAGGCGTCGCGCAGTGCTGTGTCCATACGGCCCTCTTTCGACGCGGCGAGGATTAATATTCTGATCCTTCTCCCGGTCGAGGCACATACAAGCCGGCGGCCTGTTACCGTCCATTCAGGGAAGTGGGGTGTGGCCGGGGTGCTATCCGGCTGCGGGGCACCGCACACGAGCCGGATCGGCGGGAAGGATCGAAATGTATATATTGTCAACCTCCGACTGTTGACGCATGCCACTCCCCCTGAACGAGAGGCAGTTTGCGTTCTGGCAGCTCCGCCGCGGCGGTCTTCCCAACATCCAGATCGCGGACCGCTTCCACATATCCCGCCAGGCGGTCTCGAAGGCGCTGCTTGCCATGGACCGCAAAGTCGAGGAGACGCTTCTCGAGATGGCGCAGGCGAACCAGATCGAGGTCGAGCGCCTGAACGCAGAGATTGGCGTCCTCTTCGGCCGTTCCGTTCCGTTTGACGCGGCGGCCATCGTCTTTGTCTCGGCAGACCACGGGGTGCAGGTCTGGTACGAGCACGAGGGCGACTGCGATGCATGCCCCCGGTACACCCGGTGCATCGAGCTCCTCTGGGGCTACGCGGACGAACTGGGGATTACTCTCACGAAGACCGACGACCCGACCCGTCTGGCCGACGAACTCTTCGCGAAACTCCGGGAGATGGTATGATGCCTCTTATGGAGAC
Organism: Methanoculleus sp. UBA208; assembly: GCF_002498065.1. Classification (GTDB taxonomy): domain Archaea; phylum Halobacteriota; class Methanomicrobia; order Methanomicrobiales; family Methanoculleaceae; genus Methanoculleus. The sequence continues at coordinate 20,966 of NZ_DAFZ01000069.1, read as the reverse complement.
GATACGGGCGTACCTGGGCTGGTGCCCCGCGGAGGGGCAGATGCACCGGCAGATGCAGCCGCGGCCCGGCATGCGCGGGGACACTCCGCATGACGGCCGACGGCGTATAGGCAGTGTAAGTTTGAAGATCGATTCCATCGTCAAAGAAGAATTCTGGCGCTCTATTGGGGCGGTTTACTGGATATCATTTCTTACCATTGGTTACCTCGTCCTCAGCGGGTACCTTCCGATATCGATCTCCTATGCATTCCCCCTTGCGTTGATACCAACTGTGGCGTACTTTCTCATCATGGTCTGGTACCGGCGCAAGGAAAATCTGGTAGATCCCAATCCCGCAAGCATCCTCCGCCACGCCTTCGGGTCGAGGAGACAGAGAGGGGAGAGAACGGAGCAGAGAAGGGCTATCGTCGAGAAGGCGGTCGATACCGCCCTCCTCGTCATGATCTTCCTGATCTACCTTTATGCGTCCCTTGCATACTCCATCAGCCAGATTTACTGGTTCCCCGTCCTTATCATTGTCGGCATACTTCTGGCGCGGATCATCTTCACCGACGGTGGTGTTCAACGCGTCACCGTTGCGCGATCATTTGTCTTCTACCTCATAGCAGCCGGAATTCTCCTCCTGCGCTACGTGGTGTTAGGATATCCTGTTGCTCCACTCCTCCAGGCAATCGTGCTTGTTGGTATCGTCGCTTTTCCCCTCCTCTATATCTGGGAACGGCAACGCACAACGGAGGGAACAGATTGATGATAACTCATGGAACGATGGATCTGGTCTGCACACCCGCCCGGGACATACCCGGGGTGGGAATCCACAACGAACCCATTTTGGTGGAAATAGCAGTGGACAGGCAAAAAATCCTGGAGATGATGTTATGACTCTCATGGAGACGATCCGGGCCTACCTCGGGTGGTGCCCCATGCAGGCGTCGATGCGGCCGGATCTCGCGGTGCGTCCGGCTGGGACCGCGGCGCCGGGTGGGCAGAACGGGCTCTTCCGGGCCGAACCCGGGTGGTGGCGCCGCTATCACAACCAGCTCTTCACCGTGGCACTGGCCGCATCGGCGGCGACAGCAGCGGTTTATCTCCTGATCGGGGCTGAGTTGGGGTATCCGGATGTGTGGACGGGCCTTGCCATCGGGGCTGGAGGGGCCCTCGGCTTCCTGCTCGGTCACCGGAAGCAGTATGCGCGGGTTGCCGCCGGCGAGTTCATCAGGGCCAACATGAGCCGGCGGCAGCGCGTCATCCGGGACCTGGGCGGGCCGGTGGCCCTCATTCTCTCCGCCGCCATCATGGTGCTTTTTGTTCGGAACGAGATGTTCGGCCAGATCATCGGGTTCATGCTGGCCTTGAGCCTCATTGGGTGGGCGACGTACGGTATCACGATCCTCTGGGAGCGCCGGCACCACACAGCCCTGATCGCAGAGAAGGGATCGATGTATACCCTGGATACGACAGCGGAGGGTGAAAACGCATGATGCTGAAGGTCACCGGGGCGATACGGAGGCTTATGGGTCGGTGTCCCATGGCGGGATCGGTGCGGACGGAGCTCGCGATGCGGTCGGCTGCGACCGCGGCACCGGGCGGGCAGGACGGCCCCTTCCGGGCCGGCACCGGGTGGTGGCATCGCCACCACAACCAACTGCTCGTCGCGGCGCTGGTTGCATCAACGGTGGCAGCGGCGCTCTTTATCCTGTTCGAGGATGTTTCGGGACACCTCGCCGTGTGGACGGGTCTTGCCGTCGCGGTAGGAGCGCTCCTCGGCTCTCTGCTCAGTTACCGCTCCCGGTATGCGCGGGTTGCCGCCGGCGAGTTCCGCAGGGACAACATGACCGAAAGACAGCGCATTGTCCAGTACCTGAGGGTGCCGGTGGCCGCTGTTCTCCTCGTCGCCGGTATGGCGTATCTTGTTCTGGGCGGGATGTTCGACCGGATGCTCGGGATCGTGCTGGGGATGTGTCTCATCTGCTGGACCTGGTACGGCCTCACGATCCTCTGGGAACGGCAGCACCAGGCGATCATGATCGCGGAGTGGGGGTCGGTATATACCCTGGATACGGCAACGGAGGGTGAACGCGTATGATGAAGTTCTCCGAGACGATACGCCGGTGGATGGGCTGGTGCCCGAACGCGGCAATGTCTGGCACCGGTCGGCGCCGATATGTCGCGCCGGGTGATGAGGTTGAGACCCGGGTGGCGGGGGGCGGCAGCCGGGAAGTGGTGGAGGGTGCCCTTGTGGACTACGGTCCGATCGGCACCCCGGCGACGCTCTTCATTCTGCCTGTTGCCGCCGCTCTCCTCATTGGATGCCTCTTCGTTATGGCACCAGTTGTGGGCCTTTTTGTGCTGGTCATCATACTGGCTTACTCCGGTATGGAGTTATATGGAGTCATGCGAAGAGCCCGTGTCGAGGTCACCCCGGACACGATTACCATCACGCGGCCGCTCTTTCGGCCCGTCGTCATCCCGAAGGATGCCGTCGTGAAAGTGGAGGTGAAGGAGAACAAACTCCCGGTCCCCTACTGGTTCCTCGCGGTGGCACTGGGGGCGCTTCTCGTATCGGCGACCGGCAGTATATACCTTGGATGGGATAATCCGGCCTCCATGCGGTTTATCTCCGGGCTTGGCGCCGTGATCTTCTTCCCCATGATCTTCTACCGCACCTATGCACGGACACGTTACCCGCGAACCCTGACGATAACGACTCCGAAGAAGATTGCCGCAATCTATACCGATGACCCCGAACGGATTGCCCGGGTGCTGGGGGTAACCGGATGACGGTATTTCTGGAGTATATCAGGAGGAAGCTCGGCTGGTGCCCGAACGCCGACGCCGTCAAACCGGTCAGGCGCACGAGCGCGGAAGCGGGCTACGGGGGTGCGTGGCAGGGAAGGAGCCCGGAACCAAAACCCGGCCCGGAACCGGCCGGCACCGCAGGCAGCGATCGGAGCGGCTACCAGGACAACATGCTGCTTATCCTCATTGCCCTGGCCTGGCTCCTCCCGGTCGTGTACGACCGTGAGTTCCTCCCGATCCTCCTCGTCTTCTCCGCCGTCGCCGTGTATTATGACGCGCAGAGTATCCGTGCCGGGGAAAAATTCGAGAAGGAGACGCTGCTAGGCGATATCGTCACCTGGCAGCCGCTGACCTGGGGAGCCGCGACGCTTGTCGGCGGGATTATCATCCTGGCAATCTACCTCTTCCACCGGAAAGAGATCTACCGCGCAAACTTCGGCGGGGAGGCATCCGCATGACGATGAAACTCTCCGAGACGATACGGAGGTGGATGGGCTGGTGCCCGAACGCCGCCGCTGCCGGAACCGTCCGACGACGGTATGCCGCACCGGGCGATGAGATTGGGACCGGGACGGCAGCGGACGGCAGCCGGGAAGTGGTGGAGGACGTGTTCGTGGAGTACACCAGTCCTCGCTTTTTTGTGGTGATGCCGTTCGCCGTCCTTGGTTTCCTCTTCCTCTTCGTGATATCCGTCCTGATCCCCTCCCTGTGGCCAGGGCTCACCTTTACCTTCCTGGCAGTCTCCCTTCTGGCGTGGGCCGCATGGCGCCTCTACTTCGATCCGTATCGAACCGCGATAGAATTCTCCGGGAACTCCGTCATCGTCCGGCGGCCGCATTCCCGGCCCCTCGTCTTCGGAAAGGATGCGGTTCGATCGGTCGAGGTGAAAGATGCCGATCGTCCCATACCTCGCTGGGCGTCCGTGCCGCTCTGGCTTCTCACGGTCGCGGTGGTACTCTTCAATATTGTAGGGAGAGAGTTGATGCTGTATCTGGGTGGCCATGCCGTCGACCCCTATTTCGGCTTTCAGGTTCTCCTGGCGGTCGGCTGGATGGCGTTTATGCTGGAGTGGCTCTACCGCGTCCTGGCCAATCTGCGGTATCCGGGCTATCTCAGGGTGACGCTGGTACCCGCCGGTTTCCTCCACATCTACACGGACGACCCGGAGAGGGTTGCAGCACTGCTCGGTTCACCGCGATGACGGAGCATACCTTTTGAAGAGAACCGTCCAATATACAGAGCGGCGACATCCGATGGAATCCCTGTACCGCAAACCCCACCCGACGGAGCAGCCGGCATGACTGACAGCGCTCGACCATCTTCCCCGCCGCTTGTTGAGTTCCGAAACGTCAGCGTCGTCCGGGACGGGAGAATTCTCCTCGACGCGGTATCGCTCACGATCCGCGAGGGAGAGCATATCGCCATCCTCGGACCGAACGGTGCCGGGAAGTCGTCGCTCATCCGGGCGATCACCCGCGAGTACTACCCCTCCTCCCCCGGGTCTGACGTCGTCTTCAGGTTTCGGGGGCGGGATACGTGGGACGCCTTCTCCTTGAGGTCGCACATCGGGCTCGTCTCCGGCGACCTCCAGCATACCTTCACCCGCGGCATATCGGGCCGCGAAGTCGTGCTCTCGGGGTTCTTCTCGAGCATCGGGCTCTTTCTCTCCCACGAAGTCACCCCCGCGATGGAGCGAAAAACGGACGAGATCCTCGAGTTCCTCGAGGTCGCCCACCTCGCCGACCGCCCGATGACGGAGATCTCCTCGGGCGAGGCCCGCAGGCTCCTGATCGGGCGGGCGCTCGTCCACGACCCCGGCACCCTCGTCCTCGACGAGCCCACGAACAGCCTCGACCTGCATGCGCTCCACACCTTCCGAAAGACGCTCCGGAAGATTGCCCGATCCGGCACCGGCATCATCCTCGTGACCCACAACCTCCACGACATCATCCCGGAGATCTCCCGGGTCATCCTGATGCGGGACGGTGCCGTCCAAAAAGACGGCCCGAAAGCAGAGGTGCTGACTGACGGAGCCGTCGGCGACCTCTTCCGCGTCCCTGTCCGCGTCCGGGAGGAAGACGGCTACTACTACGCGACGGGCTACTGAACTCCCCCCGAACCCCGCTGTTTTTCCGATCGACATAACGCTTAAGGCCGGTGACGATCTCTCCCGCCGCTCATACCCCGGCATGGAGGTGCCGGGGAACCTGAGAGGGGAGAGGAAGCATGGTCGAGATTGGCTACAAACTTTTCACCGAGGCGCACAGCGCCTCAGAACTGGTGAAAAACGCGAGGCTGGCCGAGGATGCCGGGTTCTCGTTTTTGAGCATCAGCGATCACTACCTCCCGTGGATCGCAAACCACGGACACGCCGGGTTTGCCTGGTGCACTATCGGCGGGATATCCCAGAGTACCTCACGGATCAAGGTCTCCACCGGCGTGACCTGCCCGCTGGTGCGTTACCACCCGGCTATCGTCGCGCAGGCCGCCGCAACCGCGGCGAGCATGATGCCCGGGAGGTTCGAGCTCGGGGTCGGGACGGGCGAGAACTTAAACGAACACGTCACCGGGGGAATCTGGCCGACATCGGAGCCGGTGCGGCTCGATATGCTCCGCGAGGCAGTGAACATCATCCGGACGCTCTGGAAGGGAGGGATGCAGGACTACTACGGCAACTACTACATCATCGACAATGCACAGATCTTCGAGCTCCCGGAGCAGCTCCCGGCAATCCGCGTCTCGGCGGAAGGGTCGATGGCGGCGGAGGTGGCCGGGGAGATCGGCGACGCGCTTATCCACTACGAGCAGAAGCCCGAGGAGGTCATCGAGACGTTCCGTGCATCAGGCGGCGAAGGCAAGTCGTGCATGGTCGAGACCGCGGTCTGCTACGGCAAAAGCGAAGAGGAGGCGAAACGTACGGCGTACGAGTGGTTCCCCGTCACTGCAAATAAGGGGGAGCTGAACTGGATCGTCCCCACGCCGACGCACTTTGAGCAGATGCAGCAGATGGTGACGCCGGATGAGGTTGCAAAACAGGTCATCTGCGGGCCCGACCCGCAGAAGATCGTAGAGAAGGTGGGCGAACTCGCCGATATGGGCTACGACAGCGTCCTGCTCCACCAGGTAGGTCCCGATCAGCAGGAGTTTATCAACCTCGCGCACGACACCATCCTGCCGGAGTTCGGGATCAGGCCCCCGCGGGCCGAGGTCGGGGGAAGGATGGTCCCCGGTCCCGCACGGTGAGTGGAAGGCCGGCTATTACCTCTTTTTCCACAGTCCTGACCTGCCAGAACGGCTCTTCCCGTGTTCGGGATGCCCGGGCCGGCAGAGCATGGAAGGGGGTGCGGACACCGCCGGGACAACACTTAAGAAACCGGCGCAGCATCTCGTTTCCCGGGATGACGGAGAATGCAAATACCCCGGCCGTCCGGGATCTCATGGCGGAGTTCGCCGGCCTGACCGGGCTTGACCCCCCAGGCGCCCGCCCGCGGCGTTACCTCTGGACGGATGCCTACGCAGCCTGCAACTACCTCGAACTCTTCCACCGGACAGGTGACGGGGTCTACCGCGACCTCGCCCTCCGCCTCGTCGACCTGGTGCACCACACCCTCGGCCGGCACCGCGAGGACGACCCGCGGACCGGCTGGATCAGTGGCTTACCCGACGAGGAGGGCGAGGCGCATCCCACCCGGGGCGGTCTCCGGATAGGAAAGCCGCTTCCCGAACGAGGGCCCGACGAGCCGTTCGACGAGCGGCTGGAATGGGAGCGGGACGGGCAGTATTATCACTACCTCACCAAATGGATGCACGCGCTCAACCGGGTGAGCCGGACGACCGGAGATCCGACCTATACCCGGTGGGCGGTGGAGCTTGCAGAGATCGCCCATACTGCGTTCGCTTACACTCCCTCCTCCGGCGGCAGAAAGAGAATGTACTGGAAGATGAGCAACGACCTCTCCCGGCCGTTCGTCCCTGCGATGGGCCAGCACGACCCGCTCGACGGGGTCGTCACCTACAGCGAGCTCCGGGCGGCGGCCGGGGGGATCGACCTCTCGCCCGAGATCGCCGATATGGCCCGCATCTGCCGGGGTGGAAACCTTGCCACCGACGACCCGCTCAGCATCGGCGGTCTCCTCTTCGATGCCGGAAGGATCGTGCAGATCCTGGAGGGATCCGGAAGGATCCTACAGGATC
>NZ_DAFZ01000069.1:0-13605 GCF_002498065.1 Methanoculleus sp. UBA208 | reverse complement strand
ATCCGGAGGTTTCCGGAAGGATAGCGGAACTGATGGTCCGGGGTGGGTTTGCGTACGAAGACCTGCTGGCTTGTGTCCTCGACGCGGCCCAAACAGGCCTCGCACGCTTTGCCGGGGTCGGGACGCTCCGCTACCCCGCGGGCTCGCGCCTCGCCTTCCGGGAGCTCGGGCTCTCGATCGGGCTCCGGGGGTTCGGTATCCTCGTGGAACGGGTCCGGGAGAATCAGGACCTTTCCCGGTGGGCGGAAGCCCTCATGCGGTACGTGCCGCTCGCTGACGAGATCGAGCGCTTCTGGATGGACCCGGACAACCGGAAAGCCGGCACCTGGACCGGGCACGGGGAGATCAACACGGTGATGCTCGCCACCAGCCTCGCACCCGGAGAGTTCCTGGCTGTCTGAGGCCGCGGCTCCTGCAGCCCCTCACCCCTGTGGACACCGTCACCCATACTATTTTATGCAGAGGCGATAAGGCTGGGTCCGATTGGAGGAAAGAATCATGGCATCCAGACTGATGGATTACTTCAACAAACAGCCGAGGATCGGCCTTCTCAGCACTGCAAACAAAGAAGGGCTGGTCGATGCGGCAATCTTCGGTTCGCCGATGATGGTCGACGAGAAGACCGTCGTCATGGGGCTCGGAGAGAACCGCACGTTTGCCTACCTGCAGGAGAACCCGAACGCCGTCTACACGATCGTGGAGAGTGGAGAGACGATCATGGACTGGAAAGGGCTCCGGGTCTACCTGAAGATGAAGGAGTACGCGACCTCCGGAGAGATGCTGGACAACTACCGGAAACAGATTGCCGAGGTCGTGGGCGAGGATGCGGCGTCGATGGTCCACGCCTCGGTGACGTTCGAGGTCGGTGAGGTGCGCCCCCTCGTCGATATGGGCCAGGGCTGGGAGCAATCTATCTGAACGTTTTTGGGAGGGCACGCTTGGACGGGCTTTCCTTCCCCTCCCCACTACTCCGAGAGGAACGGGAATATCCGGCGTAAGTTCTCATCGAGCGGTTTCTTCTTCTGCCAGGTCTCCTCGAGCGGGGTGTACGCGAGGTTCCCGCCGACCTCCCCCACCATACACCCGCTCCGCCCCTCAATCAGTGCCTCGACGGCGGCGAAACCGAGGAGGCTCCCGAGCACCCTGTCGCGCAGCGTCGGCGGCCCGCCGCGCTGGAGGTGCCCGAGGACGACGACGCGGGACTCGAAGTTGAGGCGCTCGCTAACCTCCCGTGCAATCTCAAAGGAGACTCCCGGCGTCTTCCCCTCCGCTACCACCACGATCGCACTCTTCTTCCCGATGGTGAAGCCTTCCCGTATGCGCTCGCTGATCCGGGCGATCGAGACCTCTTCCTCCGGGATAACCAGTTCCTCTGCGCCGCCGGCGATACCGCTCTCGAGCGCCAGAAACCCGGCCGTCCGCCCCATCACCTCGATGAAGAAGAGGCGCTCGTGCGACCGGGCCGTATCGCGGATGCGGTCGATCGCCTCGACCGCACAGTTCGCCGCCGTATCGAATCCGACGCAGTAATCGGTCCCATAGACGTCGTTGTCGATGCTCCCCGGCACACCCACGAGCGCCGCCGTATCCGCATCGGCGGCAAGCAGGCTTGCGCCGTGGAACGTCCCCTCGCCACCGATCAGGACGATGCCGTCGAGCCCCATCCGCTCGATGGACGCTACCGCCCTGAGTCGCCCCTCCTTCGTGTAGAAGTCCGGGCTCCGGGACGTCTCGAGGATGGTGCCGCCCAGGTGGATGGTATTCCGGATCGCCGCCCGGTCGAGCGGCACCGTATCGCCGTTTATGAGCCCGGTATACCCCCGGCGTATCCCGACGACGGCACGGTCGTGCGTGAGCGCGGTCCGCACCGCCGCCCGGATGCAGGCGTTCATGCCTGGGGCGTCGCCGCCGCTCGTCAGGATACCGATGCGTTTCATGGCGTCCCTGCATCATCGAGCGCCGCAACACCCGGGAGCGGCTTCCCGGCAAGCATCGTCAGCGCGGCCCCGCCACCCGTCGAGACGTGGGTCATCTGGTCGGCAAGCCCGAACCGCACCACCGCATCCGTGGTCGAACCGCCGCCGATAACCGTGGTGCCACGGAGGTTGGCGAGGGCTGCGGCGACCCGGCGCGTCCCCTCTGCAAACTCCGGGATCTCGAAGACACCCATCGGGCCGTTCCATACGACGGTCCGCGAGCCTGCAATTTCGTGAGAGAAATCGTCGGCAGCTCCTGGCCCGATATCCGCGATGACCCGGTCGTCCGGGACCTCTGTCGCGGGCACAACCCGGGTCGGGACGCCCGCTTCCAGCCTCTCCGCGACGACGACGTCCCCGGGCAGGAGGAGGCGGACACCGCGCGTCATCGCTTTCTCGGCGATCTTCCTGACGGCATCCAGGCTGTCGGTCTCGACATACGATGCGCCGGTCCCGTACCCCTGGCTCGCAAGGAATGTCGCTGCCATGCCTCCCCCGATAATGAGTGCGTCCACCCGGGGGATGATGTTCTCGAGAACCTCCAGTTTGTCGCTCACCTTGGCCCCGCCGATCACGGCGGCGAACGGCCTCTCAGGGGCTTGTAGGATACGCGTAAACGTGCCGATCTCCTTCTCCAGCAGGAGCCCGGCAACCGCCGGCAGATGCTCCGGGACGCCCACAACCGACGCGTGGGCCCTGTGGGAGGCTCCGAAGGCGTCGTTGACGTAGATCTCCGCAAGGTTGGCGAGTTCCTCCGCAAAGGCCGGGTCGTCCTTCTTCTCCTCCTGGTGGAACCGGAGGTTCTCGAGGAGAACGATATCCCCGTCGTTCATCGCCGCGACCGCGCTCTCCACCTCCGGCCCGACGCAGTCCCGGAGCGCGACGACCGGCCGGTCGAGCAGCGCGGTGAGCCGGTTTGCCACGAGGGTGAGGCGCAGCCGCTCCACGACCCCGCCCTGCGGCCGGCCCAGGTGGGAACAGAGGATGACCCGTGCGTCCCGCTCGCAGAGGTAGCGTATCGTCGGCAGGCTGGCCCTGATGCGGGTATCGTCGGCGATAGCGCCGTCCTCGTCGAGCGGCACGTTAAAATCGCCACGGACGAGCACCCTTTTGCCCCTCACGTCAATCTCCCGGACGGTCTTCTTCCGTCTTGCTAGCACGTTCTGCATACCTGCATTCCCCCGGAGCAGCGGAGAACCGCGGAGTTCCTGTGCCGGGTGCACGAGCGGCTGCGCCGCCCTGTCCAGCCTTCTGCAGTCTTCTGGCCGTTCCCCGCTGAATTACGGTGCCCCGTGCATGCGTGCCCTGGCATATATAGTGTTCGCCGCGGCATCCCGGCGGGGGATCTCCTCACCGCTACCGCCGGCGGGGGTGGCCCGGGTGCCGGGGCTCCGAACCCCTGCGGGCATCCTCCGGTCCCCCTAAAAGTTGTCGCCCGCCCCGGCGGTCGATTCGATTCCTGCTCTCCCGGGCGTCTCACCGCTCCATGCGGCGCTCCCAGTAGGGCGTGTAGCCGTAGTGGCTGTATATCCCTGTGAGCCACTCGCGCTCGGCGGTCGTCGGCCAGTTGTCCTTGTCAAAGCCCGGCGCGTTCTCCAGCCGCTCTTTGGGCACGTCCAGGACGAAGGTGTCGTCGGTCGCGTTGTACTGCAGAGCCTCCCAGGGGATGGCGAAGAGTTTGTCGCCGAGCCCCATGAACCCGCCGAACGAGAGGGCGGCGTAGGCGATGCAGCCTTCGCCGGTATCGATCACGACGTCCTCAATGTTTCCGAGGTCTTCACCCCGCGGGTTCCTGACCGAATAATCCGCAATATCCTTTCCCCGTATGATATTCCGTGCCTTTACTTCTGTAGCAGTTCCTCTCATCCGCATCACGTCTCCTGAATTGTGGAACGTCCTGTCCCACGGCAAGGGCATACAGGCCGCGCAGTATTTAATTCTTGTGAACCATAATAATACAAGAATAAAAATGGCCGCTCTCCGGCATGGGCAGCCGGAGGCGGCACGTCCCGGAGCAGAACCTACTGCTTTGCCCCTTCCTTCCTCCTCCACTCGCCGCCCGGCCCCTTCTCGTAGACCTGCTCCACCGCCGCCCAGGCGACTTTGTGGGCAACCTCCTCGCGAGACTCTTGTGGGTTTCGCCGTTCCGAGGGGTCGGCATACTGTTCCCAGGCGCTGTTGAACGCTTCACGATAGATCTCCCGGCCGTGCTCGGGAAGCAGTTCCCTCACCGGCCGGGGGAGGTCTTCATTGCTTGCATAATACGGCATACTCTCACCCGTTCCAGTGCGCCGGGTGTGTTCCGGCCAGTATAAAAATGTTTCAGGATCATGGGCCGAGGGGCCCCCTTCTTTTCGTGGGGGAGGAATCGGCCCTCGGCGTGTCCCCATCCACTTTCACCCCGCCCGGATATCCTTTATGCCGGGGGGCCACCAGAGTGAGTGTATGCAATCGGTGGCGAAGTTGCGGTTGTTTGCGTCTCCGGACGCACGGCGGATGCTGTTCACCACGATGGAGCGGTACAACGCCGCCTGCAATGCCGCCTCACCGGTTGCCTTTTCTGAACGACAGTTCTCCAACATCGGCCTGCAGAAGCAGCTGTACTATCAGGTCAGAGAGACCTTCGGCCTCTCGGCCCAGATGGCTCAACTTGCCATTCGCAAGGTTGCCGGGAGTTACCGGAGCACCAACGAGGCGATCAAGGAGCGGAACAAAGTTCTCGCCGCCCTCGGCCAACCCCTGAAGTCTCTCACCGAGATCTCGTTCCGGGCTCACGGGGCCATCTGCTACGATGCCCGGGTGCTCTCCATCGGTCGGAACCGGGTGAGTATCTGGACACTGGATGGCAGGATCAAACTCCGGTACACCCGACCTCAGTACTTCCCAGCGGTCACGACCGTCAAGCAGACGGATCTCATCTACCGGGACGGCGCCTTCTGGCTGTATGCGACCGTGGAGATCCCGGACGTCGAGCCTGCTGAACCGACCGGATACCTCGGGGTCGATCTCGGGGTGATGAACATCGCCACCACGAGTGATGGGGAGGTCTTTTCCAGCGCAGCCACCGAGAAGGTGCGGCAGCGATACGGCAGTCTTCGTGCCCGGTTGCAAGCATGCGGGACGAAGGACGCGAAGGAGAAACTGCGGAGGATCTCCGGCAGAGAACGCCGGTTTAAGGCCGATATCAACCACATTATCAGTAAACGGGTCGTTTGCGCGGCACAAGGCACGAAGCGGGGGATTGCCCTGGAAGACCTCAAAGGCATTCTCCTGCGGACCACGGTTAAGAAAACCCGGCGCGAACGACAGTATAAGTGGGCGTTCCACCAGCTCCGATCCGTTATCGAATACAAGGCCCGACGGGCCGGGGTTCGGGTGAAGGTGATCGACGGGGCATACACGAGCCAGCAGTGCAGTGTCTGCGGGTTCGTCCACCCCGACAACCGCCCGACCCAGGCAGCGTTCCGCTGCCTCGCGTGCGGTCACGCCGAGAACGCCGATCTGAATGCAGCAAAGAACATTGCTGCCAGGGCTCTCGTCAACGAGCCTATTGCGGTCCGCTCCCCCGTCACCGGGGGAGAGGTGGAATCGCAAGCCTGTAAAGAGCGTGATGCCACCTACGGCATCATGCCCCCGACTTCAGTTGGAGGTAGTTGACGTGCCCGTGGGCGAATCAGGCCGGCACGGCGTACAATCGGCCGAACCGGACGTGGGGGGCGGGGCCTGCACCTGAGCGTCGTCTCCCAGGCAATAGTGCTTTCTCAGGTACTGCCTGACGCTCAGCGATGCGACGTACTCCCGGTCCAGGTCCGTAACGATCCCGTCGATGATTCGTGCCTGTTCGGAGATCTTCCGGGCGACCTCGCCGCCCTGCATGTCGGTAAGACCGACGATGACGGCGAGCGGGTTCCTGATGCGATCGCCAAGGCATGCGAGTTGCTCAGTGTTCCGGTCGAGCTGCGAACAGACTTCCCGCCACAGGCGTTCATCGGTTTTTTGATGCGCAACCGCGATGATCCCGGTGAGGCCGCCCTCACCGTCGTCGACAGGTGAAAACTCAAGGATCATGGTAACCGGTTGATTCTGCGCATCCATGAGGGCCGCTTCCATCCCGCGCACCCCTCCGGCCGGATCGGAACTCCCCGCCGATCCCCTGGAGACACGATTCAGGAAGCAAGCTTTCTGGAATTCGGCAACAGAATCCCGGGCCATTATGGAAGAGAGGTGCTTTCCTGCCAGATTGGCAGGGTTATGCCCGAGGAGCCCCTTCGCCGAGGGGCTCACCGATGTTATCGTAAAGCCGGGATCGAGGGATATGATCAGGTCGGAAGAGAAGGCCTTCAGGAAATCATATCGCTGCCGGTACTCCTGAAGGCTCGTCTCCACCCGGTCGGAATCCCGGCTGATGTGGTAGGTATCCAGGCGCGCGCCCCGGGCCGGGCCGGCGGGGATTACGGTGCTCGAGTAATCCACCCAGGCCCTTCTAGCCGGAGCGCGGGACATGCAGTATCGCCTTGCCGGAATATTCTCGCAAAAGAAGCAGGATACGATGAAGTCTTCTTTTAGATCTTCGCCGTCCAGCAGATTCGGGGAGATGCAGAAGGAGATGAACTCCACGGCATTCATGCCGATTGTTTCGTACCCGCTCATTCCGAAGAGTTTCTCCATGGCTTTGTTCATCCAGGCAACGGTCTGATCCGGACCGATCAGCACAATTCCATCCTCCTGACGGTCAACCAGCAGTGCCAGAAGGTTCCGGGTAGATACCGCGGTGTGGGCATCATCCTGCACGTAGCAGCTTCCGCGGTAAAGCAGCGCCTCGGCTACCTGCTCCTGTTCCGGTTTCTGCTTACCCGTCCTGTGACAACTCGTACTCGCCGCCCCGGAGTAACGCATCTGATCCCCGAGATATACATTAAAAATAACCTGTATAAATGGTTTTCTTACTGTTTCGCCGATTTAGTGCAGTTATTTTGCAAAATTACAACGTTATTGGACTTCTCCAATAGTACTGTACAGTTTCGGTCAGAATGTAATATTTTCCTCTCCCCGATTGTGTACATTATGCAAGGGCAAAATCTTATCATCTCGATACTTGTGGTTACGCTTTCAGGAGCCCTAAAACTGCAATTCGCGTATGGGTTCCTCGGGAACAACGCGCCGATCACAGAATTTGCCGCCGCGGCACTCATTGCATATGCAGCCTATGCGTTCGATCGGGGCGTGGAGAACAAGGAGGATGAGAAACGGGGAAGCCGATTTCGGAAAACACTCCTGACGACGGCGCTCATCGCCACGGTCGGCGCATTCGTCCTCTATCCGAACCCCGCCCTTCTCGTGCCGTTCCTCGTTGCGTACCTCTATGCAAAGGGCATCGGAGGATACAGGCTGAAAGGGAGCAGGGGCATAAAGAACTGTATCGTCGCTCTCACCTGGTCGCTCGGCATCCTGATATTCCTCGGCACCCTCAGCCTGCCGGTCATGCTGGTCTGCCTCTTCTTCTTCTGCAAAAGTTTTGTCAATACCGTCATCTACGACGTCCGTGATGTCGATAAAGATAGGACGGCGGGCATCCTGACGATCCCGACAGTCCTCTCCCGGACGCAGGTCACCACCCTGCTGCTCGGTCTCAGCCTGGCCGCCCACGCGGCGGTCTTCGGTGCATATTTTTCAGGCATTATCAGCGGTATCGATGTGCTGCTCATCAGTTCGCTTCACAGCACCTTCTATATCGTCGCCTACTGCAACCGGTTCGAGCTGTTCCGCAACGCCCTCGTCGATGGAGAATGGATACTCTATACCGGCTATACGATTCTGCGCGATTGCGTCCTGTAGTGATGAATAAGATCCTTTCCAAACTTTATTGCGGCTGGAGATGTTGCGATGAGATCCCGCGTGAAATCGTAACTCCCCGACTTATAGAAGAACCCTATCGAGAGGAAGGTGTCCGTGACGGTGGCAGCGATCCCCGGGGCTCTCGGGGCGAGGTAGATCTCGAGATTCTCATAGTTCCCGAGCGGGTAAGCCGAGATGATATCGAGGACTTCCTGCGTGACCACGAGAGAGATCGTATCGATGCTCTCCGCCAGGCTCTTGAAGAACTCGGGATAATCAGGGAAGAGGATCGGGGAGACGCCATAAATCTCCCGGGTGTTTCTCAGATGGTCGGTGAATATGCGGTGCGGTTTTAAGATGTCGGATGGTTCCGAGGCGATAACCTAGGCATCGCGGATATCGCAGAGGCGGAGAGCAAACTCGTCCGGGAATACGATGACATGGTCCGGAAAAGCCTCATAGAGCATATGAAGGGCATTGATGCTCTCCTTGAACCGCTCGAAGACGACGAGGTTGGCGTGCCCCCTATCGGTCAGAGAGACCTCGCCGTCGGCCTCCCTGACGAACCCCACCTTCTTCAGGTAGCTGACGGTAAAAGCGTAGGTTGAGGAGGGTATATGCCTTTTAATCTCGTCCTTGGGTTCCTCCCGCAGAAGTGCGTCCAGAACTTCGATCCGGCGCTCACTCGAAAAGATCCGCATGAAATCGGTGATTTTCATGTACCTATTCATATTTCGTCGGTAGCGTCAGATTAATCTTGTTCTTTGTAAAGACAATATACTGAATATTCTGCGGAACCGATCGTTTTTTGGCCGCGCCGAAGAGCCTGCACCGGGACCGTTCCTGCCAGCCCCGATCTCCGGGACCGGGCAGCAGACGAGGATTTTCTTTACACACATGAACGTCAACTGGCGAGCCATACCCCAGGCGAACAACACCCTCGCCGCCCTCTTTGCGGCATGCGAGGGTTACGGCTACCACCTTGAGGTCACCGACGGACCGCACCCCGACGTCACCATCTACAGCATAAACTCCATCAACGAGCGCATATACCGTGACGAGATCGCGGGGGCCGACTGCGTAACGATCGTCGGAGGGCCCCACGCCTCCGCCTGTTACCGCGAGGTGGCGGAGTATGCCGACTACGTCGTCGTCGGGGAAGGCGAGTACACCCTCCCGGCGCTTCTATCCGCCATCGAAGAGGGGAGGGATCCCCCTCCCGGCGTCGCCACTGCCGCCGGTTACGCGCCTGCCCGCCACACTGTCCTCCTCGACGGCCACCCGCCCTTTACGCGGATCAAGGGATTCGTCGAGATCACCCGCGGGTGCCCGTTCTCCTGCGGGTACTGCCAGACACCCCGCCTCTTCGGGCGGTGCATGCGCCACCGCTCCATCGACGAGATCGTGCGCCATGCCTCCCGCTACCGGGATATCCGTTTCGTCACTCCGAACGCCTTCGCCTACGGCTCCGACGGCGTCCACCTCCGGCTCGACAGAGTTGATCGGCTTCTCCGGAGCCTCGACGGCAGAATCTACTTCGGCACCTTCCCCGGTGAGGTGCGCCCGGAGTGCGTCTCGCGGCAATCCATCGAGCTCGTCCTCGACCACTGCGCCAACACCCGCCTGCACTTCGGGGCGCAGTCGGGGAGCGATCGTGTGCTCTACCGCCTGCACCGGGGGCATACCGTGGAAGACGTCGTCCGCGCCGTCGACCTCTGCCGGGAGCACGGGCTCGTCCCGGTCGTCGACTTCATCCTCGGGCTGCCGTTCGAGAGCGACGACGACCAGCGCGCGACTCTCGACCTCGTGCGACTGGTCACCCGGGGCGGGAAGGCGCACCTCCACTATTTCATGCCGCTGCCCGGGACCCCGCTCCAAAACGACCGGCCCCGCCCGCTCCTTGCCGAGACAAAAAAGGTTCTTGGGAAACTGGCGCTCGACGGCAGAATAACCGGCTCGTGGATGGATCATGAGATAAGGTTTTTTAGACACACTTCTCATCTATAGAGCATGACGGATGTGCTACTCCTAGCAGATCTGCACGGTAACTACGGAAAGCTTGACGCTTTTCTCAGCTACGACTACGATGCAGTCATCATTGCAGGCGACATCACCAATTTCGGTCCACTTGAGCCTGTGGATTCGGTACTCTCCAACTTTGAAGTGCCGTGTTTCGCAATCCCCGGCAACTGCGATCCCCGCGAGATCATCGACGTGCTTGAGCGCTCGGATGCGGTCTGTCTGCACAACTCCTGGATCGCGCTCGGCAAGATCACGCTTGCGGGTCTCGGGGGTTCAAACAAGACCCCGTTCGACACGCCGTTCGAGCTGACGGAGGAAGAGATCGATAAAGAACTCACCCGGATCACCAGCCACATGGACAAAAATGTCCACAACGTCCTGCTCAGCCACGCCCCGCCGTACGAGGCGCTGGACACCGTCGAGGATAACCACGTCGGGAGCCAGAGCATCAGGAAGCACATGGCCCGGTTCGACCTGGTCTGCTGTGCCCATATCCACGAGGCACGGGGCATCACCGAGGTCGACGGTGTCACCGTCGTCAACCCCGGACCCGCCTCAGAAGGCTACGGCGCTATCATCCGTTTCGGGAAGGAGCCCAAAGATATCCATATAGAACTTATCGCTGTTTAGACAACAGCATCTCGAGATACGAGGTGTAGATCGGTGGACCGTCTACACCTAATTCTTTTGCAATCGCTGTGATCCGGTCGGCAGCGTCCTCTTTATCGTCTTCTGTCAGGATCTCGATCTCGACGAACGTCCCGAGCCCCTCGACGTTGTCGAGCGTAACCGTCACGTCCCCCATCTCGTAGAACTCCCGAACTTTTGAGACCGTGGCGGCACGCCGGAAACCGAGACGGGAGAGGATCCCTTCAAGCGTCTCTCCGTCGGCTACCGCGAGGTTGAACTCCTCGCGGGCCTTCGCGCTCCCGACCCGGATCTTCGGGCCTTTGTAGGTCGCGGTGACCCCGGTGTCGTCGTACCTGACCCTTAACGCCTCGTCCGTCTCTTTGAAATCGCGGTGGGGGGCGTTGTAGTAGACGTCGCGTTCCTGCTGCCTTCTCCCCATCCGCACTCCCTTCCGGTCGAGCCCGGCCCTGACGCTCTCCAGGTCTCCGACCGCATATTTTGCTTCTACTTCGAGCATGCCCACTCTGCGTCAGATCGTCTCTCGGGAACAACGATAAACCCTCACCGCCCGACCCCGGGCGGGCCGGAGGTTTTCTGCCGGATAACGTCTCTCTGCCGCTCTGCGGCGGCGAGGAGCGCGTCGTCCCCGAGCCGCTCCGCGGAGACGACCGCCCGCTCCGTGAGCATCAGGGCGGTATCGTGGTCCTTGCGATGGTGGAACCGGAGTCCGATCTCCAGGTTCAGGTCGGCGGCTTTCCCGTACTCGCGCGCGTCAAAGAGGTGGCCGGCAAGCGAAAGGAGGACGTGCAGCCTGCCGGGGAGGCGGTGCATGGAACGCTCGAAGCAATCCGCGGCACGGGCGTTGAGCGTTACTCCCGTATCGGTGGAGAGTTCCCGCCTGCAGTGCTCCTGCAGGAGGGGGTGCGCGAAGGCATACTCGCCGCCCGGAAGCCTTCGGAAGATGCCGCTCTCCTGCATCCTATCCGCCATCAAGGTCACGTCCGCTCCCTGGAGGTCGAGCATGCAGGCCATGATCGGCACGGGGAACGGGGGGTTCAAGACGCAGAGTTCCTCCGTCCATGCCTTCATGGGTTCGGGGAGCGCGGCAAAGGCAAGATCCGCCGGCTCTTTCGCCCCGGCGATGACGTCCGCGACGTTTTCCCGGGACGGTGCAAGCCCCCGGTTGCGCAGGGCGTTGAAGCAAGTTATTAGACGGAACGGGTCGCCCGCACTCTCTTCGAGGAGGCCGGCGGCGGCATCGTCGATGGAGAAGTCAAACCGCCTCTCCCCGAGTTCCCGGATCTCGTGCCGCTGCATCCTGAAGAGCTGCACTTCGCGGATACCGAGATCCCGGATCTCCTCCCGCATCGCCGCGTATCCGGAACCGGCGCCATCCTCCGTCCGACAGGTGAAGGCGAGGAGGATGCCGGGCGGGAGGTCGTGCACGACATCCCGGAGGAGGCGCCGGTCGTGGCTCGAGGCGAGGTGGACGTCGTCCAGGAGAACCGCCGCAACATGGCCGGCCATGCTCATCTGTCTCCCAAGCCCCCTGAGCAGTTCCTCGAACGCCTGGTATACGCGGTCGTATCCGACCTCGGGCGACCGGGCGAAGACGCCGACGATCTCCTCGCCGGCCTTCGGGAGCAGGCCGACCGGCTCCACCGGGGCGGCGTATTTCTCGAAGACGTCGTCGGCATACCGGATGGCCTCTTTCATGCTCTCGACGTCAAGGATGCTCCCGAACCTTGCGGATGCCGAGGAGCGCCGAAGATCGTTCAACAACTCCCGGAACGCAGAGAAGATCATCCCGGGGAGGTCGAAGACCTCCGCCCTGAGGACAGGGGACTGGCGCCCGCCGGGGCGTTCCTGTACCTCGTATGCGAGCCAGTTCAGGAGCGAACTCTTCCCGATTCCCGGCGGGCCGGAGATCATCACCGCCTGCCCGTGCTCTCCCGCCCGCGAGAGGGTGGCAGAAATCTGCTCAAGTTCCTCCCGTCTGCCGCAGAACTCCTCCGGGGGAGAAGGGGCGTACGAGATCCCGCCGGTCTGTTGCTGTATTTCGTCCATGATCCCGCCAGGGGATTCTGGTAGACAGTATAAATACCATTCCATCCAAATAAAATGGAACAACAAGACGCAGGCATGCGGCGGGCCGGTGCGGGAGGCGTACCGCGACCGCAACGCATCCGCTATCCAAGGTGAATGGAATGGCACTTCAGGAAGGAGATTTTATCAGGCTCAGGTACACCGGCCGCGTCGGTGAGAATATCTTCGATACCACGGATGAGGAGAACGCAAAGGAAGAGGGAATCTACAACCCGCGGGCGGAGTACGGTCCGGTCACCGTCCGCCTGGGGAGCCACCACATCATCATCGGCCTTGAGGACGAACTGATTGGTAAAGAGGTCGGCGCCGAGGGAGAAGTCGACGTCCCGCCCGAGAAGGCGTTCGGGGCGCACGAGGAAGAGGCCGTAAAGTCCGTCCCGGTCACGCAGTTTGGCGAGAAACCGAAGCGGGGGATGCGGATCGAGGTCGAAGGCCGCGAGGGCGTCGTCGTCGACGTCATCGGAAGGCGTGCGGTCGTCGACTTCAACCACCCGCTTGCCGGCAAAACCCTGAACTACTCCTATGCAATCCTCGAGAAGGTCGAGGACCCGGTGGAGCAGATCAAGGGCCTCATCAAGCTCTTCTCGGGCCGGACCGACATCGGGATCAGCATCGCCGACGGCACGGCCGAACTGGAGCTTCCCCCCGCAATCACGTACGACCGGCGCTGGATGGTCTGGCGGGGCACCCTGGTCCGCGAGATCTTCGAGAACTATTCCGATATCAACGACGTCGTCATGAAAGAGACGATCTCGCGTCCGGAAAAGCCGGAGGCGGCGCCCGAGGTCGTTGAGGCGGAAGAGACCCCCGAACCTGCTGAGACCGCCGAGAGTGAAGAGACGAAAGAGTCCGAGGAGTAATTCTCCTCCGCTCTTGCGGTTTGCTTTTTTTGAAGACTTTTCTACATTAGTGTGCATCTTTGAGATGCTATGGGACGTGGGGTAGCCTTGCTTGGGATATTAGGCTGCCTGTTGCGCATCTGTGGACTCGGCTTTCCTGTGGATATCGCCATGCAGGGGGGTGGGGACAGGGGAGG
>NZ_DAFZ01000032.1 GCF_002498065.1 Methanoculleus sp. UBA208 | reverse complement strand
CGGGTGCGTGGATTGAAATTGACAATCCTTACCCTCCTCCTCATGGCCGGGGCTAGTCGCACCCTTCACAGGTGCGTGAAATATCAACCTTGCTACCGGCCTCCTAGATGGAACAGCCTGCCCTCTCCTCGGACGTCTGAGACGGCACGGATTGTATGGAAAGTCCTGAAAAAACGCATGTGGGTTTCGGACACAATTCCTGCGGAAAAGCAGGGGGGCGGAGATCGTGCTCAGGGGGTGGCACAATAACTCGCGTGTCGCCAGCACAATTTTGTTGGAATTATGGGTTCATTTGAGCAACATTGCGCCCAGAAAATAATTTCATAAAAGCGCTTGTTTTCAAAAACAATGATGGGCTCGCTGAGATTCGAACTCAGGACCTCCGCCATGTCAAGGCGACGTCATAACCAGCTAGACCACGAGCCCGTGTCTGCCCGACGATCAATAAGGTTGGTGCTCCGGGTATAAAATTATTCGCTTGCCTCAAAAACCGCTCCGTGCCGGCTCAGCCGCATCGGGGGCCGGGACGCGGTGCAAAAGGGGGTGACGATCCGACCGATCAGATCTCGGCGTGCTTTGCCGTGTGGATGCCGTCGATCTTCTTGATCTCGTCCATCGCGTCGGCCGGCACCGCGGAATCGACCGTGAGGACCATCAGGGCCTCCTCGCCGGGCTTGTGGCGTCCCACCTGCATCCCCGCGATGTTCACGTTCACCCGGCCGAGGATTGTCGCGGCTTTGCCGATGACGCCCGGCTTGTCGGTGTGGCGGGAGATGACCACGTGGCCGGTCGGGGTCAGGTCGGTCATGTAACCGCCGATGCTCACGATCCGCGCGCGGTTCGGGCCCGAAACGCTCCCGCTCACCGTCTCGGTCATTCTGTCGGTCTTTGCGGTGATGGTGATGATATTCTTGAACCCCTGCGCTTCCTCCGTCGTCGTCTCGCTCATCCGGATGCCGCGCTCCTTTGCCACGAACTCGGCGTTCACGATATTGGCCGGCACCTGGAGGATCGGGTCGAGCATGCCCTTCAGGATAACACGGGTGACGAACTTCGTGTTCGGTAACTGGGCGGCCTCGCCCCCGTAGGTGATCTCGAGCGACTCGAGCCGTCCCTCGACGAGCTGGATGAGGAGGCTGCCCATCTTCTGCGCAAGCATCGCGTAGGGCTCGACCAGCGCCTGCTGCTCGGCGGGGATCATCGGCGCGTTCACCACGTATTTCGCCGCGCCGCCGGATAGAACGCTGATGCACTGGTTTGCGACCGAGACCGCGACGTTCTTCTGCGCCTCGACCGTGCTCGCCCCGAGGTGTGGGGTGACGATAACCCTGTCGAGCCCGAGGAGCGGGGAGTCCGTCGGCGGCTCGCTCTCGAAGACGTCCAGCGCCGCACCGGCGACCTTGCCGCTCGCAATCGCGTCTGCGAGCGCCTTCTCGTCGATGATCCCGCCGCGTGCACAGTTGATCAGCCGGACGCCGTCCCTCATCGTCGCAATCGTCTCGGCGTTGATGACGTGGCGCGTCTCCTTGATCAGCGGCGTGTGGACCGTGATCACGTCCGCTCTCCGGAAGAGCTCGTCGAGCGGCACCAGCTCCACACCGAGGTTTGCCGCCCGCTCCTTACTGATGAAGGGGTCGTAGGCGATGCACTTCATCTCCATCGCCCGTGCACGCTTCGCCACCTCGTTACCGATACGCCCGAATCCCACGATGCCGAGAACCTTGTCGTTGAGTTCGACGCCCATGAACTTGGAGCGCTTCCACTCGCCCTTCTTGAGCGATGCGGTCGCCTGGGGTATATTGCGCGCGAGCGAGAGCATCATCGCCATCGTGTGCTCCGTGGCCGCCAGGGTGTTTCCCTCGGGAGCGTTCGCGACGATGATGCCCCTGCGCGTCGCCGCCTCCGTATCGATATTGTCGACCCCGGCGCCGGCACGGCCGATGAACTTGAGTCTCTCTCCTGCGTCGATGACCCGTGCCGTCACCTCGGTTCCCGAGCGCACCAGCAGGGCATCGTAGTTCCCGATAATATCTGCGAGCTGATCCTCGGTCAGCCCGGTATTGACATCCACGTCGCAGAATTCCTTCAGGATGTCAATCCCTTCCTCTGCCAGCGGGTCGCTGACCAACACTCTATATTTCACGGTTCAACCCATACTAGTTCAACATCATATGTATTGATGCTTTTTCCTCCGAAATCTTTTATGTAATGGTGAGAAGTATATGTGTGGTGCGAGCATGAAGGAAATGCCCAACGTTTTGTGGCTCGAAGAAATAAAAAAGGAAGATATCGTCTCCGTAGGTGGAAAGGGGGCCTCTCTTGGGGAGATGACCTCGATCGGCCTTCCCGTGCCGAAGGCGTTTGTGGTGACCGCCCAGGCATTCCGAAGGTTTCTTGTAGAGACCGGGATCGAAGATGCACTCTTCCGCAGACTGGAGCGTCTGGATGTCGACGACAACGGAGCGCTGGAATCGGTCTCCAGGGACGCTCAGGACCTCGTCCTGAGCGTCGAGATCCCCGATCAAATCAGAGAGGAGATTACCGATGCATACTCCCGGATGGGGGCTGACGGGACGGTTGTCGCCGTCCGGTCGAGCGCCACCGCCGAAGACCTGCCCGATGCCAGTTTTGCCGGCCAGCAGGAGACGTTTCTCAATATTCTCGGGGAAGACGACCTTCTTGACGCGGTCCAGCGGTGCTGGGCCTCCCTGTATGGCGCGCGGGCCATCTACTACCGGGCAAAACAGGGGTTCGACGACCGGAGCGTGAACATCGCCGTCGTCGTGCAGGAACTCATCCGGTCGGAGAAGTCCGGCGTCATGTTCACTTCCCACCCCGTCACCGGCGAGCCCCTGCCGATCATCGAGGGCTCCTGGGGGCTCGGCGAAGCCGTCGTCTCGGGGGCCGTCTCCCCGGACAACTACGTCTTTGACCTGCGCTCCGAGCGGGTTGTCGACCGCCTGATCGCCGAAAAGGAGATCATGATCGTGCCGGAGGGCCAGCACGGGACGAAGGTCGTCGAGCTCTCCGGCGAACAGCGCACCGGCCCGGTCCTCTCCGACGCGGAAGTGGCGCGCCTTGCAATGCTCGGCAAGATCGCCGAAGACCACTACGGCGTCCCCCAGGATATCGAGTGGGCGATCGTCGGGGACGACGTCTTCATCCTCCAGTCCCGGCCCATCACGACCATCCGGCGCCCTGAGATCCCCCGTGCCGGAGCGGAACCCGCAGAAAAGCCCCGGGGCGCGCTCGGCGTGATGCTGCTGGAAGGCCAGGGCGCTTCCCCCGGCGTCGCGAGCGGCCGGGTCGCGATCGTGCGGGACGTCAAGGACACGAGCGCCGTCAAGGACGGCGACATCCTGGTCACCAAGATGACCAACCCCGACATGGTGCCGGCGATGCGGCGGGTCAATGCCATCGTCACCGACGAAGGCGGCATGACCTGCCACGCGGCCATCGTGAGCCGGGAACTCGGGACACCCGCGGTCGTCGGGACCAAGAAGGCGACGAAACTCTTGAAAGACGGCCAGATCATCACCGTCGACGGCGAGAAGGGCATCATCTACGAGGGAGCGGTCGAGGCGCCGGCAGCGGCGGCACCGGCAGCCGCCCCGGCGGCGGGAGCACCCGCTCCGGTCATCACCGGCACCCTCGTCAAGGTGAACGTCTCCCTCCCCGAGGCCGCACAGCGGGCCGCCGCCACCGGAGCGGACGGCGTCGGCCTTCTGCGGATCGAGCACCTCATCCTCGGCCTCGCGAAGACTCCCGGCTGGTACATCGAGCACGGCGCCGAAGAAGAGTTCATCGCCGAGCTCTACGGCGGCATCAAGACGGTGCTCGACGCCTTCCCGGGGAAACCCGTCTGGGTCCGGACCCTGGACGCCCCGACCGACGAGTTCCGCAACATGGAGGGCGGCGAAGACGAGCCGGTCGAGCACAACCCGATGCTCGGCTGGCGCGGCATCCGCCGGGACCTCCGGAGCCCCGAACAGTTCCGCCTGCAGGTGGAGGCCTTCAAGAGGCTCTGGGCCGCGGGCTATGACAACCTCGGCGTGATGTTTCCCATGGTCAACCACCCCGACGAGTTCGTCCGGGCCCGGGCGATGATGAAGGAATGGGGGGTCGACGTGGAGAACGCGACCATCGGCGTCATGATCGAGGTCCCGAGCAGCGCCATCCTCATCGAGGACTTCATCAGGGCCGGGATCCGGTTCGCCTCGTTCGGGACGAACGACCTCATCCAGTACACGCTCGCCATCGACCGGAACAACGAGCACGTCGCCGATATGTACCAGCCCAAGCACCCTGCCGTGCTCTGGCTGATCGATTACGCGATCAACGCCTGCCGTGAGCACGACGTCGAGTGCTCCATCTGCGGCCAGGCCGGCTCCGACCCCGATATGGTCACCTGGCTAGTCGGGCACGGCATCAACAGCGTCTCCGCAAACATCGATGCGGTCCCCCGCATCCGTGAGGCCGTAGCGCGGAAAGAGCGGCAGATCCTCCTTGATGCGGCGAGAAGAAATGCGTGAAGTTGGATGCCCTGAGGAAGATCTTTTCTCCTTCCTTTCGTCAAAACGGCGGGAGGACATCGGTTACCGGAATATCCTGAGTTCGATGTGCACGCCGCCCCACCCGGTCGCGGCACGGGCGCATGCGATGTTCCTCGAGACCAACCTCGGCGACCCCGGGCTCTTCCCCGGGACGGCCGCGCTCGAGGAGCTCCTCGTCGAGCGGCTCGGTACGCTGATGCACCTCCCGGACGCCGGGGGATACGCAACAAGCGGCGGAACCGAGTCGAACATCCAGGCGTTCCGGATCGCAAAGAAGCAGAAACCGGTGAAGTCCCCGAACGTGGTGGTCCCGGCGTCGAGCCACTTCTCGTTCCAGAAGGCCTGCGACATCCTGGGGCTTGAGATGCGGACAGTTCCGCTCGATGGCGAGTTTCGGATGGACACGGAGGCACTCGACGGTCTCGTGGACAAAAGCACGGTCGCAATCGTCGGTGTCGTCGGGACGACGGAGTACGGCATGGTCGACCCCATCGTTCGCCTCTCCGAGGTTGCCGAAGACCGGGATGTCTTCCTTCACGTCGACGCCGCGTTCGGCGGGATGGTGGTCCCGTTCCTCGACCGCCCCATCCCGTTCGACTTCCGGCTCCCCGGCGTCGACTCCGTCTCCGTCGACCCCCACAAGATGGGGATGAGCACCATCCCGGCAGGCTGCCTCCTCGTTCGGAACCCGGCGTGCTTCTCGAGTCTCAACGTCGATACCCCTTACCTGACGGTGAAGCGGGAGTGCACCCTCGCCGGCACCCGGCCCGGGGCGTCGGTGGCCGCGGCCGTTGCGGTCCTCGAGTACCTGGGGATGGACGGCATGCGGGCTGTGGTCGCCGGATGCATGGAGAACGCTCGAAGGCTGATCGAGGGGATGGAGACGCTCGGCTACCCGCGAGCGGTGACCCCGGACGTCAACGTGGCGACGTTCTCCTGCGACCGCGCGCCAGCCGGCTGGCGGGTCTCGACGACCCGGAACGGGCACATGCGGATCGTCTGCATGTCTCACGTCACCCGCGACGTGATCGAGCAGTTCCTGAACGATATGAGTGATACAAATGCTTGAACGGTTGATTCATTCGCTGGAAACCTCCCCGGTCATGAAGCGGGGAGAGTACAACTACTTCATCAACCCGATCACCGACGGGGTGCCGCTTCTCGAGCCCGCGCTCCTTCGCGAGATCGGTTGTGCCATGGTGCGGATTCTCGACCTTGAGGGCGTCGACAAGATCGTCGTCTGCGAGGCGATGGGCATCCACATCGGTGTCGCCTTCTCCATGATGACCGACATCCCGCTGGTGGTCGTCAGGAAGCGCTCCTACGATCTCCCCGGGGAGGTCGCGGTGCACCAGACCACGGGCTATTCGAAGGGAGAACTCTACTTAAACGGCGTCGCCGCGGGCGACCGGGTCGTGATCATCGACGACGTCTGCAGCACCGGGGGGACGCTCCGCGCCCTCATCAGCGCCATCGAACAGGTGGGTGCCGAGATCGCCGACATCTGCGTGGTCATCTCCCGCGGTGACGAAGATATCGGCCGCCCGCTCAAGACCCTGGTCAGGATCGAGGTCTCCGAGACGCAGGTGCGTGTCGTTGATACCTGTCTCTGACCTTATCGAGAAGCTCCGCGAGCGCGGAGTGCGGAACGTCGCCCTCCAGTTCCCCGCCGGCCTCGCCCGGCAGGCTCCGGGGACGGCCGCCGCCCTCCGCGACGCGGGGTTTGAGGTAATCGTCAGCGGCGACCCCTGCTACGGGGGCTGCGACCTCGCGCTCGATGCGCTCGCGTATGCCGATGTCCTGGTGCACTTCGGCCACGCACCTGTCGAGGAGCGCCCGGAAGTAATCTACGAGCCGGTCCGCTTTGACTTCGACGTAAACGCGCTTGAAAAGGCCCTTCATCTCCTTACCGCCCGCCGCATCGGCCTCGTCACCACCGTCCAGCACGTTCACCTGCTCGGCGCGATGACGGCGTTCCTCCGCGAGCACGGCATCGAGGCGGTCGTCGCTCCCGGTGATCAGCGCACGCCGACTCCTGGGCAGGTGCTCGGGTGCAACTTCGCCGCCGCACGGGCAACGGGGGCGGATGAGATCCTCTTCGTCGGGACGGGGGTCTTCCACCCCATCGGCATCCGGCTCGCCACCCGCTCAAGGGTGGTGGCGCTCGACCCCTACACCCGCGAGGCGCAGGAGGTGGATGCCGACCGCCTGGTCCGCCGCCGCGCCGCGGTGATGGAGAAGGCCCGGGATGCCGCGAGCTTCGGGATCATCGTCAGCACGAAGAGCGGGCAGCAGCGGATGGACCTCGCCAGGCGGCTCGTCGCCCTCTCGGATAGAGCCTTCCTCGTCGCGATGCGCGAAGTCTCGCCTGCCGAGATGCTCGACCTCGGGTTTGGGGCCTACGTGAACACCGCCTGCCCCCGGCTCGCCTACGACGACCAGATCCGGTTCCCCGTCCCGGTGCTGACCCCGCCGGAGTTCGAGATCCTCTGCGGGGCCCGGGCCTGGGACGACTACGCCATCGACGAGTACCTTGCACCATGAACCTGCGGCAGCTTGAGATGCGGCTCGAACGCCTGGAGGGCTTCGAGCGGCCGACGGCCCGGCTCGAGCAGTACCAGACCCCGGCGCCGGTGGCGGCCCGCCTCCTCCACCATGCCGCGATGCAGGGGGCGATCGGGGGGCAGCGGGTCTGCGACCTCGGGTGCGGGACGGGGGTCCTTGCATGCGGCGCCGCCCTCCTCGGGGCATCGGCCGTGACCGGGCTGGACATCGACCCGGCCGCGATAGCCGTCGCCCGGCGGAATGCAGAGGCACTCGGCGTCACCGTCGAGTTCCTGGTCGCCGACATCCGGGACCCCGATCTCGACCGCTCAAGCCTCGCCTGCGACACCGTCGTGATGAACCCGCCGTTCGGGGCGCAGAAGGCGCACGCCGACCGGCCGTTCATCGATCTGGCGCTCGAACTCGCGGGCGTTGTCTACGGCATCTTCAACGAGGGCTCGACCCCGTTCGTCGCCGCCTACACGGATGGCCGGGCAACGATCGAGGAGGTGATCCGGTGCGCGTTTCCGATGCGGCGGACGTTTGCGCATCACCGCAAAGACCGAGTAGATATCACGGTCGAGGTCATACGCTTAAAGAGGATCTGACAATCGTGGCTGTTGATACCAAACCGGTCTGGGGGCTCTCCGCCGCCCACCTGGTCACCGACCTCTACTCGCCTGTTCTCCCTGCAATCCTCCCGCTCCTCATCGCGGACCAGGGCTACTCGTTCTTCCTCGCCGGGCTGATCGTCACGGTCTACAACCTCACGTCGTCGTTCGTGCAGCCGCTCGTCGGCTGGGTCTTCGATACCCGGGGATTTGCGGTCCACGTCGGCACGAGCGTGGCCATAAGCGCGATCTTCATATCCATCGTCGGGCTGCTCGACAACTACTTCCTCGTCCTCGCATCCGTCGCCGTCGCGGCGCTGGGGCACGCCTTCTTCCACCCGAGCGCGCTCGGCACCGTCAGCCGTCTGGCCAGGGACTCAATCCGGGGCCGGATCACCTCCTACTTCGTCATCGGCGGCAACCTGGGCTACGCGATCGGGCCCATCTGCGCGGGTGTAGCCGTCGGCCTCATGGGCCTTCCGGGCCTTGTTATCCTCGCCGTCCCCGGCATCGCGATCGCGGTGGTACTCAGGCGTATCCTGCCCGCTCCCGACCGGGACGCCGTCCCGGAAATGCCCGGCCCTGCTGCCAAACCCTCCTACCGGGCGATCGGCCTCCTGGTCGCGGCCTCGGGCCTCCGGGCGTGGGCGATCTTCGGCTCGGTCGCCTTCCTTCCCACCATCCTCACCATGCGGGGGTTCGACCTCGTGACCGCGAATATCCTGGTCTCGGGCACGCTCATCGCCGGGGTCGTGGGGCAGGTGGTCGGCGGTGTGCTCTCCGACCGCTACGGCCGCAAAGAGTATACGCTCGTCGGGCTTGTTGCCGCCATCCCGCCGTTCGTCGTATTCCTCACGTCCGGCGGTATTCTCTCGCTCGCCGCGCTGATGATCTTCGGATTCATTCTCTGGTCGACCTTCGCCGTCACCGTAGCCATGGCCCACGAGATTGCCCCGGGCAACGTCGGGCTGGTCTCCGGCCTGATGCTCGGGCTCGCGGTCGGCGTGGGCGGGATGGGGGTCTCGGTCACCGGCTGGATCGCCGATATGACCACGCTGACGCTCGGCCTCGCAACGATCCCGCTCGCGATCGTCCTCGCCGTGCCGCTCTTCCTCTTCGTCCCCTATCCCTGGAAGTCCCTCGTACGTAGCCGCCCCTCCTCCCGGGGATGATCCGCCCCATCCCTTAAGTATCGGGAGTGCGGATTCATCGCCGATGGTCACCCGGCTCCGGCGCTACCGCCAGATAGCGGATGTGCTGGTCAAGTACGGCTTCGGGATCCTCGTCGAGGAGGTCATTCCCGGGAGCGAGCGGTTACGGATATTCCGCAAGCCCCCCGAAGAGAAACGATCGGTATACGAGCGGATCCGGCTTGCTATCGAGGAACTGGGGCCCACCTACATAAAGTTCGGCCAGATCATGAGCACCCGCCGTGAACTCCTCCCGCCCGAACTGATCGAGGAACTGCAGAGGCTGCAGGACCGGGTTGCCCCTGTTCCGTATGAAGACGTCCGGCCGGTGATCATGAAATACTGCAAAAACCTCGAGGAGTGTTTCGTTATCATCGAGGAGGAGCCGGTCGCGGCGGCCTCCCTCTCGCAGGTGCACCGGGCCGTGACGAAAGACGGCCGGGTCATTGCCCTCAAGGTGCAGCGCCCGGGAATCGTCGACCTGATCGAGACCGATCTCCTGATCCTGCAGTCGCTCGTGACACGGGTGGAGTCGATGTTCCCTGACCTGCGGGTATACAACCTGCGGGGCATGGTTGACGAGTTCTCGGCCCAGATCCGGCGCGAACTGGACTTTACCCAGGACGGGATGAACGCGGAGCGCCTCAGGCGGAACCTCGAGGACGTCCCGTGCGTGAAGATCCCCGCCATCCACTGGAACCTCTCCGGTCCCCACCTGCTTGCGATGGACTACGTCGAGGGGGTGCGGATCGACGACGTGGAGGCCATCCGGAGTCTCGGCCTCTTCCCCGAAGAGGTCGCCGACATCGGTTTTTCCGCCTACGTTAAGCAGATCTTTTCCGACGGGTTCTTCCACGGGGACCCCCACCCGGGCAACCTCCTGGTGACGGACCAGGGCGAGATCGTCTTCCTCGACTACGGCATCGTCGGCGTCCTCCGCCCGGAAAGAAGACGGGTCTTCGTCGATCTCCTCCTCGCCATGACCCGGACGGACGTGGCCGGGGTGATCGCGGCGCTCGGGAAGCTCGACGTGCACATCAGCCCGGCGGACCTCGACGCCGTAAAAGACGACCTCTACCTGGTTTTGCTCGACTACCGGGAGATGAAACTCGAGCGGGTGAACTTTGCAATCGCCATCCGGGGCCTGACCGACACCCTTCGCAGGTACCACATCCGGGTGCCGTCCACCCTGATGCTGATGATGAAGGTGATCGTCATGGTGATGGACATCGGCATCCGGCTGGACCCGACGTTTAACTTCGACCAGAGAGTCCGGCCGTACCTGCTGGAGATCGCCGCGCAGCAGCGGTTATCTCCGGATAACGTGACTGGCGCGGTGCGGTCCCTGATCGACGCCGCGGAGGGTCTGCTTGCCATCCCCGGAAACGTGAACGAGACCTTAAAGACTCTCTCGGAGGGCACCGTCACGCTCGAGCTTGAAAACCGTGACCTCAACGAGATCGTCGGCGTCATCGACCGGACGAGCGACAAGATCATCGTCGGGCTGGTGGTCGCCGCGATCGTCGTGGGTTCGTCGCTGGTGCTCCGGATAGCGGATCTCCCCGTCCCCGGGTACGTCTCGATTCTCGCAACCGCGGGCTACGTGGTTGCGGTGCTTGTCGGGTTTTATGCGGTCTACCGCGTCCTCAGGTATAGCCGCGGGTTAAGACGGTAAACGATGGTTCGTTACGCGACTGGCCAGAGGGCAGGAGCGTGAGCACCGTCAGGTGCGAAGAACCGGAGTTTGAGAAGACCGAAGGCCTTCGCTGTGCGACGGTTCGTAGCGCGATGGTTCGTAAGAACCGGAGCGTGAGCACCGAAGGTGCGAAGAATCAGAGCATGAGAAGAGCGGAGGTCTTCGAGTGGGGGAGGTCGTCCCAAAAAGATCTCCGAACCTTCGGTATACCCTAATTGGAGCCCTTACTTCCCAGGTATCTACCATCTGAGCTGCATTCTGAGCGAGAAGGGTGAAACGGCTTTCCATTGGATATCGCACCTTCGGTGCTCAGGCTCCGTTCCTGCCGGGACGTC